>DANX01000111.1:6596-23356 GCA_002502295.1 Euryarchaeota archaeon UBA561 | reverse complement strand
TGGATTGGCTCGTGCAGTAGCGGCCGGTTGGGAATGGTCTGGAACGCCGGGAACGCTTGGCAAATCCCACCAACGAAGGAAGAAAAAGTGAAGCCTTGGTACGCTGTGCTCTGGCGGAGTGATTAAGAAGGGGAGATAAGTCGGAAAGCCGCTTGGTGGTGTGAAATGGCACGAATGTACAAGTCTCGAAAAGGCCAAAGCGGCTCATCTCGCCCACATGTTTCTGAGGCACCTGAATGGTCCAACACCGACAAAGATGCGGTTCAGTCCCTCATTCTTGACCTTGCTAAATCCGGTCTCTCGACGGCACAAATTGGCACCGTTCTTCGCGACAAGCACGCTGTCCCAAACGTCCGCCTTGTTCTCGGAAAGCGCATTGGCCAAGTCCTTGCAGAACACGACATGAGCGGCACCTACCCGGAAGACATGATGAACCTCATGCGTCAAGCGGTCGGCATCATCAATCACTTGGGGTCTGGAAACCACAAGGACATTCACAACAAGCGTGCGCTTGAAATCACTGAAGCTAAAATTCGTCGCTTGGCCTCCTACTACATTGGAGAAAAGCGCCTGCCTGAAGACTGGCGGTACAAGCGCGAGGAATTGCGCTTGATGGTTGAGTGATTCAACCAATCCAACGAACACCTTCATGAGGAACGCGCCGTTCCTCGGAATGTTTCACCATGCGAGATGTCCTCACGACACCAATGTTCGCACCTGCGGCCTCTGTTCTTCTCAACCACGCTGCGGCCATCAAGGAAGCCGACATGGTCCACATCACCGGCCCAGCGAGCCTTGAGGGCGTTTTGGCCATTGGCCAGCTTGAGGCTGCCTGCCTTGATGTTGGGGTGAAGTACAGAAGGCGCTTCTTTACCCCGCGCCATCATCTGCCTCGGGACGCCCCTCCCGCCTGGTCCGTAGAAGCAACAGGTTTGACCGTCGTCGTGGACGTGGAGGAGGCAACGTGGGAAATGCATGACCTCCCCAAAAAAGACCACGTTCATGTTGTACCGCTTCAGGCAAGCGTTGAACTTGGCTCGAAAAACCGTCGCTTAGGAGGTGCTCTTGATTCCGTTGTCCAAGCAGGAGCCATCGCCGCCATCCTAGCGCCCGGTGGGCGCCGTGTCAGAAAACTACGTCCATACATCTCCCTTGGTCTGTGGCTGCGTGCCGCCTTGGACACGAACATGGACCCAGTTCACACCGTAATTGTTGAGCATCTCGGCGAGGAGGGCAGTCTTCGGCTTGTTCCGTTGCCAGAAGTTGCCAAGCCTGCCGTTGGCATGATTCCCGGTCTCTCCGAACGGCAACTTTCTCGGCTTCGCAAAGTTTGGCCCACCATGGACGTTGATCAGCGAAGTTTAGCGTTGAGCGAAGTCTTACTCCCGTGCTTGACCGAGGACGACCTCTCAACGCCAAGGCTCGAAGAATTGGTTTGGCATCGGATGCTGGTTGGGGATGCTGACGTCGACCTTGCAAGTCAGGTTCATGCCGTGCGGCACGCTTGGCCAGAGGAGATGAACGACGGTCGTTTGTTTGCTTCATCGTTGTTGGATCGATGGCTTCGCACGGGCTTCTTGTCAATCGCTGATTAAGCGACGGATTCAAACCTAAGATGTGCTTAGCCAATTCATGGCGATTGAGCGACTGTTGACCGGAAGCATCCAAAATCAGATTCAAGAACTGATGTCAACAGAGGATTTAGTGATTGAAGCCTTCCGTGATCTCGTCAAGGATGAACTCAAAAGCCATATCCGTGCCAAGGTTGACGAGGACCCTGAACTGAAAGCAGAAATCAAAGAAGCGGTCGCCTACTATTTCCATTCAAAAGCTCGTAGCATCTATGCTGAACTAAAAGCGACGAGGGCAGCGACGCGACTCGGTTTACGACTCCTCCCGGATGAACTGCAGGGAGAGGTTGGTGAAGCCCTTGTCACCCTGTTTGAAAAAGAACTTGGAGCGCTCTTGGAAAAGGCACTTTGAGCCGAAACTCCTCACGCATAGGAGTTGAAGTTATGAGCCATTGGTTCTTGGCCTACCATGAGAACCATGCGTCGTGCCCTTTTGATGTGTACGATTTTGATGGCCACCATCATCACCCCCTTGGTTGGTTCAAGCCAAGCAGCCTCTGGTGAGGACACTTTGGTCTGTTGCGATGCAGCGCCGGTTGAACTCTACCTCATCGGAAGCGATAGCAATAAGCGACTCACGCCGTTTGAGGCAGATTTGGGCGAAGAGGCGCAATCGGTGAGCGTTGAAACCTCGATCTCGTCCCAAGAGAGCATTGGACGCTGGTTGCTTCCCAACACGTGGGCCGGCGAAGTCCCCTCCTCGACATGGACGTTTTCCATCAATTACGAAGTCTCAAACGCTGCGGGCGTTCGTCTCAACGCAACGGCCACTGTGAGCGTTGGCTCCAAGAGTTTCAGTACTGAAACCGAGCCGGGTTCTTCCTTCCTTGCGCAAGGTTCTGGGGCGCTGTCGTTCGACATTGATGTTGAAGCATTCACCACCAGCGGATCGTCCAACATCGAGATTGAACTAACGGTCCAAGCCGTGTTGTTTAGCGTTCCCGCCGCAGATGCAAAATTGGAATTTTTGTGGGGCAGCGAGGATGACGCGTCGTCGCTTGAAGCGACCATTCCACTGATGGACATCTTCATGGTTGAACCCGAAATTGAGGGTTCAGATGTGTACCTTGCCGTGCGACTCGACTCGCCTTGGGGCCTCTCAACATTGGCCATGGCCGAGTCCATCATGCTGAAAGTGAACGGGATTCCGGTCTCCGGCGATCCCATTGAAACGGCGGTCGGCGATACCGTCCGTGTCACATGGACATGGTCGGGAGCGTCTGGTGGCATTGAATCAATCAACGTTGAAGTTGAACTTGAATTCCAACCGGGTCAACCTTCGCTCCGAGGTTCTGCGACCTTTGAAATTGAAACGTTTGACACGGGTGGCGGGACCGGCACCTACTACCCTCCCGATGAACCCCTGAGAACCGATGGAGCAGGGAGCAGCATGGTTCTTGACATCTCCATGAATCTTGAAAACCGTGATGGTGGGTTAATGCTTGAGCGAATTACAACCATCACGATCGATGATGAAATGGCGTTTTGGATGCGATGGGGGATGGACCACATCGGCGATGAAAACCCATCTCTGTCCCAAATGCTTCGTGCTTTTTCAGCAGGGGCTGTTTCAGATGAGGACCGCGTGAGTCGGTTCATCGAAGAAGTGGAGCGTTCTGAATTTGAGCGGCAAATGGTCAGCCTTGGACCGATGTACCTTAACGCAGGACTCGGTCTTGATACGGAAGAATTACTGGGTGACTTCCGGTCGTTCAATGAACTAAAAATCGAGGTTGATTTGAACGGAAAAACCGCCGTGATCAATCACCCCGTGACCTTGCGTTTCTCAACAACCGAGATCGTCGAGGACGGCACACGTATTGACCTGCTCCGAAACTTCATCGTCGTTCAACCTGCTCCTCTGTGGAGCGATTATTCGTTGACACTCAACGCACGCTCTTCAGCCATGACGGCACTGAGCAACAGCATCGTACGTGAATCGAAAGCGTTTGACTTCTCTGTTTCCCGCATGCCTTGGGGTGATCAAATCACGATGGAAGGAGAAAACATTGACCAAAGCGAAACCTTCGCCCTCTCCACCTTACCAACGGCCTCACCGGCATACGCCCCTCTTACCCTGAGCGTTTTGACCTTGGTTGGACTGCTCGGGGCCTTTGTTGTTGGTCTCCGCTTGACCCGAAATCGGCGTCGAACGTACCTCTACCTCGAAACGGTGTTGGCACCCTTTGTTCTCCTGGTGACGATGTTTGGATATCCGATTGCGTTCATCGGCATAGCGTTGGGGGCTGTCGCCGTCATTTGGATGGTAACGGCTGTTGCCAGCCCCCGGTTGGTGGGTGTGTCGCGCCAGACATCAACGCCCAAATATCCTAAAATTCAGTGCCCTGCTTGCCAAACAGCTAACCCGATCACCACCGATGTGCGTCCTCATCGCTTCAACTGTTCAGGTTGCGGGCGAGTCATCAAACTCGTCGCTTGATCAGAGGTTCAATCCTTTCAGATTGTCAATAAGCTGAACGGCTTCTTGATAGTCTCCGGGCGAAAAATACCCGATGAATTCATCGTGCTCATCCACTGCAATGACGGCCTGGGGGCTTCTCAAGCGTACATTGGCCAGTACGTCCTTCAGCGAATCGGTCAACTTCACTTTCATGAAATCCATTTCCATGTGCTGGTGGCATTGGGCTGACGTAGCGTCAACGCCCTCGCCCAAGGCCTTGATCAATTGACGCTGTCCAAGCACACCTTTGACGCGCTGTTCATCGTCGAGTACGACAACCAATCCTCCTGAGATGGTCAATAGGCGTTTAGCAGCCTCTTGGAGTGTATCTTCACCACCCACCGTCATGTGTTCATCATCGAGCGTGAGGTCAGCAACCTTCTTTCCCATGAACCAACGAGAACCCTCAAAGGTCTTGGTTCTTGCTTCCCTCAATCGTCCTTGAGGCTCTCATGGCAAAGGAACAGCGTTGTTTCGTCCGTGAAAATCGCATAGCCCACACGCTCGAGTTGAACAATGGTCCCAGGCGTGTAGGCGTGGTGTTCCAAACGCCCCTCGATATGGAATACAGTGTCGTTCTTTGTACCAATCACAACGGCCTCGGTAGAGGTTTTGTCAGGCAACCAGTGGACAATTGGTCGTTGGTCGCTTCGCTCCATGCTTTCAACACGGGCCACACGATCGTGGAGTGCGACATCGGCAAATTCCTTTAGACGGAGGTCCATTTTTTCGAGGTCATCGCTTTCAAGCCAAATTTGTCCATCGCTCAAATCCCAGGTGCGTTGACCCATCTCGGGGTGGTTTGGGTGGACCGGGATGTCCAGTTTTTTGGGATGCTCTCCCTCTAACGTAAACTCGGCTGCGTGGCGAACGAACGCCAGCCGTGGTGCGTCGTCGTCGATAACCTTCGTGTTGTGGGAGTACAACGTGGCCAGAGGCACAGAAATGTCCTTCTGCGTGATGCCGAGTTCCATCCAGAAATTCCGAAGAGCTCTTGCTTGTGTACCGCGTTTGCGTAAACCAGCTAGGGTTGGTAGGCGTGGGTCACTCCACCCGTCGTAGGTCCCACCCTCGATGTCTGACCGCATTTGAGACGTTGAAAAGCCACCCCATTCGTGAACTTTTACGCGACCCCAGTACATGGTTTCCGGGTAGGTCCATCCAAAATGTTGGTACAGCAAGGTTTGTTTGCGAGTTGAATCCATCAAATCTTTCCCACGTATGATGTGAGTGACGCCTTGAAGATGGTCTTCTATGGCGCTTTGGAAGTCCAACAGCGGCCATACAACGTACGTTGATGCGATTTCTGGCCGTGGATGCGGGTGAACCTTGGTGTCCTGGAGTCGCAGAGCAGGCCAATCCCTCAATGCAGGGTTCTTCAACTCCATATCGGTTTTCACACGAACAACGGCCTCCCCCGGCTTAAATTTCCCTTCGAGCATTCGCTTCCAGAAGACCATGTTGTCTGAAATTGGTTGTGTTCTGCAAGGACAATTCGTTTTTGAAATTCTGAACTCCTTGAATTCATCTGCCGTACAGCGGCAGACATATCCGAATCCTTGATTTAACATCACCATGGCGTGTTCGTAGTAGACATCTATTCTGTCCGAGGCGTAAATGACACGATCCGGTTTTCGTCCAGTCAACCATTCCGTTTCCTCCTGAATGAGTTCGTAGGCCTCGAGCATGGGTGGCTTGACTTTGGTGTCCGTGTCATCAAAGCGAAGAATGAATTCTCCGTCGTACATTTCGCGATAACTGCTGTTGATCACAAGCCCTCGTGCATGCCCGAAGGACAACGGCCCGTTGGGATTGGGTGCAAAACGAAGAACAACTTCGCCTTTTTTGGCGTTCTTTAACTCCGGGAGCCCTTCTCGGCGTGCTTTGACTTCACGCTTTTCGAGGAGGTGGGGGGCTTCCTGGCTGAGCACTTCACGAACCGCCTCCAATCCTTGTTCAGCGGCCATGGCGTTGGCGGATTGAACCTCCTGTGCGACCAACCCGGTAACTGCCTTCCCATGCTGCCTAAGGTCGCCTCGCATGCCCATGATTCGGCCGATGACAGAACCAACAGCGGCCTTGCCTTCATATTCGAGCGCGTTTTGAATGGCGACATGACGAATCAAGTCATGCGTTTCTTTGTCGGGTTGCCAGTCCATGTCGCTCAATCCCTGCTGGCATCGCCCCTTCAAGAAATGCGTGATGCATCTTTTTGGAAGAGCAGCTGTTGTTTTGTTCGTGGAACGCCTCGTACCGGGACGTCGCCCGACCGGTTTTTCCTCCAATAACGTTCGATGGTAGCCCAGCCCCATCGAACCTCCTCGTCAATTCCTGATTGTAGCACCAATCGGTCAAGGGATGCTTTTGTTGCAGGGTCGGCCGGATAGCCTGAACCAAGATTGAAGCCAATACGCTTGGACATGGCTCTCATTGCCCTGTCCCTTTCTTCCTTTGCCAGTATGCTGGCCATGGAGACCACTGCGTGCCGTTCATCGGCCTTGTGCTCGGAAATCATGCTGCTTCCTTTCCATGGCCATCCGCTCAGGCCATCCGTGATTCGCTTTGTGAAACGTTCAGCGTTCACATCGCATGCATCGGCAACAATGTGCATGTCTGATCGCTGGGGGAGCTCAAGAATCGCTTCACGGAATCCATCGACCTCCAGCCAATTTAGGCCTTGGTTTTGGAGGGCATGGTCAATGGTTTCGGGTTGGATGGAGACCGTCGTGCCAAACCAACCATCTTCGGTTGGTTGTTCGTTGAACCACGTTTCCAGCGCTTGCCGTTTTTTCGGTGAGAGGTGTTTGGAATCTTTGACACCTTGGGCAAGGAGTAGGTCCGCGGCACCATCGGGTATACAGCAGACGCCAATGACAAGAGGGCCAAGCACAGGTCCTCTCCCTGCCTCATCAAGACCTACATGCAAACGACCACCTCAAAACTCCAAATCATCAATCGGTTCGCGCACAACAGGCTCCGTGGTGGTCGGTCGTGTGTCGGTTTGGAAGGGTTCAGTAGCGGCAATGTTCATCTCGAAAGATGCACTGACATCAGTGGATTTGATGTTGTCAGGCTTGAGTTTGTCTCCGATGCCTTCCTCCATCCGCCTGTCAAGGACGACGGTTGCTGCGGCGACCAATGAGGTGTCCATGCGTCCTTGCATCGGTTCGGCTGTTCCGTGTTGGTGTCGGAACATGGCTTCGTAGGTTGCTTTGGGAACTTCCTGAGGTGGCACAGCCTGAACCTCGGGTTCAGGTTTTGGTGTTTCTGTTTGGTACTTCAGCATCCAATCGTCGGAGCTTTGCGACGATTTCTGGTAAGGGAGTGTTTCCTGTTCTTCCATACGCCGTTGACGGTCAATCACGGCTTTGTAAAGAATGATGGAAGCGAGAAGAATGCTGAACCCGACGCCCCACCATGCTTTCACATAGAGCACAGCGGTGGACGCCAAACCCCTCCAGTCAACCCCTTCCTCGTCTGCGTCGTTCGGCATCCATGCCTGACCGAGGTAATCGCCTGTGCTGGTGTGGACGAAGGCGGTGTCGGGCGCCAATCGAGAACGAATGGTGGTGTTGACGAACACGGTGCCGTTGGTGTCCTGATCCTGAGGCAATTGAACCCATGCCCGAATGGTAAAGTTTGAGTTCAGAGGGACGTTGTTCACCTCAAAAGAACGCGGGTATTCAACCCCTTCTTCGTACACGGCAATGTCGGGCGGTATGAATCCCATGTCCACCAAATGGCTTGATTGGAGTTGCACCACAAGGCCGTCAATCGCATTCCCGTCGTTCCTCACTTCCAAGGCAATGGAGAGGCGGCCTTTCGCGTCCACTTGCTCTTCGACACTACGAAACGTCCACTCGATCTCGGGTGCTACTTGCATCGAAATTTCGACGTCGTCAACCACCATACCGGTGTCGTCCAGCAATTCAATCGTGGTTGTACCGCTCTGGTATGCCATGCCCTCTGTGGGTGCAGTGATGGTGATGGTACGAAATTGCTTGGCTTGATTCGGCAGCAAAAACAGGTCCTCGGGCGAAAGGTCCACATCAAATCCGCCGGTATTGCTTACCTCACGTACACGGAAGGTGTTAACGGAGTTTCCCGTGTTTTGAGCGGAGATCTCAAGCGAACAGGTTTGATTTGGCAACACAGATTGACAACCGGTTGTTTCAGCGGTCATGATAGCAGATGTAATTCTGTTGATGCTGGCCACGGTTTTCACTCGTTGAAGGTTGGACCTTGCCCCTTCAGCAAACACTTGTAATTCAACGTGCATTTGCCCCTGGAATTCGTTGGGAGCCTGGAATCCAATTTCGATGGTTCGCGATTCATTGGGTTCCAAGGATACACCCTCAAGCCCTCCAAACAAAGCTACGACCCATCCGCTGTTGTTGAATCGGTCGGACGGACTTGTGCCAGGGACCAAGGTTCCCTGAGGCGTGAGTGCCTGCAAGGTGATGTTCAACACGTTTGGTGTGTTTCCGACGTTTCGTACCACGGCATTGAGGCGACCGTCTTGATTGGGGGCGACGTTCAGTGAGGCATCGATGTGGTCGATGCTTGCGTTTCTCTTCTCGTTCATCAACAAATCAAAACTCCATGTGGACGCGCCGGCATCAAGACCGGAGGTGGCCGAGAGCGTGAACCGTGGTCCGGTTCCAGCGAGCGGTGCACCGTCAACAATCGCTGGGACGTCGATCCAGAGGTACACGTACGAGAGGGTGTTGGGCGACATGGTTGTGTAGGCTTCGTTTCCATTGGTGTTTGGCATGTTCCAGCCCCAGTTCCATGACGATTGTGTGGAGACCGTGAAGGTCACGTCATCTGAAAAGGAGGCATTGTTTGTGATGTTCACCGCCACGGCCGTTCGGACCAGTTCATCAACGGTAAAAGCCGTGAAATCATCAACACCGAACTTGAGATTTGACCAAGGTACGATGGCAACATCCATGGAAACGGTTTCATTCAAGTTGGGGTCAAGGTCGCTCGTGATTGAAAATGAAACGGTTAGATTTTGATACGTTGCGTCGGCGCTTGCTCGCACACCGAAGGCGATTTGTTTCAGATGATTTGGAACAAGGAGTTCAGTCACGGGTAGGCCAACCGTGCTGAGGGGCTCGGGGACTGAAAGAGGTTGTATTGTGAAGGCTTGGTTTTCGTCAGCCTTGTTATGGACCGTGATGTAGGTGCTGATGGTTTGATTTTGATGGACATAGAGTGCGTTTGGGGCTGTAAAATCAAGAATCTCAGTGTCCCTGCCAACCTCCTCAGCCCAGCTTTCCGCCAGCGGGAGCAAGGCTGGAAGGAGAAACACAGTGAGAAGCAGAGCCCACCGCATGGTTCGGTGTTGCCGTTATCCTCTATCAATGGCTCCCCATGTTGACCAAACATTCGTCGTAGCATTCTTGTGGTCCATCCAGTTCGTGAGGCTATGCCCCCGTTTTGGCCCTTCAAGAAAAAGCAAGTCATCACTGAATTGCACGAGGCTCCCCCGGCTCCTGTTGTCTACAAACGGGGCGAGGACCCCATTGCACGAACGAGCATCAAAACGGACACAGGTGCCTACAAAGATGCCCTTGCACTGTTTGGTGGCGGGTCGGCAGACGTCAAAGCCGCCAGCGACCAGTCGGTGCGGTACGAGGGTGCTACTGGTGAGATCAACGGGAGTCAGGGTGTTTCAAACGAACCGGACGGTTCGGTCGTCACAGAGGAACCAAGCAAGCAAGCGCCCCCCTCGTTCACTTGGATTCATCACACCGATGGCTACCATTACAAGCAACTCGCCGACGGAGGATTTGAACCCACACCTCACGTCAAGAACGCTGACGGTACTTATGCACCGTATTCATGATCAAACAATCGTGGAATCGGCTGAACCAACCCTGCATGATCATGGTTCAAATTGTTGACCATTCGGTCAACAGGGTATCGGTGGATTGTTCCCGATTCTGGTTGAGGCGGCACGACCCCGTCGCGAAGCCAAGCATTCCCACTCTCCTCATCGAGAAGCACTGGCATACGGTTGTGCACATCACGGCAATCTTCGTTCGCAACTTGTGTAAGGACGACGCACCACTCGAGATGCTCTTTTGCATCGGTCCATGTGTCCCAAAGAACGGCCATCATCGAAAACCCACTCTCTTCTCGATGGTACCAAGGTGTCTTGCCTTGGGGCGTCGTCATCCATTCGTACCATCCATCGGCAGGAACAATGCCCCTTCGGCGTTGAGCTGCTCCTCGAAACATCGGCTTTTCGTGCATGGTTTCGGAGCGTGCGTTGATGGGTTCCCTGTGGGAGGCCTTGCCCCATGATGGTCGAAACCCCCACCGCATCAGCCTGAAATGGCGGCCAACTTTGCTCGTCCCATCCACCCCGATTTCAGTGGCAACAGGAATGAGGTGTTGAGGTGCTATGTTCCATGAGGGTTTGAATGGCGTCATGTCTGAGAGTGGTTCAGATTCCATTCTCAAAGCAACCTCGTTCATGGATGTCGAAAGGGCAAAACGGCCGCACATTTGGACGCCTCAAACTGGGTCTGCTACGGCATCCATCAAGGCCTTGACGTCAAGTTCTGCCGCGTTGAGTGGGACTCGAAGGTCATAGTGAGAAGCAACCGCCGGATCCAACTCACCGAAGCAACCGACCCAAGCCCCGTTGATGATCAGTTTCGCACCTCGACCGCTGAGCCAAGGTCCTTCGCCTTTTGGCATCGCTTGTGCTTCCCACTCGTGGACCCCCAGGTCATTGCAAAGCGCCTGAATGCGCCCACGAACGGCAGCGAAACCTCCGCTACGTTCTGCGGTGATGAATGCGAGCCGATCGGTGTTTTGATGATCACGAACGACGGTCCCAAGTTCGTATACCGATTGTGGTAGATCGTGGTGGCGGTTACTGGCCAACAATTTGAGCAAACCCGGGAGGAGGTGTTGGCGTAGAATGGTGTGTTCAACCGTTATTGGGTTGGTGATGGCGGTGACCGCATGGTTCGGATTCCATCTCATGTGTGTGAACTGATCGCTTTCGTTGGAGAGCGTGAGCGATTGAATCTGCATCATGCCCATGCCTTGCATGGAGGTCCGTAACCGGCGCCGCATGTGATGGTCGCTCCGTGGCTGAGCAGTGAGGGTCGCTTTTGGTGCATCGGTGCCAAGGTCTTCGTATCCATGGCCGATAGCGAGTTCTTCAACGAGGTCAACTGGATGGAGGAGGTCAAACCTCCACCGAGGCATGGTAAACTGAAGTTCAGAGGTCCCTGCTCTTGCGACCGCCATCCTGGTCGAAACCTTCGGCGCATCGCTTGCAGCGGGCTGACGGCCATCAAATCTGCCTCCCATTCGACCAATAGCGGTATGCAATTCATCATCGGAAAACGCTCTCCCGAGAAGGCTTTCCACCAATTCCTCTGGCACCGAATGTACTTTCCCCTGGCCTGCTGGCATGGTGAGTTGTTCTCCATCGCACGTTGTGATGTCAACGGATTCAATCGCTCCGCCGCGTTGAGCCAACTGGAGGCAAACGAGCATCAAGGCTGCTTCACAGGCCCGTTCATCCCAACCCGTGACATCAACAAAGAAATCCCGGGTTGCTCCGGTGACGGTTGTGTGTTCACCGTTGATAATGGGTGGGAACGACAAGACTTTCTTATCGCTATCAACGATGAGTGGGAACCGTTCCATGCCCTCCAAGAGGTGAGCATAATCCATGCCTTTCGGGTGTTTGACTAAGATTTCTGACACGGTCATCGGCTCATCGCTGGCGAGCGGTATGAACGAATGTGAACCTGCCACGGACATCACGCGGAAGGGTGGGGCAAGCTTGGCCAAATCGTGGACACCAATGGACGCTCGTCGACGACCCCGGCCGAGGGCGAAATGAAGTTTTTCTTGGTGGTCCATGAGGGCCTTGATGAATTGGTCATTTCCTTCGTCGTCTTCAGGAACCCTGACGTTGCGAACAACGGCGCCATAGATGACAGGTCGAATGGTCTTCAATTCTTCATCAACCGTGATGGAAAGTCCGCTTGGGGTCACCTCCAAGTCCGGTGAGGCTGGTGCGCCATGCAGAAAATTGACCATGGCATAGGCAAGGGTTTCACCGCTCAACAAGTCGGGACGGTCTGGGAAGATTTCAATGTCCAACGTCGCTTGATTGCAGGTGTCAATGTCGGTCCCAAGCAAAGGAAGCTGTTCATTGACCTGGTCGATGTCATGGTTGAAGCCCCGTTGTTCAACAAGGGCCTTGAGAAGCGTTTGTGGGACAGAGATTGTGGGCACAACGCATCACCTTGCAAACCATTGTGGGAGGGGCCGTTCATACCCCGCTAAGCGCAATCCGCTCACAGAAGCTGTTTCATGGTTGAGCGCACGAAGGTGCTTTCGCTCCAGGCTGTCAATGCTGTTGATGCCGATTCTACGCAGTTCGTTGGCCAAGTCTTCCTGTGTTCCTTGGAGCCAGTAAGCCACGTCTTCGGTATCGGCCATGGGTGGATTGCAACTGACGATTTCGATGCCGGAGGCCATCAACACCGCCAAATCATGCCCGCTGGCTGCAAAACCCAACAAGAAGCCGGTCTGAATGGTGTCATTCGTAAGGTGCTCTTTCTTTGAGCGTCCTGTCAGGGGGAGGGATGCCGCTTCAGAGATGCCAGAACCGTCCTCGATCCGAGCCACGGCCAAGTCAAAGCGATGGTGGGCGGCGCGTGCATGCAAGGATTGCACGCGGCCGATGGTGTCAATGAGGACGGCTGGTGCGTGTTCAATGGCCAGTGAACGCAGCGCAACGAGCAATCCGTCGAGTTGCTCTGCGTCCATCGGTGGAAGGTTCGTGAGGTCAATGGCGAATCCACCTGCAGAGGGCAATGCCTCTCCAATCGAGAGCAGATTGTTTCGATTCAGCATGAGGATGTCCACGGCTCGAGGAAGCTCTTCCACCATGGCGGGGTGTCGATTGAGAAGATGGCTAACCGTTTCATCGGCTTTTTTGTTGGGTGTCATGGTCGCACCCGAGGCGAGACAAGGTAGAAGTGGCAAAGGAAGAGCCAGCGACTGAACTTCCTCGGAAAGGCCGATCAGTGCCACGGTGTCGACCGTCTCATACGGGACAAGTTGTTGGTTGTCGCTGGTCAGTCCGATGTTCGAAAGGTCGTCGCTTGACACGGCATATCCTGTGCGCTCAATGTGCAACCCTTCCTGCGGAGTCAAGCACACGGCATCGGATGGAACGTGCATGGATTCATCATCGAGCAGGGCATTGATTTCTTTGAGTTCTTTCTTGGCAAGTGGTCGAAGAAGAACACCGGGTGGTGGGGTAGGGCAGCGTCCGTTGATGACGATTCTCCCCCCGGTCATGCCGGCGCCCGGGTCGGGACCTACGTCGCCGTGAACAACGATCAATCCATCTTCCATCCCGCCACCAATTCGGGGCCCGGTTGCGCCTCGAACAAACAAGTGCCCTCCGGTCATTTCTGCTCCAGCATCGCTTCCACATCCGTCCATCACGGTGATGGTGCCCGATGCCATTCTGTACCCGACGAAGTGGCCAGCCATGCGTTCGCAAATCACCGATGTTCCTTGATTCGCCGCTCCGAGAAAACTTCCAGCATCGCCTTGCAATGTGAACGTGCCTCCGCGTCCGAAGGCAGCAACCCACGAACCGAGAACACCGAGTGCACGAAGTCGCGCTCCCTCTGGAAGAGCAGGGCACAATCCGAGTTCTCCGTCTTTTGGAACGGGGTCCCCGGCGTTGGTCCACCCAATTCGAAGAATCGCATTCTGCTCGGCAGCGGCGACGAGGCGAGGGCCCAATTTTTCGTTGATGTTCATCGACCGCTGAACAACGGGGTTACCATCCGCCATGAATCGTGGTCGTGTCTCCACCACAAATAAACTGCTATTCATGGTGCAGTTGGCCGTGGCTTTGTTCACCAATTACGCAATGCCGCCGGTGAAGAAGCCTTTATTGACGGCCTTGGTGAGCAAGGATTGGTGAAGGTTATGACCATCAAAGTCGCCATCAACGGATACGGTACAATCGGAAAGCGCGTGGCGGATGCCGTGGATGCACAGGACGATATGGAAATCGTCGGTGTCACAAAAACACGACCTTCGTTTGGATGTGATTTGGCCGTTCGCAAGGGTTACCCGTTGTACTGTACCTACAACGACGCCGATAAAATCGCGGCCTTCGAACCCGCTGGCTATGCGTGTCATGGAGGCTTAGACGACCTCCTCGCCGTGGCCGATGTGGTGGTGGATTGCTCACCAGGAAAAGTTGGAGCCGCCAACAAAGAAGCCTACACTTCGGCTGGTGTAAAGTACATCTTCCAAGGCGGTGAAAAGCACGCCATGGTTGGTATGTCTTACACGTCTTCCGCCAATCACACCGCCAACCTCAACGTGGCGGGGACGCGCGTCGTATCGTGCAACACAACGGGACTTTCTCGAACCCTGGTTCCCCTGTACGAGCACTGCGGATCGCTGAAAGTTGAATGCACGATGATTCGCCGAGCAGCCGACCCTGGGGACTCGAAGAAAGGCCCCATCAATGCCATCAAACCCGTGCTCAAAGTCCCCTCACATCACGGGCCGGACGTTATGACGGTCAAACCCGAGATTGACATCAATTCAATGGCGGTTGCCGTGCCGACGACATTGATGCACTGCCATTCAATCGTGGCCTTCTTGCCTGAAGGTCATGGCCTTACCACGGAATCCGTTCTCAAACTCTGGGGCAAGAATCCACGCATTATCATCATGAACGGTGCTGAGACGAACATCACGACCACCGCTGAAGTGATGGAATATGCACGGGACATTGGCCGCAAATGGGGCGATCTCCACGAAATTTTTGTGTGGGAAGACGGCGTTAAACTTGACGGGAACACGCTGTACTATTTCCAAGCCATTCACCAAGAGTCGGATGTTATTCCCGAAAACGTTGATGCGATTCGTGCGTTGATGGGTACAGAAACCGATTGGAGAGTTTCCGTGGCCAAGACCGACGCAGCGATTTCTGCTTACAATGGTCTATGATGGAGTTGAATTGTTCACACACAGACAAGAGGTTCCTTCAAAAGCCTCGCATGAGTCCGATGGCTATGCATTCGCGGGCCTGGCTTTTGCTCGTGCTCTTCCTGTTGGTGTCCACACCGCTCTCGGTGCTCGCAGAAGGGGACTCAAAAGACACACTACGCAGCAACGACGCTCCCTCAGAAAAGGTGGTGTCAGAGCACGAACGATTGGCGTTGGCCGCTTCGCATTGGGCGCAGATGCCCGAAGCCAGTCTTGTGGCGGCCGATTGGAAGCCATCCACCGGTCTTCTTCACGTAGCAGGCGAATCGTTTGACCCAACCACTGATTCGTTTCCAGAACTCCTGCCTGCATATCAACGGCCCCACGATGTTGCCCACACGGGCATGGTCGTCATCCAACTTCACCGTCCGGACGGAACCCTGCTTGAACAACTCGTCAAGCAACACGACCTTGTGGTGTTGGACGTCCTTCATGACGAAGGATGGCTTGTTCGCTTGCCACCATCGAGCTCGGTGACGCTAGAGGAATTGAACAGTGAGGAAGGTGTGCGGTGGGTTGGCCAGCATCATCCTGGTTGGCGTTTAGCGACATCGCTGCAGGTTCAACCAGCAGGAGCAGAAGCTCTCGCCATCATTCCCACGCCTGACTTGGGCCTTGGTGGCTATGCCGCATTGGCCACGGACATTGTTCGATTTGGGGCCGTTGAAGCATCGTGTGATGCATGGATGTGCCGCGCGGTTGTTGACCCGCAATCTGCCCGTGGCCTTGTTCAACACCTCGCTCACGACGGTCGTGTCCTGTGGACCGAACCATCTGCAAAACTTCGTGTTCACAACGCTTTGGCATGGTCCATCGCCGGCGTTCAAGGCGTCGCAAACAATGCAAGCTTTACGCTTGATGGTTCGGGTGAGATGATCGCCATTGCCGATACTGGACTTGACCAAAATCATCCCGATCTGGCCGGTCGAGTCGCTGCCACTGCCACGCAATTTGGGCTCGATCCTTCACCTGCTGACAGCAACAGCGGGCACGGCACGCACATCGCAATATCGGTGCTTGGGAACGGCACCGGAGATGTCAACGCTCGAGGTGTTGCCCCATCTGCTACGCTGGTCATGTACGCGCTTGAACACGACCCGACGGGCACCTTCGGTCGAATTGGCTCAATCTATGACATGCTCCGAGACGCCGAGCAAAAGACGGCCCGCATCTCAGTGAATGCGTGGGGGCTCAACGGAAACTACGGACAGTACACGGCTGACGCACGTTCCGTTGACACCTTTGTTCACGATCGAAAGGACTTGACGCCCATCTTTTCCGTTGGCGACCGTGGAGCCTCCGGCGCTTCGCAAGTTTCCTCTCCAGCCACTGCAAAAAATGTCATCGCTGTTGGCGCATCAACAACAGGAGCATCTGGAACGCCGCTCGTTGGGGCCGTCGTGAACTTTTCTTCATTGGGCCCCAGTTTGGACGGGCGGGTCAAACCAGACTTGGTCGCTCCGGGGGTTGGGATTTGCTCTGGGCTAGCTGAAGAGGCAAAGAATCCTGCGGGACCGTCATGTCTTTCGGGAGCTCACGCTGGAGGCAATTCCTACTACATGTCCCTCAGCGGCACCTCACAAGCCACTGCCATT
>DANX01000111.1:4935-6306 GCA_002502295.1 Euryarchaeota archaeon UBA561 | reverse complement strand
GCCTCACAAGCCACTGCCATTGCGTCCGGCGTTGCTGGCCTCACTCGTGAGTTCATTCGGGAGCAAGTGGGAGTCTCATCGCCTTCCAGTTCTCTTGTCAAAGCCGCCATGATCAACGGCGCTCGCGACCTAGGCGCGCCGGACATCCCCAATGCCGCAGAGGGCTGGGGAGAAGTGGACCTTGAGCGAACCGTGCTTCCAATGGACGGGTCGACCCCGTTGGATACCTTCATGGACGATAAGAAAACACTCTCGCCTGGTTTCGGTTTGCTGTATTCGTTTTCCATTGACCCGTCCCATGGAATGGACTTGACGCTCGCTTGGACCGATGAGGCTGGCAGTGCCATCGCACCTCAAAGTCAAGCTCGATTGGTGAACGACCTCGATCTGGTTTTGGTTGGTCCCGATGGAACCGAATGGCTTGGCAATGATTTCGCTCAAGGCTTTACGACCACGGGGGGAACTTCGGACAGCGTGAACAACGTCGAGCGCATCCGCGTGGCTCCCGGAACGCTTCCAGCGGGTTCAGGTGAATACGTCATCAAGGTTCTTCACCGTGGTGGAACTGAACAAGACTTTGCTCTGGTGATGAGCGCCGTCGCCACACCAACTCCACAACCCGATTTGGCGGTGTTTGAAGGAAGCATCCTTTCCTCTTCTGAAAATCCGCTCAAGGACGATCTAATCTCCATCCGGCTTGCATGGATCAACCAAGGCACAAGCACCACACCTTCGTTTGACATCATGCTTGAGGACACAACTTCTCAAACCGTTCTCTCAACCGCCACCCGGCCGGCTTTGGAGGCAGGGATGATTGACTCCTACACAATTTTCCATCAATTCACGACGACCGGTGTGCATAACCTCCGTTTGGTGGTGGACACGGGTGGAACCGTGGATGAGATGAACGATGAATCAACGGGCACCAACAACAACGTGTTGACGCAAGACATTGAAGTCATGGCTCTTGGTGTTCGGGTGGTTGTACAAAACGACGACGGGTCCGTTCCGGAATCATCCGAAGACAGAGCTTTGAATGCGATGATGACACTTGACGTGCAAAACGATTCTGGTATTGACGTCCCCCTTTCCATTCTTCACGAAGGGACGGGCAATCAGTCCGTCCTTCTCTCCGCCACCATGGTTCAAATCCCCGTTCCTGGTCGTGATAACTTCTTCCTACCGAGCCCGGATTTGTGGACCCGTACGTTCGATGAATCGACCACGTTTATGCTAACGGCACAAGGCACAGCTTCGGCCAACAAATCCATAAATCTGAGGTTGGAAGACGTTGATGCGGATCTGACAACCGACCCTTCTAACCCACGCTATGTTCGTTCGGGTACCTATGTTCTCGAGGTCACGGCTCGG
>DANX01000111.1:0-4639 GCA_002502295.1 Euryarchaeota archaeon UBA561 | reverse complement strand
TCGAGGTCACGGCTCGGTACGAATACCAACCCACGGTCGCCCACACTCAACGCATCACGGTGTTCGTTGAACAACTCGATCAAGTTCAAATTGTTGCTGCTGGGACGTCAGGACTTGAAGCCGTACCTGGTTCCTCAAGCGTGTTCTCAATTTCGGTTCGGAACACCGGCAATGCCCCAGCGCAATACAGCCTTGATTGTCTTTCTGAGCAGCGTTGGCAGGTAATGCTTGGAACGTCGAACTCTTCTCAACTTGATTTTGAAGCATTAAACATCCTCGAGTATCTTCCAATGTCGGTGCGAGTCTTCGTTCCACTCGTTTCTGAAGGTTCACCTGCGGCTGGGACCACCGACACCGTGACTTGCTATGTTACGTCAATGACCGACCCACTGATGAATTTCACCGAGAGCGTGACCATCACTGTCCTTGCCCAGGAATCGTTTGAGGTTCACCTTAACGACGACAATGGGCCCGTTGGACCGAACCAACTTTCGCCTGACCTTGCGGTTGACAGTGGTCAACAGGTTCACCTGAACATGACCGTTGAAAACACCGGAAACATTGCCATTGACCTTGAACTCTCGGTACTACCTGATAATCCTCAATGGGCCATCCAAGTGTCACACGATAACGACCAAGACTCTCGAAGAATTTCCCTCACGCTCGACGCCGGTGAATCAACCAATGTGCGGTTCATATTCGGTGTTCCAATCACCGCAGAAGAAGGGGACAGCAATGGATTTACAATCCGGACCGAACGGACGCTTTCCAACTTCCGACAAAACATCACCACGCTAGTTGTCAAAGATGAACTTGGCATCTTGCTAACCCCACCACTCGACAACCGCATCAACGCGATGATTTCTGACGCATTCACCTACGGCGAGTTCGTCGTCCGCAACACCGGCAACACCAATCTTGGGTTAACATGGACACACGGGCTTGCACCTGACGGTTGGTTGGTTGGTTTTGCCAACCCCACGGTTTATCTTGAACCACGAGAAGAGAAAGTCGTTCGCCTCGGAATCATCGCTCCACCTCAGACACCGATTTCGGACAACGCATTTGAGATGCTTATCATCGTGAACGCCACGAACGCAGGACGATTCGTAGAGGCGAGTCAAAGCATCACCGTTGGCGTGGTCGCTTCCGCCTATGGAAACATCACGGCAGAGAGGGACGGTGAAGGCATTTTGCAGGGAATTTCCAGAGACGATGGCCAATCGGAGACGTTCGTTGTTCGCAACGATGGCAACACGCCACTGAACGCTGATTTAACGGCCGTCCTGTTGGATAAAAACAGCGAGGTGCGTACCGATTGGACGATTGACGTCAAGCCAGCTTCGATCAGCAACTTGGCGGTTGGCGGGAGCATTGACGTTGTGGTGACCCTCACGCCCTCTGAGGACGTTGAACGGGGGAGTGGCCTGTTCGTGCTCAATGTTACGGCAGACAGCGGAGCTGTTTCGTCCCTTGAACGCGACGCCAGCGTTGAACTCTCTACTGGCTCAAGCGGCCTGTTCAACGTTCTACCTCCTGCTGCCAGCGGGGCACTTGTGCTGGCCCTCCTTGCAGGGGTGGTTGTGTTTGCTCGCCGGATGAAAACCTCTGGGGAATTGGTCGATGATGACACCTCCTTGGTCGCTCCAAATGCCCATTCGAATCCAGACATGTCGGGCGAGCGGCGGGAACAAGCGCTTGATTTGGGTGCGGCCGTGGATGAGTTGACAAGCGGTTCGGTCAGCGACGAAGAGATTGCTAAAGCCATCATGCAATCGATGGACCTTCCAGCCATGCCCGCAGCTGTACCGTCTGGGCTTCCACCGGCTGGCTTGCCCCCCGCAAGAACACTGCCCAAGGGGTTGCCGCCCACTGGCATGCCGCCTGCGCCAACAAAGTCCCTTCCGGCCTTGCCCTTGCCCACGCCCCAACCAATGCCCGCTCCGGTCACGGCTGAGGGGCCACCGCTTCCACCAGGGGGGCTCCCACCTGGATGGACCATGGAACAGTGGCAGCACTACGGCCATGAGTGGCTGAAGCGGCAAGGTTGATTCGTCAAGATTGAAAGGGAGGAAGCAGTCCACCCGCCATGAGCAGCATTGTACTGTTTGGTCCCCCGGGTGCCGGAAAGGGTACACAAGCCCAACGCATCACCGAAGACACTGGACTTCCACAAATTTCCACGGGTGATATGCTGCGAGCTGCCGTCAAAGCACGCACCGCTGTTGGGTTAGAAGCAAAGGGCTACATGGACCGTGGAGAACTTGTTCCAGACGATGTGATCCTCGCCCTCATCAAAGAGCGAATCCAAGAACCCGATGCGGTCAACGGCGTCATGTTTGATGGCTTCCCTCGCACCATTCCCCAAGCAGAGGCTCTTGCGAACATGACAACCATCTCCCACGTGCTTTCAATCGAAGTGCCAGACGAACGAATTGTAGAACGAATTTGCGGCCGCTCGACATGCGGCGTTTGCGGGACCGTGTTTCACGACGTGTTCAACCCGGTGCCTGCGGAGGGCTGTCCGTGTGGTGAATACCAAGAAAAGCGTCGGGCGGACGACAATGCCGACACCGTCTTGAACCGTTTGGCAACCTACCACAAACAAACCTCGCCGCTTGCCGCATGGTACGACCGACAAGGGCTCTTTCACCGAGTTGACGGCGACCGTGCGATTGACAAAATCACCGACGACCTGCTGGCAGTTCTCAAGTGAGGTGATGAATTGGGTCGCCGCAGAAAAGGTCGCGCTGCCAAGAAGGCACAGCGACGGCATGCTGCTGTTCATGCCCAACACCATCTTGGAAGCCTTTTGGCCTCACCATCGTCTCACTCAGAGGAAGTGCTCTCTTCTGCAGCAGTTCACTTGATTAAAACATCTCGAAGGCACCGCCTTCCACTGCCCTCCATCGCCAGGGAGTTGGTGTGCCGAGCGTGCTGGGCTCATCAGACACATTCCAGTACATTTCGTGTCCGTATCAAGGATGGTCAACGCATCAAAACATGCCTGAAGTGTGGCACTGTTCGCCGTTTTGGTGGCGGTCCCAAGCATCACCGCCGTCAACAAAGGGGGGCATGAGGTGTCCGACGTCCCATCCCACATCATGCGTCAGGCAAAATCGCACGATTTCCGCCCCAGCGTTCGCATTGGAAAGTCCGGGCTAAGTGAGACAGTCCTTGCGGAGATTCGACAACAACTCCAGTCCCGCGACCTTGTCAAGGTCAAGGTCAACAAAGGATTGTTTGAACGCGACCAACGTTCGGAAGTGTGGCAATACATCGCCGAGCAAACGAACTCCCGCCTTGTTCTGCAACGTGGGAACATCGGCGTTTTGTGGCGCAGGTAATCCAAGACGAAGCAAAGGGTCAAAGGGTACTTTCGCCCCCGTGGAATCAAAGAGGCATGTCCATGAATTCACATCTCTTCA
This sequence comes from Euryarchaeota archaeon UBA561, assembly GCA_002502295.1. Lineage (GTDB taxonomy): Archaea > Thermoplasmatota > Poseidoniia > Poseidoniales > Poseidoniaceae > Poseidonia. The sequence continues at coordinate 1,211 of DANX01000111.1, read as the reverse complement.
ACAACCGTTCCCGTCAGATTGCGTTTGGACTGCTGTTGTTCATCGGGGCCATGATGATGGCCAATCCGTCCCGAGCCGCAGGTGGCAGCGGCGTTGGTTTGGAGATACACATCAAGGACGGACTTGAAACCCAAGCCGTTTACGTGGGCCTCGCTATCCTCATTGCCGTTTATGTGCTGATCATCTTCGAAACCGTTCACCGCACGCTTGCTGCTGCCGTTGGTGGCATCGCAGCCATGTTGGCCCTCAATTACTACGATACGGGGGACACGTTCACCCTCGCAGAAATTACCACCATGATCGACTGGGAGACCATTGGTCTGCTGTTGGGCATGATGGTGATGGTTGGTATTCTTTCAAACACGGGTGTGTTCGAATACTTCGCGGTGCTTTCCTACAAGAAAAGCCAAGGTTCAATCTGGACCTTGGTGGTCATATTGTGTTCCGTTACGGCGGTGCTTTCGGCCTTTTTAGACAACGTCACGACCATGCTTCTTCTTACGCCGGTCACCATTCAGTTGGCGAAAGTTCTCGACATTAAACCCATACCTCTCCTGATTTCAGAGGTGTTGTTTTCCAACATTGGTGGAGCGGCAACGATGATTGGTGACCCGCCAAACATCATGATTGGTTCCGGCCTTTCCCCCGATAAAATCGCCACGGCAGAGGGCGGAAAATATGCATACATGTCCGAATACGGCGTCTCGTTCAACGACTTCATCATCGAAATGGGGCCAGGTATCTTGATGTGCATCGTGCCCAGTTTCATGCTTCTCAAGTGGTACTATGCGGATGAATTCTCAGGTTCTCGCGTTCGCGACGTTGCGGAACTTGAGGCCAAGTATGGAATCAAAGATCCACAGATGTTGAAAGTTGCAGGCGTCATCTTGTTCCTTGTCATTATCAACTTCTTCCTGCACCCCATCACCCACATCGCCGTTTCATGGATCGCTCTGGTTGGTGCCGTGGTGATGTTGCTTGCAACCGACCGGCATGAGCTGGAAGAACCTCTGCACCACGTCGAATGGACCACGCTCCTGTTCTTTGCAGGTCTCTTTGTTCTTGTGCACTCCCTGCAATACATGGGCGTCATTGCGTTTATCGGAGAATACGTTGAGCGAGCCATCGCTTTCTTCGGGAGCGATACGGGCGACGGTCAGACGGTTCGACTGGCCGCAGCGATTCTCATCGTGTTGTGGGTTTCAGCCATT
>DANX01000082.1:509-4200 GCA_002502295.1 Euryarchaeota archaeon UBA561 | reverse complement strand
TGTGTGGAAAACCGGACGAGGCGCTTGCAGCGGCTCTGGAAGCCAACCTTGCGTTGACATCATGGGCGCCTGTTCGTCCGAATTTGGTCGAATGGTTGTGCGCTTCTACGGGGATGGACGTCGACGAAATCAGTTTGGACGTTGCCTCTTCAGCGATGCTTCCAATGCGAACCAAGGAGGTGCTGGAAAGTGAGTGATTGGTCCCGAATCCTCAAGGTTGCTGCACGAATTCGCCGTGAGCGATTAGCGGGTATCCGCCTGAAGATCATGCTCCCCATCCTCCTCCTCTTTCTTCCCGGGATGGCTTGGGGTTTTTCTGATCCAAACATCGTCCTTCCCGGAGGCCATCAACCCGACACGCCGATGGAAGTCCTGTTCTATGCGTCGCTCGGTGTGGTGTTTGGCGCCACCATGTGTGCGGTTCTCATGGCCTTTGACGGTGTTAGCAAAGACCGCGCAAGCGGAATGCTGGAAGTGAGATTGGCCCAGCCCATGCCTCGGCGACACCAAGCCACAGCGTTGATTCTCGGCCACGCCCAATGCATCCTTATTCCGGTCTATGTGTTGCTTGCTGCGTCGGTGGTCGTTGTCCGCATGAGGCTTGGAGAATGGCCTTCGATGGGTGAACTGTTGGTGTACTTCGCATCAACAGGACTCATCGTGTTGTGGTACACCTTGTTTGCCCTTTTGGCCTCAACCTCTGCCAGAGAACAGGGCACGGCCATTGCTTTTGGAATCGGAGTCTGGTTCTTCTTTACGTTTCTTTGGGCCTTGGTCACGACCATGGTCGCCTATGCCTCCGGCGTGTCGGTTGGCCAAACGAATGACCCAGCTTGGGTCATGTTGGAGGGTATGCTGGACTTGCTCTCCCCCAATGGTGTGTACCACCACCTCCTCGAAACACAACTCCCAACGGTGGACAGGGGTGTGGCAACATGGCAATCATGGTTCGCAGCCGGGTTGTGGACCGTCTTGCCGTGGTGGGCCCTCCACCAGCGCATGGAACGGCTTGTGCCGTAATGAAAACAACCAATGCTTCATGAAGGCGAAACACAACGGTAGCCCATGACACGCCGTTTGTCCGCCCCGTTGCTCTCGTTGCTCATCACGCTGGTATTGCTTGGGGTAACTTCCTCACCCGTCCTCACAGCGTTCAATGATGCCCCTGTCGTTTCGTCAACAGAAGGCCGCCAGGATAGTTTGGATGTTGACTGCAGCGGCTACACATTCGAAGACTTGTTCGAATATGACTTTGCCCTCTTTGAATTGAATGTGTTGGATGACTGGGCCACCGGCGATATGTTCGCAAATGCTTGGGTCAACGGCTCAAACTCACCCATTGTTCGCGACAACCTGGACGGGCTGTTTGAGGGCCTGCCAGGAGGGGACAACGATTGGATCAGCACCGACGAGCGGGATGCCGTCCGTAGCATCGGTCCAAAGTGCATTGCCGACATGGAAACCCGCTTGGGTATGCGAGAAGGCATTCCCCATTCCGGTGGCGTGGACTGGAATGACTTTGAATTCGTTGAAGATGGCATCGCACTCGATGAGGTCAATCTTGTCCCTGAGGGCCATCCGGACGCACGCTCATGCATCAACATCGGCGCTGCAGCAGACTGTGAAGAAGTGCCCACCTCAACCACCGATGACATGGAAATCAGTTTGTTCGTGGCGGATGATCAAAACAACAACGTTCGCTGGGACCAACTTCCCAACAGCGGTGTATCGAACTTCACGCTGGCCATGAACATCAGCAACATGAGCAACGCAGCGCTGGTCGTGACCTTCCCTGTGTTGCAAGGCTTGCGCATCTATGATTTCCGAGTGGTGGACAACCAGCCTGAGAGCGGGGAAACCTGCGACAACATCGGTGAACCTTCCTTCTCTTACCTCCCAGATGGTGCGCTGCGAGTAACACAGCTCGTTGATTTTGACCGAACTCAGTGGGACCTCTTCTGCAACATGTTCATGGATTTCACAACAAAGGAACCCGAAATCAACGATGTCCCGGTTTGGACGGATTCTGCACCCGCCAACGGAACCATCATACCGACCTCCGGTGTTGGTACGTGGCAATTTGTGGAAGCAACCACCGGAAATGCTTGGGCCAGCGATGAGAATGGATGGTCGCTTCAATGCGAATTCGCCGATGCCGGATGGAGCGTAACCACCAACGTCTTGGGCGATTTCTACATCACCCAACCCGAAGGTGCTACACAGACATCAGCGAATTGTACACCGGTTGACCCGCTTGGAGCCATGGATGAAAACGATTCGAGGACGTGGACCTTCGGCACGCTTTACACGGCGGACGGGACCGTTGACGATGACGGAAAGAATGCGCGTCTCACCATTACGTCTACAGGGCTCGTTAACGAATTCCTGTTCTCAGCCAGAGCCATTCAAAACGGACAATTGGGTGGTGCAGGAGAACCCGTTGCCGTTGCTTCAGAACCGACAATGACCGCTGTTTCATTGCAGAGCATTCGCCCAGGGGCTTTCACCTTCGCCGTCTCGGCCGAGGCGTCCAACATGCTGCTCCACGAAGCAGAGTTCTCGCTCGGTTTGACCAAGCCAAACTCACCACCAACCGTCTCGGTTGCCGTGAACTTTGACGGAGAGAACGCAACGTGGGACGAGAGCCAGCTCAAGTTTGAGATGTACGGTTTGGTCTCCGACCCGGATTTGGAAGCGGTGACGATGAGCTTGACCATTTGCGGCGCCGACTACCAAGGATTCTCCATTGACGGCATCAACTGGGTGGTGGAGGTTTCAACGGCCATCTGCCTGGCCAATGGACTAACGGACTACAACGTAGTTATCACCGCAGTTGATGAATCTGGTGCGTCCACGCAACTGGCCGTCGGTATACCAAGTCCGTTGGTTGAAGACATCGCTCCGGTGGCAACACCGGACGCCGAAGACGAAGGCGGAGCCCTGCCCTCCATCTCACTCCTTGCCACAATGACGATGCTCGGTGCAGCCCTGATGCTTCAGCGACGACGGCTTGAGTGAAACCGACAATACCAAAAGGACTTGGCCGCAGGGTTGGACAGGTCTTGATATGTTCACTGGAACGGTTGAATCAAAAAGCCACGAGGGAGGCTTGCTCGTCCATTTTGACGGTTCATCGCCCGCACTCAACGCCATCATGATTCGTTCGGATGACGGATCCTACATTGGAAAAGTGGACGGTGTCATCGGAAACACGGGCCATGCGCTTGCTCATATCGCTCACATTGACCGAACGTTGGACATGGATGCGTTGATTGGCGTGACCGTCTCAGTTCGTCCAAAGAAGCCAAGAGAAGAACGCAGCGACCGCAGGGGCGATGACCGACGGCAGGGAGGACGGGACAACCGAGGATTCCGAAACGACCGCAGGGGCGATGACCGACGGCAGGGAGGACGGGACAACCGAGGATTCCGAAACGACCGCAGGGGCGATGATCGACGACAAGGAGGACGGGACAACCGAGGATTCCGAAACGACCGAGGCGGCTCCCAGCATCAGGATTACAACGATTGGACGTGTCCAAAATGCAACAACTCAAACTTTGCACGCCGAACGGTATGCAATCGTTGTGAAGAACCCCGCCCTGCGGGCAGTGGCGGAGGCGATCGTCGAGACCGTCGCCAAGGTGGACGGGACAGCCGTGGATTCCAAAACAATCGCAGAAGCGATGAC
>DANX01000082.1:0-144 GCA_002502295.1 Euryarchaeota archaeon UBA561 | reverse complement strand
TGTCCAAAATGCAAGAATTCCAACTTCTCCTTCAGAAACGTGTGCAACAGGTGCGAAGAGCCTCGCCCCGGCGGAGGCGGTGGCCGAGGTGGCCCACGAAGCAACGACCGACGGCAGGGTGGCGGAAACAACTACCAACGCTCA
>DANX01000094.1 GCA_002502295.1 Euryarchaeota archaeon UBA561 | reverse complement strand
AGCGAATCAAACGCAGTCGATGGTCGCGTCGCGGTCTGGACCCACACCAATGCTGGTGCATGGGACGCCAACCAGGGCTTCGAGTTTGGCCACGTACTGTTGAGCGGCAGCCGGGAGGACGGAGATTCCCTTTCCGGATTCGTTGGCATGAACCGCCATAGCCAACCACTCAGAGAGGGGCAACTCAGGGAAACCGGGCATGCTAATGTAGACCGGTTTGCAGCGGGCCAGCGCTGAAGCCGTTGAGGGGAGTTCGGTGATCTCTTTGCCGTCCAGTTCGTAGGCCACGCAAATCTTCAATTCCTCAAGTCCACCAAGCACGTCGAGTTTGGTCAAGGCAAGTCCCGTGAAACCGTTGATGCGTTGAGCCTGGCGCATCACCACGGCATCAAACCATCCGCATCGGCGTTTCCGTCCAGTTGTGGTGCCGAATTCCTTGCCAACCGTGCCCATGTGCACACCTGCTTCGTCCTCAACCTCAGTCGGCATGGCACCGTGGCCCACACGCGTGATGTAGGCTTTGGTTATGCCAATGACATCCTGAACATGTCCCGGGTGAATACCGGCACCGTGGGTGGCGTTGCCCCGGGATGTTATGGAGGAGGTGACGAAGGGAAACGTTCCCTGGTCAATGTCAAGCAGTGTGCCTTGTGCCCCTTCGAGAATGACGTGCTCCCCAAGTTTGAGAGCATTGTCGAGCATCAAACCTGTGTTGCCGATGCACATGGCATAATTCTCGTGAATCCAAGCGATATCGCTGGCCAGTCCGTCGGTGGACACACGCTCGCTGGAACCAGCAGCCTCAAGGGAGGCGTTCATTCGGTCAACGCTCGCCTTTGTCCAAGCCTCATCGCCCAACACCTCAGCAACGTCGCCAAACCGAAGGCCAACGCGGTTAACTTTGTCAGCGTAGGTCGGTCCGATTCCTCTGCCGGTCGTGCCGATTTTCGTGTCCAATCCGTCCATGTAGCGATGGTAGGGGAGAATGATGTGCGCACGCTCGCTCACGTACAGTCGGTCGCCGCGCGGGTCTTCTCCTGTGCTTTCCTTCCAGTCGCTCAATTCTTTGTCGAGGACCCACGGGTCGATCACCATGCCATCACCTAAGACAAGGTGACACTCTTTTCGAGTGATGCCCGAGGGAAGCAAATGGAATTTCAGAACCTGATCACCCAGAACCACGGTGTGACCAGCGTTGTTTCCGCCCTGAAAACGAGCAACCCACGTGGCCTGTTCAGCCAAACGGTCAACGAGTTTCCCTTTTCCTTCATCGCCCCACTGGGCCCCCAAAATTACGGTTGCAGGCATATCATTCCCCGCTCTTGTGGTACCGCGGGACGCCTTTGAACCCTGTGTTGACGTTTCATCATCAACAACGGTGAAATGACCCACATTTCGGGTGTGAAGGGGAACGACCGTTTATATCAAGACACGTGAACTTTCAATTCCTGCGGACGAAGTGCCCTATACCCTAAACAGCGTCTAGGAATCCATTTCGTGCATGCAAAGAAACCTCGGATTTAAATAACATTGAACCCCACTACTAAACAAGGAGTTGAGAAGATGGAACCTGACAAACAAGCCGTTGATGACGCTAAGAAAGCAGTCAAAAATTTACCCGGACTCGGGAAGGACAACACTGGACGCCGCACGCTCGAAGGCCACACACGGCCTTGCGAAGACTGTGGAGCAGTAAACTGGGACTTCGATGTGACCCGAGGCGAGATCACCTGCGGCGATTGCGGTCTCGTGGCTGAAGAAAACGTCCCCGACCCCGGTGCCGAATGGACCAACAGGGACAACGGAGAAGACCGTTCCCGTGTCGGCCGACCGATGACCTACACCCTAGCAGACAAGGGACTGAACACCACCATTGACGTTCGAGACCTCAACACCGGCATTGCGTCTCGACACGGCATGAGCTCACAGGCTCGACGGGATTGGCGTCGACGCAGAGTCATTGACGAGCGGTCAAAAACCCGTAAAAGTCGAGAACGAAACTTGGTGAAAGCAAATCAATTCATCCGAGACCGCTCTGGACTCCCGGCCCCTCTCCAAGAAGAAGCTGCTCGCTTGTACCGTCGACTTTCCGGCGAGGGTTTCGTCACCGGCCGCTCAATCGCTGGTGTCACCGCGGCGTGCACCTACCTGGTCGCACGACAGGAAGGTTTGCCTCGTCAAATTCCTGACGTCGCCGTGGCGTTTGACATCACGGGCAAGGATTTGTCCCGGTTGATTCGGCAGGTTTCGCGCCGGCTGAACATGCACAAAATCACAGCACCGGACGAATACTTTGACAAATTTATGTCCGATTTGGGACTAGAGCCGTCAATTCGAACGCCGCTTGATCAGCTTTGGAACACCATCAAACCTCACGACGATGTTTGGCAAGGCAAGAAACCAATGGGCGTAGCCGCTGCCCTCATTTACAAAGCAGCGAGCACGGCAGGAACACCGCGGACCCAATCCGAAGTCTGTGCTGTTGCGAACGTCTCAGAGGTCACGTTGCGCGGACTTCTGCGGTTGATCGACGGACTTCTCGACAAAATTCGCCAGTATCAGAACTTGCAATAACCAAGCGAACATTATTGAATGGGGAATTTAACCACCCTCTATGGGATTCAAGGCAAAGGCACGAAAGCACCGCAAGGATGCCGACAAGGACGCAAAGAAAACCAAAGCATCAACCAGGGAAGGAGAACTTTCCTGTGGCGTAAAGGGCTGTGATAAGTTCGCTGACAAATCCCATGGTGGCCGCTCACTTTCAGTTGACGATGCCATTGACATGTGGGGTTCGGGTGGATACACACCGCGCAAAGGGCGTGTCCGCATCTGTAAATCCTGCTATCGAAAATGGAAAAAAGAGAACAAGAACGAGGACATGTATTGATGTTCACTTTCAGTTTTCACTGCAAGGGTCCCAGAAAGAAACCAATACCCCCACTGTCTCATTTCTGATATGCAGCAACGAACAATTGTGCGCAGTTTAACCACAAGCGATGGTGCTTTGTTGGCCATGAACGATGGAACAGTGACCTGGAAACCAGTGAAAGGGCGACCAACTCGAACGGTCTTGAGTGGGCTCCCCACGGTGTTGTTGGCCGTCCGTGGGCCGATGGGTCCAATCGATTCCGCTGTGATCGGAACCGCAGATGGAGAGGTCGTGGTGTTCACGCTCCCCCGATTGGAAATTGTAGCACGTTTTACGCTGAAATCAGGCAGCATACGGGCCATTACGTTGGTTGAGGAAGGTGCGATTCATTTTCTGGTTGGAACACAACACGGCGCAGTATGGTCTGTTTGTGAACATCGAAGCGAACGTGTTGAATTGGTGTTCTCCATTGATGGACCGGTTTCAAGCCTTCACATCGAGGGTGAACTCGTGCACGTTCGCAGCGGATGGATTCACCATGTTCGCGGATGGGACGGTTCCACACACCACGTTCGAAACACCGCTGAAACGTACAAGATCCGAAAGCAACGGCGGCTACGGGATACTTACTTCCTACCGTACCCGGCCTAGACAGACTCCTGCTCCTCCAACGGCCACGGAGAACGAGGCGTGAGCCACACCGCCGTGGTTGCAGGACGGTCCCAAGAAGCCGGAGGTTGACCGTTGTTCTCAACGACCTCCTCAAAGAAGGAAATATGGCGATTCAACACGTCTCGGACGTGATCTTCACCGCGAATGGCTGGACCTTGGAGCGGTACAATGGACGTGAGTTCCAACCGTTTTATGCGATGGAAACTCGAGATAACATCCATCAACGAACCGCCCGGCAGATCCCATCGGGTGGGTCGGTCTGCTCTGGGCAAAAGGGCACCAACCACCAGTGTGGACAAGTGTGGGATGTGAAAGCCCATTCCATCGTTGGTGTGTCCGGGGAGATGAAGCGGTAGAACTTCTCCACCTCCCATTGGAAAAACGTCATCTTCGGTCAGGGGTTCCGTGATGGTTCGCGGCATATCTGAGTCGTAGCGATTGGCCCAAGTTGTGAAGAAATCACCCGTCTCAAGGGCGGCTTGACCGTCTGGATGAATGTGAACGGGCACGTCATCAAATGCCTGCGAGACATGTGCGGCACCTCCCGAAACAGGGAACCGGCGAGAGGTGAGAAGAATGCGATCAAGGTTCTCCTGCTCGAGCTGACCGGTGATTCGCTCCACTTGGAGTGCTTGATACCACGAAGTGCCAGCATTGATGAGAAGATGGCCCAGAGAACCCGAAACCAAGACGACGTTTCCGTCATGATGGATACCAGGTAACCTCACGACCTTCATGGTCTTGCGAAGTACCGACTCAACTTGAACATACCCAAGGCGTGTGGTTGCGGTTAAATAGGGGAAATTGGTCGCCGTAGCATGGCACGATTCCCTGAAGCAGAGGCACGATTGCTTCGCGTCAAAATTTGCATGAAGTGCAATGCTCGCAATGCATGGAAAGCAACCCGCTGTAGGAAGTGCAGCTACAAAGGCCTTCGGCCAAAGAATGCAGAGCGGAAGGGCAACTGATACCCCTCAGCCAATAAATTGCATCAAAAGCGTGGTCGGGTCTCCAAACAACACCAGCGGAAGCACCGCTGGGAACAAAAAGACCAGCAGCGGCATTTTATGGCTGACCCAAACCTCGTCAACACCAAGTTCACGAAGTTCGGCAAGATGTGTGTTTAATTCCTCGACGGTGGGCGTCTTTCTTGGGGCTCGGGTTGAGTGAACAACATGCCTTTCCCCTGTTGGAAGTTGCATGGTTGCGGTGAGCAACCAAACATGGCGTTGAGCTACGTCGTCGATGGACATCATGGAAGCATGCCACGCCAAGCGAAGATCACCGAGCCTACGAACGCTTCCTCGCTTGAAATTTAACGCGAGCATGAAAAATGGAATAAACAAAAATGCCAAACCGCCCCATATGAGAAGAGCGATGCTCACGGGGAGAGCAACCAGCGCTTCTTCGCCCATCCCGTTCATCGGGAGGGGCACGGCTGCCCACCCTGGAAACAGAAGACTGACCCACATCAATGCCTTAGCATCGGCTCCACCATGGAGCAGACGAAGGCGCCAGGCGACGTCAATGAGAAGAACCACGGCCATGACAGAAACAGTTCTCCACCACAACATACCAAGGGGGTCGCCATCGTTGAGAAGGACGTCGACAGGTGAGGTGGATTGGTACTTCAATGCACCCGCAATCACGCCAATGGCGCCGGCCATGTACCACAGGAGAAAAGAACGATCCATCCATGAACCTCTGAGTGCGTCACCTAACGTTGGCCGACCAAAGACCGAAACACTCGCATAGGCGACGACAGCGGCAGCGGTTAGGTAAATTGTCCAATCCGCACCTTGGACCATAAGGTCGAGCGCCCAAATGAAAATGGCTGGTTTCGCCCACACAATCCAGTGTTCGTTCGGAACCCGACGATCCTTGTGATCCATCCAAGCAGCCCATCCCAGACCAAGCAAAAGCACGCCCACTCGTGTCCATCCCAAGATGGCCTCATTGGTCGCCTCCATGAATCAACCAAGCAGGCCATCAACTTAAAGACGGCCGCCGGCCAGCCAATTTTGCGTGCAAGAAGGTAATGACCATGGATATCGAAGAACGATTAGAACAAGTTGCCACGGTTATCAACCAAATCGATGACCCCAAAGTTCCACGAAACATACGTCGACAAGCGAAGGAAGCCTGCGAAAACTGGTTGCTCAACAAGGGCAAGAAACTCGACGTCCGGATTGCGATGGCTCAATCAAAGTTGGAGGAGCTTTACGAAGACCCCAACATTCCTCCGGAATTCGGCACGCTGATTTTGACAATCAATACCGAGCTCGAGCGCATATTGACAGAAGTGCTCTGATTCATTCTTCCTCGTCTTCGTCGCCTAGAGCGAAGACAAGTCGTCCCAAGAATAGGCGTTCCCTAACGGACAATTTTCCTTCAGTGACAATTTCTTCAAGCTGATCGCTCCACTTTTGAGGCAAGGGCATGTGGTCAATACCAATGCGGAGGAGTCCGATTTGGTCTACGCTCAAACGTCCACGACGAAGAGCGTACTCTGCGGCAATCCGGGCAGAAATAAGTTTCACTTGATCGTCGGAATAACCCAAGACGGTTTGAAGTTCGCTCAGCATGCGCTGTTCGTAGGCGGTGATGCGACCGTCTTTGATCGCCTCACGCCAAGCTTCCTCCAACGTCGGCGCTCGTTCGGAAAGGAGAATGGCCAATGGCCGAGTTGCGTCGATGTTCTCAAGAACAATCTTTAGAATAACGACAAGAGGGATTGAAAGAATCATGCCAATGATGCCCCAAACCCAGAACGAAAAGGCAGTGACCACCAACAGCAATACAGGGGAGATGTCGAGCGCACGCCCCGCCCACCGAGTTTCAATAACATTCCCCCACAGTTGTTGATTCGTGAGAAGCAAGACCGTCAAAACGAGAAGCATCGAAGGTTCAAGCAGAATAAACCCGAGCATCAACGGCGGAATGGTGGCCAAGAGAGAGCCGATGTAAGGCACATAGTTCAACAAGAACGTGAGGAGTGCCCACGTGAACCACAAATCAATGCCAAACACCAGCATGACCAAACCAGCACAAATACCCGTGCCAAGACCAACACCCGTCTTGACCACAACATAGGTATTGACACTGGCTTCAATTTGGTCACGAATCATGTGGACGCGTTCACTTGCACCGCCGGGATAAGCCCGCTCAATCCGCCCCGGAAGCAAACTGGCTTCGAAAATGATGAACAGAAGGAAGAACAACACCGTGATGCCGGTGATAAAGAACATACCAACACTCGACAACATGTTATTGATCGCCTCCGAGATGCCTGAACCCTCTTCAAGGAGTCCCATCCTTGCAAGATCATCATCCATTGTACCGTTGATGGTGGCACCGGAATCTAGGATTGATTGGCCAATGAGGGGCATTCCCTTGACATCGGCCCATCGGTCGTCAAGCAATTCTGAGTACTCTTCCATTCGCACTTCGTCTGCGAGGAGGGCGTCAGCCTGCTGATAAGCAAAAAATCCTGCTGAGAGTACAATCAGGATGGTCAACATGAGCATGGTGATGTAAGAGAGCATGATGGGGAACCCTTTGGCTGAGAGTAAGTCAGCACCTGGTTTCAAAACGAAATAGATGCCCAAGGCAATGAACAACGGCTGGAGAACATCCACAAGTTGAATCAACCAAACCGTTACCAATGTCATGATGACGGCTGCATGGGAAAGCACCGTCAAGCGTTGACGGAAGTTTTCACTCG
>DANX01000119.1 GCA_002502295.1 Euryarchaeota archaeon UBA561 | reverse complement strand
CCACTGTGCACGACGTTGGTTGCAAATCGGGATGGTTTGTTTTTGTCCGCCATGCGCATCTCCGTTCGTCCGAGCGAAACTCGCCCCTTCAAACATTCTACTCTACAGACTGCGACATGGTATGAGGCGCTTCAGAAGGGGATGTTACTTCAACCAGTATGTTTCCTACCAAAAGGACGCAGCCGCCGAATGGAATCCACCACGTCCAGCTGACCAAACCCAAACCAAGTGCGAAGATGGTTGCCCAAACAGGCTCAAAGGCGTAGATGATAGCGGCCTGGACAGGATGCATATGACGCTGAAAAAGATTCAGAGCGACAAGACAGAAAAATGAACCCCCGAAGCCCAAAAGAACCACAGGCAGCAAGACGCCTTCTCGTTGAACAACATCAAGCATCATCCCTGGTGCTTGGTTGGACGAGAGAACAGCCAAGCAGAGCGAACCTACGCCGACCACGATGAAGGACGACAAAGTGATCTCCAACGGATCGAGGGCGGTGGTAAGCTTCTGTGTGTAAATGATGTGAAGCGCAAAGAACAGTGCACAGGCAACCGTCATGACTTCTCCCCAGCCCCAGGTAAGGTGCGGTGGACCTTCGATGAACCCCGCTCCAAGCGTCGCCATGAACACGCCCCAATACAATGTGCGACGAGGGGGGTGTTCACTCATGCGCAACGTCAGCAAGGCCGTCATCACGACGTAAAGCGAGGTCAGGAAGGCCGATGTCGACGGATTAATCTCGTTGAGCGCAATCATCTGACTGACAAATCCAACGAGCATCAAACCGCCTAAAATCGCTCCACCCCTCCATACCTGAAGAGATTTCAATCCAGCCTGAGCTTTTGGAAAAAACACCGCAACGAGCACCATGGCGATAAGGAAGCGCAAGGCCACCAGGTAAGCCACAACTGAAAACGTTCCAAAGGTTTCAATCTCAACCTCGAGCGCGTTGAGCGCTTGCTTCATCCAGATGAAAGTCGCGCCCCAAACCAGCGTGACGCTCAACAGTACCAAAGCCGCTTTACGACGCTGGGGGTGGAACGATGCTTCCAATTCAGCATGGCTCCCTTCCATGGCACCGGGAGCAGCCCACAGATGATGAGGGTGGTGGTGGCTGAGGTTTGTCAAAGCATAGCCTCAAAGAGTGCCCATGTCCCAGTAACTCCATGGGCGACCCACGGACTGGAAGCGAAGTCATGTGGAAACAGCCCATTGATTCTGGAGCCCCACCAGCCGATGGAGCACAGTTTGACAGCATCGTTGTTGGCGGTGGGCCCGGTGGTTCAGCCGCGGCTGGCTATCTGGCCATGGAAGGAAAACGTGTCTTGCTCATCGAGAAGGAAACGTGGCCGCGCGACAAAATATGCGGGGACGCTGTTGGCGGAAAATCGCTCAGCCACGTCAAGAATCTGGGCGTCAAAGAGACGCTCGAGGCGACACCCCACTTTCGGGTAACCGGCATCGTCTTCTCGTCTCCAAAAGGCCACAATGTTCGTGTCGCTCTTCCCGAAGAAGACGTGCAGCGGTTGGAGGCAGGCTACTCGCTTCCCCGACAACAATTCGATTACTTGCTCTTTGACAATGTGCAAAAGATGGTTCGCGATGCCGGTGGTGCCGTCATCCAAGGCGGCGATGTTCGAAACGTTCTGTACGACGACGGGAACGGCGGAGACGACCCAGGCAAGGGAAGCGGAGAGCAACGGCATGCGAAAGGTGTCGTGGTGCGAATCGGTGGGAGGCGAGGTGAAGTGTTCAATTATTTCGCCCCAAACGTGGTTGGCGCAGCCGGCTACCGATGCCCAGTGGCCAAATCCATGCTCGAGGAGACCTATGAGGAACCTCTGGTGGACCGAGACCACTATTGCGCTGGCTACCGAGAATATTGGCGTGGCGTCAAGGGGTGCGAAGACAACGTCGGCGATATTGAAATCCACTTTGTTGACACCATCATTCCCGGATATTTCTGGCTCTTCCCGGTCGCCGAGGGCGTCGTGAACGTCGGTATTGGCATGGTCATGTCATTGCTCTCTAAGCAGCCCAAGAAACTCAAAGCCCTCCAGGCCGAGGTCATCGCCGAACATCCGCTGTTCAAAGAGAGATTTGCAGAAGCCTCAATGATCGCTGGAACTGGAAAGGGGTGGCAGCTGCCGTTTGGTTCGCCACGCAAAAAAGCCAGCCACCAACCACGCCGTTCGGCGAGCAACGGCATTTACCTGGTCGGGGATGCCGCTTCACTGATCGACCCGTTCAGTGGCGAAGGCGTGGGCAACGCGCTTGTCAGTGGCGAAATGGCCGCCAAGCACATCATGCAAGGGAAGACCCCCGAAGACTACCAAGAAGCGCTTTGGAAGGCCCTTGGCCCGGAATTGACCAACTCCTACAGAATGCAAAAAATGAGCCGCAGAGGTTGGCTACTCAACTGGTTCGTCGGAAAAGCAGCAAAAAAACCGGCCATCCAAGAGATGATGACGGAAATGATTGCAAGCAAGGAAGCGCAAGAAAACCTCCACTCTCCATGGTTCATGTTCAAGACCTTGATGTTCTGAGGCGTCACCATGGACGCATCCCTTTCCGGCGTTGACGCCGTGTTTCTCGACCTCGACGGTACGATTTACCTCGGGGGCGAACTCATTGAAGGGGCTGAGGCTTTTCTGGAACGGTGCAAAGAGAAGGGCGTCAAGCGCTATTTCCTTTCCAACAATTCATCGAAATCGGTAAAGCAGTACCTGACCAAACTTCACGCCCTTGGGTTGGAGGCTACCGAAGACGACGTGCTGCTCTCCACCCATGACCTCCTAGCATGGTTAACAGCCAACAACATCACCAAAACTTGGTTGGTCGGCACCGAAGGCATGCGAAGCATGCTGGAAGCGATTGGTGTGGCGACCATGAGTTCGGACCCAGAATATGTCGTGTTGGGGTACGACACCGAATTGACCTACGATAAAATCGCCCAAGCCAGCATCCACATGCATGCAGGCGTACCCTTGGTGGCCAGCCATCCCGACATGGTGTGCCCCAGTCCCGACGGGGGTTTACCTGACGTTGGAGCCTATTTGGCCATGTTCAAAGCAACGACGGGCATGGACCCAACCCACATCACTGGCAAGCCAAATGCGGGCATGATCCTTCACAAAATTGAGGCACTCGGGCTCAAACCCGAGCGATGCGCCATGGTTGGCGACCGACTCTACACGGACATGGCCATGGCGACTCGAGCCGGTGTAATCGGTGTCCTGGTGCTGTCGGGTGAAGCCACCAGAGGCGACGTGAATGAGCTCCCTGAAGGCGCTGAACAACGCCCCACCCTCATTGTGAACAGCGTGGACGAACTGCTTCGGTGAGATCATGAAACTCATTCAACGATGGACATGGTGGCGGCAACGTCGTCGGTTTCATCCCCCAAATGAAATCCACAGAGCCGGTGAACTCGCTGAACAACGGCTGGCAAAAATCAGTCGCGCTGCGGGAAAGAAGAACGGTTGGCACGTGTTTGAATCGGTGCGAATTCCCGACGTCGAACAAGGTGGAAAACGCGAAATCGACTTGGTCATCGTCGGCGGAAACACGATGCTGGTGGTTGAACAGAAACACTGGTCGGGATCGTTTGAAATCAACGCTGAGGAGGAATTCATCCAACATCGAAAGAACGGAACGACCCACAACCACAGCACTGTCAATCAGCGCATTGCACGCAAATCCAGGATGCTCAACGCGATGCATAACGAGCGCATGGGGAAAGACGATGATGTCGATGTCCGTGTGGTTTTGGCATTCACCAATCGGAACCTGGACTGGCCGACTTCCGTGAAGAAGCTCAGCAGCGAAGTCTACGATGAAGCCGGTTTTATTTCCCTCCTTGAGAAGAACAATCCAGGTGAATTAAACGAGGGGCTGCTCGCTACCGTTGCCGGCTTTGGAACCTGGGACGAAGTCCAACTCAATGGTGGCTTGATGTGCAAGGGCGATGTCCTTGACCTTGGCTTGGGCCAAGAAATTGATGCGTGGCAGGCGGCAAGAACGTCGCCGCTTACCGCAACCATCGCTCATCAATCCGGCTTTGGCTCAATGTTTTCCTCCGACCCAAGTTCAATCGAGGTGAGCCACAGCTCGCTCCATCTTTCAGCCAAACTTCCGTATGGGGCGGCCATGAAGATGCACGTGGTTGGCAAAGAGGCGCCGGAAGAAATACTCTGGTCAACCATAGAAGCCATTCATCTCTCAAAACCGGTTGCTCACCCCGAGATTGGACAAAGGTGAGGCCGACAGACAACGGAAGACTTGAATGGCGTTGCGTTGGGGCGAGGGTATGGCTGAGCCCTGGATTGAAGCGATTGGATTGGTCGCTGGCGTTCTTGGCATCGTCGCATGGGTGCCCCAGATCAGAGAGGTTTGGGTCCATGAACGCCACGAAGGTATCTCATTGCCAACCTTCTTTGTCGTGACCGTAGCGCTTTCGCTTTGGTTGATCTACGGTGTTCTCGTGAAATCCATTGCCATGATTTTCTCCAACGTGTTCACGCTGGCAGTCATCCTTGCGGTCGTCACCGGCGTTGTGCGTCTGCGCCGAACGGAATCAAAAGCGTAATTGCTTCAAGACGCAGTCTTCGTGGTCGAGATGATCACGGCACCGATCTTGTAGGGGTCGCCGTTGGACGCTGGTCGGCGGTCTTCAAGACGACCAACCCAGCCATCGGTTGGAACGGAGGCGGGAATACGAATCGACGCCCCACGGTCTGAAACGCCGTAGGAAAACTGGTCGATGGACTGCGTCTCGTGTAGACCCGTCAGGCGCTCTTCATTGTGCGCTCCGTACACCGCCATGTGCTTCTCAACGTTTCGACCGAAGGCTTCACAGATGCTGTCAAAGAGCTCCTTGCCGCCTTTGTCGCGCATGGCGCCGTTGGAAAAATTAGCATGCATGCCGGAGCCGTTCCAATCTCCCTTGATGGGTTTTGGATGGTACTCGATGTAGTAGCCATAACTTTCTGTGAGGCGATCGAGGAGGTATCGCGCAACCCAGAGTTCGTCGCCTGCTTGCTTGGCGCCCTTGGCGAAAATTTGGAATTCCCACTGACCGCAAGCGACCTCTTGGTTGATGCCTTCAAAGTTGATGCCGGCCTCAAGGCAAAGATCGGCGTGCTCCTCTACAAGCGCGCGACCGTGGGTGTTCCTGCCGCCCACCGAACAGTAGTAGAGTCCTTGGGGACCAGGATAGCCACCGACGGGGAAACCGAGAGGGAGTTGAGTTTCAACGTCCATGATGAAGTATTCTTGCTCGTATCCGAACCAGAAATCATTGTCGTCATCGTCAATGGTTGCTCGACCGTTGCTCAGATGAGGCGTGCCGTCCGCGTTGAGGACTTCGCACATAACGAGGTAGCCATTAACGCGCTGCGGGTCTGGGAAGATGTTCACGGGTTTCAAAAGGCAATCAGAATCACTTCCATCGGCTTGCTTGGTGGAGGAACCATCAAACATCCAAATTGGGCATTCTTCAACCGTACCACCAAAATTTGAGCGCACCATGGTTTTGCTGCGCATGTTCTGCGTGGGTTCGTATCCATCGAGCCAAATGTATTCCAGTTTTGCTTTGTCCATCATAGGTATCAAACGCCTCGCTATGAGGACGGTATATGAAACATACGCTCATAATTTTGGCGTTTATAGGAATCATTTGATTACGATATTGATATTTTATTGACTTTATGATTTTTTATTTTAGTGGACGGGGGGAAACGTTTCCCATCTGCGGGACGCTCGGGGTTTTTTTCGCGCAAACGCACAAATCGCCTCCGGAAAGAGTTGATGGTTCAGTGAGGTTGCGCCGAGGCCCATCACTGGTTGTTAGCTGCATCCTCGCCCTGCGGCGTGATCAATACGTTCGATCCGTCTCGCTCAATCACCGGAACATCGGCCGTAGAAAGTGAAGGGAGAACGTGCATGAAACACGTTGGTGAACACGCCGGTTGAAGATAGTCTTCGCCGGTCTCGGTCATGACAAATGTCAACCCATGGCCTGCTGGAAGAACGGCGTCAATGGCTTGGAATTCCATTAGCATGACCACGATTTCACCTGGTGTGACGGTCTGAGCTTCGTACCCGCCGGCATGGTAGCGGACATCCATTGTGGCATGGCCAAGTCGCACCCCTGTTTCGGAATCTTGTACTTCGATGAAGACTTGTCCTCCGTCAAAATTCGGTACAACCGAGAGGTGGAGTGGCATTAAGCCGGAGATGTGCGTCTCTTTGTCAGCGCTCAGTGGGCCGCAATCGACCGTCAACGAATCGTCACCACCAACGATGAACGAGCCTGTACCAACCCACACACCCGATGACATGCAAGATGACAAGTCCAATCGCTGGAATTCCATGTCCTCTGGCGGCCATGTCTCCTCTATCCTCCATTGGCCGTCGTTGCGCTGAATTTGGGCGTGAAGGGCAGGGCGCTCACCAATGCCTTTCAAGTAATATTCGAACCACTCAAAGAGATCTTGCCCCCAATCCCATCGCGTCATGTTGTGAATGGCTTCACCTCCATACCCGGAGTCTTGGTTGTTGTGTTTGCTCCATTGGTCTGGATAGTTGTGTTCCCATTGACCAAGCATCCCTGCGACTTCGTAGCCGTTGTCGATGTAGGTCTGATACCAGTTGGTGCCAGGGGGTCCTCCGAAGACTTGATGCGGGTCTACGTTCCAATCCTGCATGCCTTGAACCCAGTAGATGCTGCCGTTGTATGTCCCAAGGGCTTTGTCAATGTGGCTTCGCTCGTCGTAATAATTGTCCATGTAAGGATCGAATTCTCCTAATCCATAACGTGTCGGGCCAGCAAGGAAGCCTTCCATAACGTCCGCGCACATGTTGTCAAGATCGTCGCCATCGTAATCGAGGATGGACCCACCATAATTGGAATGCATGACTTGGCTGCGTGCCTCAGCACTGCCGTTCTTGTACAACAAGGGGCCCAAAGCGGTCGTTCCAGAGATTGGCACGATGGTCTTCAGGTATTCACTGCCTTGCGCTGCGGCTTCCCATGCTGTGGCTCCTTCGTAGGACTTCCCGTAAATCGCAACATGTCCGTTGCTCCAATTTTGTGTGCCGAGCCATTCAACAGCGGCGTGAATACCTTGGCCCTCCCCATCGCCTCGATAATCGAAGCATCCGGTGCTCTGCTCGGTTGCGAAAACGGCAACCTGGGCCAAGGCATAACCGTGCGGAATGAAATTGTCGTAGATGAATTCACCGCGCCCACCGCCAACGATGTTGGTTGGAGTTGATTGGCTTCCCGGGCTCCCATAATCAAAATAAGGGCTTACGATAGCGATGACAGGAACTTGTTCGCCGACCTCGGTGTTGGATGGAAGCCAGTACGAGAGATGGACTTCCGCTGAGTTTGGGCCGCCTTCCCAGGTGCCGGTCGTGTCGACATCGATGAACGCTTCTTGCACTGGAAGAGGAGAATGAGGGCCGTCCTGCAGAACACGGGCGTAGGAGCCTGTCCAGTTCCAATCAAGCGTGTGGCGTTCCAAGATGGAAGGGTACATGCTGTCCTCTTGCTTCTCACTGGTGGTTTCTTGGGTTCCGAAACACCCCGAAAGGGGTGTAAGCAACAACAGCACAGTGAGGAAAAGTGCTTGTCGCATGGTGGTCTGATAGAGGGGTCCATGATGAACATAATGTTCGGCCATAGAGGCCACAACCATTGAGGAGGAGATACGCACAGCCCTTCCCCATGGAGCCGTCAGAAGCGTGGGGTGTTCGTTGGGAGATGGCGACATCACCTCTGGCAAAACGGTACATGGAGGTGGCTACAGATAAGCAATCTTTGGTTTGCCTGGCGGCAGACCGGAACACCATGGCCGGTTTGTTTGAGCTCATAGAAGCCGTCGGGCCGTTTGTGGCAGCGCTCAAGACCCACGTTGACCTCGTCGACGATTGGACCGCTGAGGCGTGGGCTCAGTTTTGTCAGTCCGCACACGACGCAAATCTACTCATCTTTGAAGACCGCAAATTTGCTGATATCGGAAAAATCAGCCGTTCTCAAATGGCCGGTGTCTACGACATTCGTTCGTGGTCAGATTTGGTAACAGCCCACCTCATCAGCGGGCCCGACATCGTGGATGGGTTGCAAGCTGGCTGGGCCGACGTTGATCGAAACGGTGGCGTTCTCTTGCTGGCTCAAATGTCAAGTCGAGGCAACCTTCTCCACCCAGCCTACACCGACGAGGTCGTCCAAAAGGGAACAGTGCACAGCGGCGTATTTGGCTTCATTGGAAACGGGTCACGCCCCGATGAATTGCAACACTTGCGCAGCACCGTTGGTGAAGAAAAGATGATCTGGACGCCAGGAGTGAACCTTGCGGTTGGCGATGGCGAAATGGGACAAAGGTATGGCGACCCTGCTGAAGCGGTGCTGGCTGGGTCTGATTGCATCATTGTTGGCTCTGGAATTCACAAGTCAAGCGACCCTGTTGCTTCAGCAAAAGCCTACGCTCTTGCTTCATGGAACGGGCTGATTCAGCGAAACGGGTGAAGGGCATGGCCATCTTGGAAATGATGCTTGCGTCCCTCATTTTGCTGTTCCCGGCGTGGTTGGTTTGGCGAGCGTTCTCAACCTCGCAACAACTTGAACTTCGCCTCGCTCAAGGCGATGCGTCCTTGCTCAGTGACGACCGGTTCAGCATTGACCGCGTCACCTTGGGCCCGCAAGGCACCCAACTCATTGAAGACGTGCAATTTGTTGCCGTGCAAACCCCCATCGCGTCCATCCCCACGGAAACAAACGATATCCAATCGTTTCAAGGTGAGTAAAGATGGAAGAAGTCAATCATCTGATTGAGCGGGAGCGGCGATTTTTCGTCGATGGGCGGAATGCGAAACCTTGGCGCAGTGAGCGGGCCATCGTCATTGTTCAACACTATCTCCAATCCGAATCGCTTGCATTGAACGAGTCAGTTCTCGAATGCTATGGAAAGGCTCTTTTCCCATTGACCGAAGACGAACGGATTCTCTTTCAAGCCCAAACTGGGTGGGGGGCACGACTGCGCAAGACAAACGACGCCTTCTTTTTTACATCAAAAACAACGAAAAACGATGACACAAGGTACGAGCTTGAAAGAGAAATCCCAGAAACTACCTACGAAGGACTGCTCAAAGATTCCCATCATCCGCACATCATGAAAACCAGGTACCTTTGGACCGATGCACAGGGTTTGACGTGGGAGGTGGACGAATACGAAGGCCTGTTTGCAGGCCTTGTGGTGGCAGAAGTGGAGTTAAACGAAGGGCAAACGATTGACGCGATACCTCCGTGGGCAGGTCAGGAAATCACCGGCCTCGGCGTTCTTTCCAACCACTCATTGGCCATGCTGGCTGAACAGCTTAGGCCGTAAGTATACCACAGACCGTTTGTACAATGTGTTGCACTTCGGCTTCCGACAACTGATGATGGACTGGAATCGCAACCAAACGGTGGGCGATTGAATCGGTGATGGGAAGCTCAGCAGCGAATTGCGGGTGATCGGCGTAAACCTGCTGACGATGAATTGGGGTGGCGTAATAGACCCGAGAATCAATGTTGGCTTGGTCAAGGCCTGCTCGAAGTGCATCCGGGTCTTCAACAAGGAGGCAATACTGATGCCAAGCATGCTTGGTATCCGGCCGAACACGTGGGAGAAGTATGCCATTCAATCCCTCAAAAGCGGCGTGGTACGTTGCAGCAATCTCCCGCCTTCGCACCAACCACCGGTCAAGGCGTTTCAATTGCACGCGTCCAATGGCAGCAGAGACTTCTGACATCCGCAAATTCGATCCAACCTCATGAGATTCAAGTCGAGCGTCGCGCCCATGATTGACCAGAGCGTCCATGCGGGCAGCCAGATCTGTTCGTCGAGTCGTCATCATTCCGCCTTCTCCGCCGACAGCGAGGTTCTTGGATGGAAAGAACGAGAAGCACGCCACGTCACCAATGCCTCCTGCCTTTTTGCCGTTCCTCGCCACGGCTCCGTGCGCTTGTGCAGCGTCTTCGATGTAAGCAATCCCATGGTCATCGCACCACTTGACCAGGTCGTCATCGCACATCTGTCCGAAGAGATGAACAGCGATGATGGCTTTGGTGTTGGGTGTTCGTGCGGCTTCTAAAGCAGCGAGGTCCATGCACCAATAGTCTGACTCCACATCGACGAACACCGGCGTGGCTCCTGCCAGCGAAACACAGGTTGCCGTGGCGATGTAGGTCAATGAGGGGACAAGCACTTCATCGCCGGGACCAATCTCCAGCAACCGAAGCGCAGCCCACAAGGCGACAGACCCGCTCTGGCAAGGAGTGCCTTGAACGGCGTCGCTGTAGGTAGCGAATTCGGACCCGAAGGCTTTCCCTTGAGGGCCTTTCACCCAGTGAAGTGAATCCAAGGTTTTCATGGCCGCTTGACGCATCTCATCGTCCCATGATGGTCTGGCCATCGGGATGCGTTCCATGCATCGGCGTTGTTCTTCTCCTCCTTGAGTGTGCGTTTTCAACACCCTCCCCATCGCGCCTTTGAAGACCCCCTGCTTTGTTCGCTTGCCCATGGTGTCGTCCGACGACGAGGTTACGCCCTCCTCTTCCTCGGGCGGGGCCGACGAGAGCGATGTACCGGTTGGAGGTTTAATCTCTGACCTCTTCAACGATACGATGGCGACCATCAACGGCGCTGCGGCAGGAATCACAAAACCAACCAAACGCCAGTACAAACCAAAGGGCATGTTTCTTGGAAATCGCAGGGATACCGGCGAAGCGATCGACATCGCCCCGCAAGTTTTGGCCCGGCACGGGGCCATGCTCGGTTCGACCGGGTCGGGTAAAACCGTGATGGCAAAAGCCCTGATTGAAGAGGCGGCCTTGGCGGGAATTCCCTCCCTCATCATTGACCCACAAGGAGACTTAGCGAGGTTAGCCCTTGGCATTGATCTTGATGAATTGGAAGAAAGGGATGGCCTCGTTGCTCGAGCGAAGCAATTGATGGAACGGTGCGAGGTGCGCATTTGGACGCCGCTTCGAAGCAAAGGATTGCCGTTGTGCATTGACCCGTTTCGCGCCCCACCGGCCGACCTTGATCCAGAGGAAGCCATCACTGCATGGGACATGGTTGCTGCCGGGTTTGCCAACCTCGCAGGATTTGATGTTGAGAAGACACAAGGCAAAACCGTCAAACCTTTCCTCTATGAAATCCTCGTTGAGGGTACCCGATGTGGCCTCGATGTCGGGGATTTTCAAGCGCTTGCTCGAGTGGTGCGTGAGCCGCATCAAGAATTTATTCGCCAACTCTACCCAGCGTGTTTTTCAGACGACGAAGAGGACCGCGTGGACCCACCCACATGGAACGAAGTAATGATTGAACACCGACTAACAGATTTTGAAGAGCGTTTACCAAAGACCACGCGAAACGATCTTGCTCGCCGCCTTGCTGCGTTTTCCTCTGGCGTGAATCAACTGTTGTTCTCCAACGGCGTTCCCATCGACATCGATGCGTTTGTTGAACCGGCGGTTCCGGGTAAGATTCCATTGAACATCGTCTATCTAAACACCATCCAAGATGAAAATCAGAAGCAATACTTCGTTCAAGAGCTCTCCAGAGAACTCTACGACTGGATGCTCACCCAACAACCAGCGGATGGGGAATTGAAATTGCTGTTTTTCATGGACGAAGTGGCCCCATACCTTCCACCGCACCCACGCAATCCTCCTGCAAAAGACCTCATCAAATTGATCTTCAAACAAGCGCGGAAATACGGTGTGGCCTGCGTTCTCGCAACACAAAACGTGAGCGACGTGGATTACAAAATCCTCGCTCAAGCGAACACGACGTTCATCGGACGGTTTACTCAACCGCAAGACGTCGAAAAAGTGCGGCACTTGCTCAAAGAAAGCGGAGGCGACCAAGACTTGGTTGCTCAACTCCCGACCCTCGGACCGGGGCAATTCCAAATGGTCGCCCCAGATGTGGACCCAAACCCTGTTCCTATCCAATGCCGCTGGCTCTACACCGACCACGGTGCACCCCTCAACGAAGACCAAGTGGAAGAGATCATCACGCCTGAAATCAGGGCTTGGGCCAGAACACGATCGGCACAAGGCGGACGCTCTCGTGGAGCAGGAGCTGCCCACGCAGCAAGTCGGGGCTCGTCGTGGTCCGGTGGTGATGCCTGGGCCGACGGAGCCGCCCAAAGCATCGTTGAAGCGGCCCGCATCAAATCAGCCGGAGGAATGGCGGCGGCAGGGCATGGCATCGTGGACGATTCAGCCTTTGAGGTGAAACTCATGGGAGGTCTTGCAGTCTTGCGAGACGGTCGAGACCCGCTTTACACAATGCAGGCGGCCGTAAACGTGGCCACAGTGGCACTTCTGACATGGGTGATGGCGGCACTCATGCTCGCTTGGCGAGACGCGGATTTGTCCGGCTGGTGGTTGTTGGTCAGTGCGACAACATGCCTCGCTGCGGTTGGCGTGCTCGTGTTGGAATGGGTGCTTGGACACGATGCGGAGTTGCTTCAGAAATTAAGTCAATTTGCTCATGCATTCCAAATGCTCCAAGTCATTTGGCTGTGGTTGCTTCTCGGATGGACGGTTTGGGGGACGCTTGATCTACGCGGTGCTGAACCTTTCCTCGAAGTCGTCGTCGTTTGGGTCACGCTGTTTTCAGGCATTGAATACCTCACGCGATTTCAACTCGGACGCATTCGATGGAACGGAGGCTCCGCCCTCGACAAAATCGTTGGTGTGAGTGCCTTGCTCACAAAAGCCGAGCTCACCGAGATGAAGGCAACGTCCAGGGAACTTCTCAGCGCTGTACGGTGGATGGTTCACGGAGCCACGCTCGTCTGGTTGTGTTGCTTACTGGCCTTCCAGAGTGGCGTGCTGCCGGATGATTCCTCCCTTGCCACGTGGGGGCGGCCGACGCTCTGGCTCGCAGCGGTCTACGGGCTTATGTTTTGCAGTGAAGCATGGCTTCGCTTGCGAGGGAGATGGCCGAGTGAACACAACACCTCAAGTGCGTAAAGGCTGGTGTACATGTCATGGCCAGCAGGATTGAGGAGCCGGCGTTTGACGTGATTGACTCGTATGTCGATTTTGAGATCAGGCGTTATGTCGATACCGTACAAGCTCAGGTTCGAACGTCTGGCAGAGCCGGCGAGGCGGCGTCCGGAGGTTTTCGGCGTGTGGCCAGGTACATCTTCGGAGGGAACGCTCAACAAACATCCATCGCCATGACAGCTCCAGTAAGCATGTGGGAAGAAGACGGTTCGGGTTGGTTGGCCTTCACGATGCCCCGGGCGTACTCAATTGATTCGCTGCCGCAGCCAAACGACGAGGGCGTGAGGCTTGTAGCGCGTGCAGGGTCTACAGTGGCCGTGATGAAGTTCTCGGGGCGCAACACGCCCGGAAAAGCGGATCGCGTCGAAAACAAACTCAGAGCGGCGATGGAACGGGAAGGGCATCAGCCAAACGGCCCGGCTGTGTTAGCGCTGTACGACAATCCATGGACTACGCTGCCATTTCTTCGCCGAAACGAGTTGCACATCGAACTCGCGGCGCATTCGTCGCCGTCCCCTCAAAAGTCATAGGTAGAAGCGGACCATGGAGCCTCATGGAAGACCGTTTGGTGGAAGAATTGGTCGTCGGCGTCGGCGAAGTCGTCGGGGACGCTGTTGAAGGCGTGATCGGGGAACGGACTTGGGTGTATTCTCTGTGGCGCTTCTCCCTCTACGCCGTTCCGTTTGGATTCGCCGCCTACCTCCTGAACGGTGTTTACGGTTGGATTTAATCTCGTAAAGTGGTTGAGCGTGCTTATCAACGGGCACCATCTCCGGTGATTGAGCATCATGGAGAATCATCCTTTCATCCCGCTGGACTGGAATGAACATCCAATCGAAACGATGGTTGAGATTGCCAATACCAATTACTCAGAGCTGGCTCAAAGGAGGAGCACGCGCAATTTTTCTTCCCGGGATGTCGATCGGCGTTTCATCGAATTGGCCATCCTTTCGGGGTCCACGGCACCCAATGGTGCTCACCTTCAGCCCTGGACCTGGGTCGCCATTCGCAACGAAGAACTGCAAAAGAACATCCGAGAGGCAGCCGAAGCCGTGGAACGCAGAACCTACAGTGAACGAATGCCGGATGCGTGGTCGGAAGTCCTTGCGCCGCTTGGCACCGACGCTGTCAAAGCGCATTTGACCGACGCCCCGTGGATCGTCGTCTTGTTCAAGCAAAAAAGGCGGCAACGCGAAAACGGTGAGTGGGGGCCGACGTATTATGCCACAGAATCGTGTGGAATTGCCGCGGGAATGTTCATTCAGTCCATCCACCGAATGGGCCTTACTACGCTACCGCACACGCCTTCGCCGATGGGTTTTCTCCAACAAATTCTCGGTCGGCCAAAACACGAGGAGGCCATGTTGGTGATGCCGGTTGGTTATCCTGCAGTGGATGCTCAAGTGCCGGACATCCATCGAAAAGCATTGGACCAAGTGGCTGTTTTCTTCGATGAGCAGGCTTGATGAAAGGTCGCGGTGTTGATATACGCGAGGCGAGAGCGAAGGCTGGCGCAGGAGTCGCCCAGCTTGGTCAAAGGCGCTGGGATGAGGTCCCAGTCCGTAACGGTTCGCAGGTTCGAATCCTGCCTCCTGCATTCCTCTGTTGAAAAATCACGGGTCTCTAATTTCGACCATAGCGCTTGCAAGCTTCATGTTGAGAAGCACCTCTCCGAAATCCCGAGAATAAGCACACAGCCGCCGCACGGATTCAGAGATTGATAATGACGATGCCATCTGACGGTTCTTTTCCTCATCATCAAAAATCGAGTTTTCGTAGGATTTCAACTCTGTTTGCAAGGTTTTGAGTTGATGTCGGGCTGTTTCAATCCGATGAGAATCTTGCGTTCGAATGTTGATCATTAATTCCTTGAGCGACTCTTGCCAGAGGGGAAGGTGTTTGATGGGGGGAGTCAAATTGAGGTGAGGGATGTGTTCATTGTGTTCGATGATGAATATGGTTAGGTTGTTCACGTGGTCCATCATGCGTTCAAGGCATCGAGCAAGATTGGCGTATTCGAGCGCCTGGCCTCGTGAAACGTTCAACCGTGAAGCGGCTTGATAGGATTCAAACACGATGCGAATTTGTCGCTCAACCAAGTACAACAGACCATCCACTTCGCTTTCGCGTTCTTCATGGTCCGAAAGAAAATCGATATCTCCGCCCGAAAAGACCTCTTGCAAATCACGAACCAAGGAAGATACGAGCAAGTACATGCGCTTCAGACTCGCATGAAGTGGCATGTCGGCTGGATTAAGCAAACATCTCAATTCAGTGATGGTTGATGTTTGTTCCACGATTTCGAATCCTCGTGTAGAACGAAGGAATCGCCGAATGATTTTGGTCGGAGAGGAATGGTCGTCCGAATGAGAAACCAAAATGAGGTCGGCCCCTGAGATATAGGCGCCCATAAGGTGATCGTGAAGGCTGTTATCTGGAATTTCTTTGAGGTTAATTCGGACATGCCGTTCCACGCGCTGGTGTTGTTCGAGCGGAGTAATGCGCAAGGCTCCACTCGGTCGCCAGTCAACTTTCAGTGATGAGCGGGGCTCAAGTTGGTTGTGCAAAACCCACGGTTTTGGAAGGCTGAGGGTAAACGTGCTACCACCGGTAGCTTGCAGCTTTCGAACATCATGATCGCCGGGACCGAGGGCCATGATTTTCTTAGAATATATTCCTATATAGAATATACTCCCGCTACTATAAGTATTGAGTTACGCTCGGAGATTCATGGAACCCTTGACGATTGTCCTGATCGGTTTGGCTTTGGTAGTCTGCGCCTACATGGCATGGAACATTGGTGCAAACGACGTTGCGAATGCGATGGGAACCTCGGTTGGTTCCCGCGCCCTTACGCTCAAACAGGCCGTGGTCATTGCGGCTGTGTTTGAGTTTGCAGGAGCGTTCTTTGCTGGTGATGCGGTGACGGATACCGTCCGCAAAGGTATTCTCAGTGTCGATTTTACTGACCCGCTTATCGATGAAGCGTTTTCCACCGACATCGCTCTCGGTTTCATCGCCGCCATGATGGCGGCGGCAATGTGGTTGACCGTCGCCACGCGTTTTGGTCTTCCAGTGTCAACGACGCATTCAATCATCGGCGGCATTCTCGGAGTGGGATTAATTCTCGAGGTGAAATACACAACCAGTCTGATTGACTGGGAAGTTGTTCGCAAGGTCGTCATGTCATGGGTCGCCAGCCCGTTGATGGGTGGTTTAATCGGATTTTTCTCCTTCATCATCATCAAGAAACTCATCCTCGACAACGACAATCCTGTTGAACGCTCAAGATGGCTTGCGCCGGTGCTTGCCTTCCCGACGTTCTTCGTTCTTGGCTTAGCCCTGCAGTACAAGGCGCTCAAAGGATTCATTTCGAAGGCAGCCTCCAACGGATGGATTGAGGACAAGAACGACTGGTTGCCCGTCAAAGAAAACGGTGTTTTCGACCCGTGGGCCGACAACGCATGGATTCCAATCAACTCCATCATGCTCGCAGCTGCCATCGGTGCTGTCTCAAGCATGGTCCTTTACATGGTTCTTCAACAAATCGACATCAACGAAGAAAAGCGTGGATTCAAGGGCGTTGAGCGAATCTTTGTGTGGTTGCAAATTATTACGGCAGCGTACGTAGCGTTTGCTCACGGTGCCAACGATCGTTCCAACGCCATTGGCCCAATGGCGGCTGTATGGCAGGTCCTCAGCAGCGATACTGGACAGTTGGCCGCAAAAGCAGAAATCCCGCTCTGGCTGGTCCTCCTCGGCTCAGCCGGTATTGCCGTCGGTGTCCTGACATGGGGGTGGCGAGTCATGGAAACCATCGGGAAGAAGATCACCGACATCACGCCTACGCGCGGGTTTGCTGCGGAGTTTGGTGCAGCCACCACCATTCTCGTCTTCTCAATGCCGTTTCTGGCTGTGCCTGTTTCAACCACGCACACCCTTGTCGGTGCTGTCGTAGGGGTTGGGCTTGCTGGAGGTGCCAAAGCCGTTGATTTCCGCGTCTTTGGAAAGATTGCTGCGTCGTGGGTGGCGAGTGTTCCCGCTGCTGCCTTTGGTGCTGTCGTGTTGTTTGTTGCTTCCGGTGGAGACATGCTGAACATGATTGTAATCTTGCCACTTTCCTTCATCGCCGCCGGCTATGCCATCTGGAAAGGCGGGTCCGAGGTGCATGTTGAAGATGCCCTCTCCGACGTTGGTGGGGACGGTCATGAGGTAACGCCGTTTGAGTTGTTCCACGAACATGCACAAGCCGTTGAAGAAACGGTTGAACACATGTTGATGGCCGTCAACGCAGCGTGTGACGGCGAGGATGCAACCGAGTCGATCGAGATGACGATCAAGACTGAACTCAAAGCCGATTACGTCAAGAGCTCAGTGCGCCGCCTTGCCATGAACGATTTGCGGTTTGGTGTGCATGTCTCCATCGATGACTTCCTCTACATGGTAACTCGACAAGATCGTATTGCCGACTATGCACAGAACGTTGCTGAGCAATTGGCTTTCCGACCGCTGTTAGATGATGACGAAGCAAAGAAGAACTTGAAAGAGATGGCCCAAGCCGTTTCCGATACGGTGGCGAAGTACGAAGACGCAGTAGAAGCGCTGCGCGACTTTACCATCAGCGGACAAACCAAAGCTGCCGAAGAAAAGCTCGCAGGACTAATCCGTGAGGTTAACCTCAAGGAGCATGAAGCCGATGGCGTTGAAGCAAAGGCTGCTGCCTACGTGTTCTCCAACGGCGATGATGCGCCGTTAGCAGCGATGCACATGTACAGGGTGCTCCAGCGGCTTGACGACGTTGCCAATGCCTGTGAGAAAGCTGCCAATGCGTTCCTGCCTATTTTGAACCGTTGATGTTCGAGCGTCCTCATCGGAAATGAGGATTTTTGAACAACTGTTTGGCCTTGTCATGGCTTCAATCAAAGTTATGGTCGGTCTACACCTAGGAGAACCATGAACCAGCAGAGCATCGATTTTGTCGGCGGTGCCTTCAAGCTCACGCTGCCCTACACCTTCATATGGTGGTTCTTTTGGGTGGCGGGTCTCGTCATGACCGGTTTCGGCGTTGCTGCAACCGTTTCAACCGGCGATCTTGAAGGATTGATTTTTTCCGTTCCCGGACTGACGTTGATGGCCATCGCAACGCCCGGGAGCATGTCACAGGGCCTTAACAAGATGCGAAAAAAAGCCATCTCTGCCGCTGATTTGCAGGCCAAAGCAGAGCAAAGCGGCTACACCATGGAGAATTGGTTCCTGCAACAAAGTACCCTCGTCCCCACCAACGACCCCAACGACTGGATTCTCCCCGCCCCGGGGCCTCAAACGTGGAATCAAAACAACATGTACGGGCCTCACGGCGACGGAACGCCGCTCCCTGAACACCCTGTGAAAGTGGGCACGCCTCGACCGGCTACGATGACCCTCCATTTCGTGTTTGCAGGGTTAGCGGTCGTTTCACTGCTCGCAGTTGGTGCGGCAACGGTGCAAGACGAAGCGTCGGGTCTCGGCATCGAGCCAGCCATATGGCTCGCTGGTTTGGGACTGATCATGACAATCATCAATTTCTTTCGCGCCAAAGCCCTTCGACAAATGCTTGACACCCCCACCTCCCTCGTACGCTCTGCACCAGTGGGTCATCCTGAACTGGTTGGGCAAGTGCGACCGTGGGCGGCGGGAACCATGACCGTTCATGTTGACTCAAACCAGTCCATGTCAATGCCAAACATGCTCGGGTATCGATGGACCTACGAACAGAAACAGTGCCGGATGGTTACCGACAGCGAAGGTAACAAAAAAGAAGAATGCAGCTGGGTAACAATCCGAACAGACAGCGGCGGTGTGCCGTTCATTCTCCAAGACGGAACGGGCGGCATCAAAGTCAACCTTGAATCCTTCAAACGAACCGATTATGGTCAATTCATCAAACAGTGGGACGGTGCCTTCGCACAGTCGCTCGGAAAGCAAATGATGGCCTCGGCTGTTGCTGGATTTTTGAAAGGTGCAACCGTGAAAGGACATCGATGGACGTTGTACGGCCTTCGTTCGGGAGATCCCGTTTATCTTCTCGGTGCCACCAGGCCGCGCCCGGATTCAGAAATTCAAGCCGACCCGCAAGCCGATGGAACATTAGGCAACAGCACCATCGAGGTCTGGGGCAACGAAGATGCGCCCGGCATGAAGTGCACCCTTATGCGAGGCACGGAACTCTCCAACGTTGGAAAATCTCGCTCCGGATTTGAAATGATGGTTCCGCCGATCATGTTGCTGCTGGGCGGCCTGTCGTTGATCGGTTTGGCCTGAGCAAGAACAAAAAAGAACGGTGGGCGACAATCGTGACTTCGGATGCAAATGAAATCGGGTCGGGAGTCATTGACCAAATGGTCGCCGGTGGCCTCATTTACGCCGTTCCATTGTTCGTCATCTCCCTCTTTCTATTTGTCGAAGGGAGCAAGCGAATCCCGCTGACAGTAGGCATCGCTGGCTTTGTCGTTGGTTTCGGGCTGACAGGAGAAATGTACCCGCTCATCGGCGACAGTCCCCCGGTGAGTGAAACGCAGTTCCGGTTTTTATCGTCGGCTGCCATCGGAGTCATGTCCGTCAGTGTCGCTCAAATGTCGATGCGTTTTCTTGCGGCAGGCCTTGTCTTTCTCGCCATTACAAACCTCATCAAGACCGGTTCTCAATACGGTGTTGATTTTGAGGGAGATACGATTCTGTCTGGCGTTCTTACAATCATTGCGTTCTTCCTGAGCATGTCCTTTCGCAGGTTAGTGCCGGCGCTTATGGCGGGCCTTATCGGAACACTCGGGATGATGCTTGCCGTGTACATTGCCGTCGGATGGGATGTGACGCGGCTTGACGGCGTTTCTGCACCTGATGCTTACATTGGTCTTGTTGGGATGGTGACCAGCGCGTTCATCCAGTGGCGAACGATAAAGGAAAAGCAAAACAAGGATGACTTTGGTGAGAAGGAGTACGTCTTCTAAACAACCAGAATCATCTACCTCATGCTGCTCCACAATCACATGCCCGTTGCTTTTGTGACCGGAGCCAATCGTGGAATCGGGTTTGAGCTCGTCCGCCAACTGCTTGAACAGAACTACACGGTTCACGCAACCTATCGGAGCAGTATGGGCGGGTTGGAAGGTTTGGTTCATCCGAATTTGCATTGCCATCGGATGGATGTGCGTGATGCAAGTCAAATCAAACCAACCTTGGAACGTGTTTCAACACCCATTGACCTTCTCATTAACAACGCAGGCATTGCCGATGGTCGTTGGGCATCCGTCGAAGAAATTGATTTTGAGGTCGTGTCCAATGTTATGGAAGTGAATGCCATTGCACCTGTGCGGGTCACGCAATTTGCCCTGCCTTTGCTGGTTAAAAATGGAGGGAAAGTGGTCATGATCACGAGCCTCATGGGGTCAATTGAGGACTGCGCAAGTGGGCGCTCCTACGCCTATCGTGCCTCAAAGACGGCGCTCAACATGTTCACGACGGCCATGAAATCCGAACTGCAAGAACGTGGCGTCGCTGTGATGCTGATTCATCCTGGATGGGTCGAAACCGACATGGGCGGCCCGAATGCTCCGCTCCAAGCCTCCGAAAGCGTAACTGGAATTCTAACACAAATCAACGAACAGACACTTGCAACGACCGGGCGATTTGTTGACTATGCCGGCAACAATCTACCCTGGTAGAGCATTCGCCCCAACCTTGCCCAAGATCAGAAACGATCGGCGTTCATGACCTTGTTCCACGCAGCGATGAAGTCTGCAACGAACTTGTCTTTGTTGTCGTCCTGTGCATAGACTTCAGAAATGGCTCGTAGTTGAGAATTGCTTCCAAAGACCAAATCGTAGCGGGTGGCGGTGCGAACATCAGCACCCGTTGAGCGGTCTTTTGCTTGGTAAGAATTGCTCCCTGTCGGCGTCCAAGCCACGGTCATGTCCAGTAGGGTCGTGAAGAACGAGGCATCAAGAGAGGTCCCGTCGCTCCAGAGCCCACGTTCGTCTGAACTGACACCGAGTGCGCGCAGACCACCGACGAGAACGGTCATTTCAGGGGCTGAAAGGCCAAGAAGTTGGGCTTTATCCAACATCATTTCTTCAGGGGTGACGGCGTAGTTCTTTAGCAGGAAGTTGCGGAATCCACAGGAAACCGGTTGGAGAATCTCGAAGGACGCTGCATCGGTCTGCGCTTCGGTGGCGTCACCGCGACCGGGTGAAAAGGGAACAGATGCCCCGCTCGCCATCTCAATACCGACGTTTCCAGCGAGAACGATGGTGTCGGCCACGCTCGCGCCATGCGCTGTTGCAATCGGTTCAAGCACACCGAGTACCTTGGCCAACTGGGCTGGCTTGTTCGCTTCCCAATCTTTCTGTGGAGCAAGGCGTATGCGGGCGCCATTGGCGCCCCCACGCATGTCTGACTTACGGAACGTTGAGGCACTCGCCCAAGCGGTTTCAACCAGTTCGGCAATGGAGAGTCCACAACCATGGATGGCTGCCTTGAGCGCATCAACGTCGTACGAGGTGGAACCGGGAGTGA
Source organism: Euryarchaeota archaeon UBA561 (assembly GCA_002502295.1). GTDB lineage: Archaea > Thermoplasmatota > Poseidoniia > Poseidoniales > Poseidoniaceae > Poseidonia. The sequence continues at coordinate 4,636 of DANX01000119.1, read as the reverse complement.
CCGGATCTTGCCAGATGAAATCCTCATCGGGAACGTCTGGACCGAGGTACCGAGCTTTTGGCCCCATGTCTCGATGAAGCAGTTTGAACCACGCACGAGAAAACGCATCAGCAAAGACTTCCGGGTTCTCATGGAAATGCTTGGAAATCTTCCGGTACGCAGGATCTCGAATCATGGCCATGTCGGCCGTGGTCATCATGGTCGCGACCTTGATGGAAGCGTCCTCTGCATCGGGAGCCATGTCGGCTTCAGATTGATTGGATGGTGTCCACTGGTGAGCGCCCGCAGGACTCTTGGTCAACTCCCATGTATCTTCGTACTTGAACAACATGTCAAAGTAGCCGTTGTCCCAAGCGGTGGGATTGGCCGTCCACGCGCCCTCAATGCCGCTGGTAATGGTGTCGCGGCCGACGCCTGTGCCGTGGTCACTGGTCCATCCAAAGCCCTGTTCCTCGAGGTTGGCACCTTCGGGTTCTGGACCTTTATGATCTTCGGGGCCTGCGCCGTGGGCCTTTCCAAACGTGTGGCCACCTGCGGTCAAGGCGACCGTTTCTTCATCGTTCATGGCCATTCGGCTGAATGTCTCGCGAATGTCTTGTGCGCTGAGAAGCGGGTCTGGGTTAGCGTTGGGTCCTTGTGGATTCACGTAAATCAGGCCCATTTGGACAGCAGCGAGAGGGTTCTCAAGGTCTTGACGGGTATCGCCGTATCGGTTGTCCCCAAGCCATTCGTCTTCACTCCCCCAATAGATGTCGTCTTCAGGGTGCCAAATATCTGGCCGACCGCCGCCGAAGCCAAGAACTGGCCCTCCCATGGATTCAATGGCAATTTGCCCGGTAAGGATGAGAAGATCGGCCCAACTGATGGCGTTGCCGTACTTTTGTTTGATGGGCCACAACAGTCGGCGTGCTTTGTCGAGGTTGCCGTTGTCTGGCCAGCTGTTGAGAGGAGCGAAACGCTGAGCACCGGTTCCTCCACCACCGCGACCGTCGCCGGTGCGGTACGTCCCTGCGGCGTGCCAAGTCATGCGAATGAAGAATGGACCATAGTGACCGTAGTCAGCAGGCCACCAATCTTGACTGTCCGTCATCAGAGCGTGAAGATCTGCTTTCAGCCCTGGATAATCAAGTTCTTTGAACGCTTGAGCGTAATCAAAGTCCACACCCATTGGGTTTGATTTTACGTCGTGTTGATGAAGGATACCAATGTTGAGGGCTTTAGGCCACCAGTCTTGATTCGTTCGTTTGTCCGATGTCGCGGAGGTTTGACCTCCATGCATGACAGGGCACTCACCTTTACTACCGAAGTTCTGCATATCAACAAAGGCGCAGAGGTAACATATAACTTTGAGTTCTATATTGCTTCAAGTGAATGTTCAAAAAGCGGTGTGCAAACCGCACGTTGTGGAAGACAGGACCCCTGTGATCACCCTCGTGAAAAAGGGTGAAATCGCCCCTAGGCCCTCACTTTCTCCAGAGGATTTGGCGCTCGAGCAGACGTTGTCAATGCTTTGCTCTTTCCTGTCATTGGAAGATTTCATGTCGTTTCTTGAATCCTCCACGTTTCGATCGTTCGCACAGCGGGAAGAAGCGTGGGTTGCGTTTGAAATCGGTCTTTACCAAGACCACACAAAGACGCTGCAACTCTATCCAGAACATGAACTGCTCACCATGGCCGACGAGGCAATGACAGGTGTGTTTGATGAACAGATTTGGAAAGGCGTTCAGGGCAAGGACATGGCGGCTGCCCTTCGACGATGGATGCATGCGGTAAGCTCACCTTGAGGGTTTTTTCCAGGGCGCGCCGGGGTTATTTTTATCCCCGAGTGCATTCATTGTCGCCCATGGTTTCCGAAGCCACGGTCATGGCAACGGTGTACAAAATCGTCGGGTTGGTTACCGTCCTGCTTCTAGCGGGCGTCTTAGCGAGACGGGGTATGCGGGTGAACTACACTCGGAAAATCAACCATTTTGCGATCTTCTTCATTCCTGTGTTTGTAGATCAGCAACTGGCTTCTGAAACGTTTACCAGTGTCGTGTACCTCAGCATAAGTGCCGTAGCGACGTTGGCGTTCCTTGTCATCTTCCTGGAGCCGATTCGTAAGCGTGTGCCGGTGTTCCAGTTGATGTTCGAGGGTTTTGACCGGCCCGAAGACCGTCCGAATACCCTGCTCTGGCTTTGGACGCAATATGCCGCAGGATTTGCCATCATGGTTCCAATGATTTGGAGGTTCAGTGACATGGGCTACGAGTCGTTGGTGACAATCCCGATTCTCATCAACGCGATCGGAGACGGTTTGGCAGAACCGGTGGGCATCCGATATGGGAAACACAAATACACGGTCAGGGCGTTGTTCACCGACCAAACATTCACTCGCTCGTTCGAGGGAAGTTCAGCCGTTTTCATCACCGGCGTCCTTGTCATGCTGTTGTACACCGCCGAATTTACGACCATGCAATTCCTCGTGGGACTTGCGCTGGTCCCAATTGCAATGACGGTCACCGAAGCGTTTTCACCCCATGCATGGGACACGCCCTTCCTCATGCTGGTGGGCTATGGCACCCTCATGACGGTGTTGCAATTCTGAACGTCGCCCTTGCGTCGTTTTTCGTTCAGTAAAAAATAGAACAGCACGTGAGTGAACCGTCCGCTGCACGGATTTCACTCATGTCGATCTCGATGGTTTCCAAACCACGGTCGTGCAAGGCTTTCTTGACCGCTGGATACCCTTCGGCCACCATTACTTTCCCATTTGGAAGCCCAATCGTGTTGCACCCATACGCTTCCTCAGAAGGAATCCATATGAGTTCGCAACCGGTGGGGAGCTGACCGAAATCGCTAGGTGAGAGGTAACCTTCTGGTACGAGGACCATGGTGTCGGTGGGTGTTGAACATATGCTGGTGAGGTGAAGAGCATGGTCAGGAATGTCAATGACACGCAGTTCGTATCCAAAGAAGTCAAGCAAGCTCTGAAGGCTCACGATGCCGAGGTCGTTGGTACGAGACGAGCGGCCGACAAAGAAGAGGTTTCCAAGACGGATGATGTCGCCTCCATCCATTCTGGCTTCTCCGCCCATGGTGCAGGTCTGAACGCCCTCAAGCGCCTGCATCAAGAAGTCTGCGATTGGAGGCTGTTCGGCCACGCGCGATGGATGTCCGGGCGTTGGTAGCAACATGTGACCATCAACAACAACGGCTTGGTCTTCAACAAACATGCAATCGGGGTGGGCCTCATCGGCATCAAGACGGTGAACAGCTACACCGTTTGCTTCGAGGGCGTGGACGTAGGCCAATTGTTGTTGACGAGCTAAGTCAACATTTGTAGGACCGGTACCAAAAAATCGAGCGAGGGCCTTCGTGTACGACGAAGGAATATCACGAACAATCGCCCGCTTCTTTTGGTCCAACCGGACGGTGGCCATGGTTATCTCCGCGGGCGGGCGTCCTTTAACATCTTCGCCTTTTTTCGGTAGTGAACTTCCACAGAATGGAAAGGATGTGGCGCAGTATAGCGTTTTCAAACAGCAAAGCTGTGCCTTAGAAGCCCGCCCCCGATGCTTTGTCAAGCGAGATGTTGGTTCATCATTCGTCGTCTTCCGTGGTGTAAGTCGGCGGGTAGAGGTACCGTGGATCTCGATCTTCATCCATCTGCACGACGTAAACCCCAGAAACCATCTCGGAAATGAAGAGATAACCGCGTGGGTCGTACTGCAATCCCCAATCGAATGGAATCATGCAGGATGCCCAGCAATCAGCCATATCATAACCGAGGGTTTCCTTCGGATCTTCAATCCATGTTGGACCTGCGGGGAGATAATAGCCCATGGTAAGCGTTTCAGCGAATTCCTCAATCGCTGGGAATCCAACCTCGGGTGCTGGAACACCGTCGACCCATTTGGTGTCCTTCCAAAGGTTGCTATGGTCCGTCACCCAATTACCTGCGTGGTAGTGTGTCCAGTAAACGTGCCCGTTGGTTCCGGTATCGCCGTTGTGAGGGCTGTAGATGTAGCCCCCAGGAATGTAGTGGTGCTCGTGCTCACTACCGTCCGGCAAAATGCTGGTTCCGGGGAGTTTCCACTTGCTCAAAAGGAAGGGTTTAGCCGGATCGGTGGTGTCAATCGTCCAAATGTAACCGGTATGGTTCGTGTTGGTTCCGTATTCGGGTGCAATCATGGTCAGGTGGCGCCAGTTGATGCCGAAGACCGGGTCCTCTGGGCCAGTACCGCATTCGTCATCCCACGTGCTCACCGGGTCAAATTCTGCTGCCCCATTGCACAAAAGGTGGTCGTAAGGCACGGCGTAGTGAATCCACCCGTTTCCGTTTAGAGCACCCGTGCTGCCACCCCATTCTTCCGGCGTCATGTTGGCATGACCGCCGCCGTTCGGGCCGTACCAGCCATCAGCTTCACTCGGACAGCCGAGCCAGCGGCCAACTTCATCGTCCTGAGGCCATGAGATGCCTTCTGGGTCCGGAATTGTCGGTGGGTTGGAAACGTCGACAATGCGTAGACCAGCATCCCAGTAGGAGATGTAGAGAAGAGCTTGCCCGGTGATGGGGTGGATGTGGAACACGTTGTCGTGGTTGAACAAAGATCCTCCACAGGTGGTCTCAGGTTCGGGAGAATAGCCGCCCCAG
>DANX01000057.1 GCA_002502295.1 Euryarchaeota archaeon UBA561 | reverse complement strand
AGGTTTTGGACCCCACCAGTTGACCTGGGGTTCAATGACAGGGTGATTGACAGGCTGCCATCCAGTTGAATGACCCATCCCGTCCCGGAGAATTTTGTGGCCTAAAAAAAGCATAGCAGGCGACGGTTTTCTGCACATGCACGAATCTTCCAAGCGATGGGGGCAGGTCAAAAATGCGTGAATATTTGCCTCAGGATGCGTTTCCGTTAATTGCCGTTGAAGTTCCTTATGAATTGGCTCGAGGCGTTCAGGAGGCCACAATCTCCGTGCGATTGGGGACTGGTTGGTCACCACGCACACGAGGTAGCCGCGTTGGTTGAGAGCCGCAATCGTTTCGGCCGAACCAGGAAGGAGAATAACTTCCTCTGGCCCGTTGATGTACCCCGGTTTACCACGGTTAATAACGCCATCACGGTCCAAAAAAGCGATTGGCATATCGGAAATGCGCCGGTCAGGAAGAGGAAACGGCACCTGTACATACGGCCCCTCCATGAAGGTCGGTTTGAGCGGCATCACATGGGCTTTGTTCCCTCGGAGACCTTGATAGCCGACGACCTTCCGGGTCAGGTTGTGCTCATGGAACCGGAGACCGCGACGGTCTGGGGAGCGTTCGGCATGATGCTGTTGGGCATCTCATGGTGGATGCGTGCCCGCAACACTGTTCGCCTTGCGCAGGTGGGTTGGGTGCTGGTTGGCATCTACTTTTTTTCGCAATCATGGACGTATCTTTCCCATGATGATCCAATTCTCACCGTGTTGGCTGCGTTGACCTTGCCCCTCAGTTGTTTGGCCGCATGGTTGGAATCCTCCGCAGGAGACGCCCGAAAAGAAGCGATTATCTGGGCACGTGGGACGGTTGCCTTTGCCGGTGGCCCTTACCTGCTCATCTCCTACGTCCCCTACCTCAGTGTCCTTGCCATTTGGTTCGTCGCCTCCCAATCAGCGTGGTTTTTGGGGTTCACCACCGGGACAGACATCCACATTGGGACGACATGGGTCAACGATTCTGCAGGCCGTGTCAGTTGGAATGAATGGGATGGCAATCGATGGTTCGCTACAGATTTCACCGGGGAATATGCGTTTCAAACTGAATTGCTGCTGGCTAACGGCGACACGATTGGCATCAACTTTGTCTTGGCTTGCACGGCCATCCAATCCATGGTTCTGTTCATTGGCGCCATCGCTGTTCTGAATTTATCATGGAAAAAGCGTGTCCGTGCTTTGTTGTTGATCATTCCAACCATTCACTTGCTCAATGTCTTTCGGAACGCCGGACTGATTTGGATGCACATGACCTACACGCAATGGTCACTTTGGGGGCTGAGCGTGTTTGAATTTGGCCACAGTTATGCCGCACGGTTTGTGAGCCTCTTTGCCATGTTTTTGCTGGCCTTGATCATGTTTGAAATGCTGCCAAGCATGCACAGAAACATCCTGGCATTGACCGGTTCCGACAGGTCAACGAAGAAGAACTAGGATGCAGGAGCCGGGAATCGAACCCGGGCAGAGAGGTTGGGAACCTCCCATCATAACCACTAGATCACACCTGCGTGGCTGTGGCAGGGGGACTGGATTCAAGAGGGCTATGGTGAGAAAGCCTCATGATGTACAAGCGATGGCCGAAACCATGCACCCCGCATTGGAGCCCTACACCTTCACTCGGGGTGGATTAACGACCACCAATCGCGTTGTGTTGGCGGCGATGACCAACAAGCAAAGCCACCCAGACGGGCGCGTGTCTGACGATGAAATACGCTGGCTGGAGGCGAGGAGCAAAGGCGGATTTGGTATCGTCACAACTGCCGCAACGCATGTGCTGGAAGATGGACAGGGTTGGGAAGGAGAATTTGGAACCTGGTCGGATCATCACGTGGAGGGATTAACCAGACTCGCGACATCCATTCGGTGTCATGGCGCCATCGGACTCGCCCAACTGTTCCATGGCGGCATGCGTGCTCCGGAATCCATTACGGGGAATCAACCGAAATCCGCCTCAATGAATCCATTGGGCCGAGGACAAGGCAATGCCAGAGCCATGGACCAAAAGGAGATACACGAAGTCATCGAAGCGTTTGGATCCGCTGCAAAGCGGTGCGAAGAAGCCGGTTTCCATGGGGTTGAACTCCATGGAGCACACGGATACCTCATCGCTCAATTTCTCGGAGCTGGAACAAACCGACGCACTGATGACTGGGGGGGCAATCAGAAAAAACGAACCAGGTTTCTTGAATCCATTGTGCGAGAAGTACGGCGTTGCACTTCTGCAAATTTCATCGTTGGCGTCCGTCTTTCACCCGAACTTGATTCGTGTGGGATGAATCTTGAGGACGCTTTGGAAACCCTGCAGTTGTGTTGTTCAATGGAACTGGATTTCATTCATGTGTCGTGTTGGGACATTGAGAAAACCGGGCTTTACCATGGCCAGCAACAACATTACACCAGCGTTTTTCGAGAACTCATGCCAGCGACGCTCCCATTGATGACCACCGGAGGCATCTGGACCAAAGACGACGCGAGCAAAGGCGTTGATCAAGGTGCTGAGTTCATCGGCGTTGCGCGTGCAGGAATTGCGCATCCAGACTGGCCAATTTTTCTTCAAGATGGAGCAGAAGAACCAGCTCTCCCGCCGTTTAGTGAACAGTGGTTGGAAGAGGCTGCTCTGAATCAAACCTTCATACAGTACATGCGCCGGTGGGACGGATTCGTATCAAATTGAGCGCCCCTGCCGCGATTCGAACGCGGGTTCCTGGCTCCGGAGGCCGGGGTGATATCCACTACACTACAGAGGCAATCGCTCCTCTGGGCCGGAGGGTATGAGTTCTTCTGAACTCATTCCTTCGGCGACCAAAGGTCATCTGGCGATGCTCTGACCCACACTTCCCCGCTTCCAGTAGGGAATTCAATGGTCTCAATGCCGTCCAGAACCATGCCCATCAGTTCGCTTGGAGGTTGTGGCTTGCTGATTTCAGCCGAGAATGGTACTTGAATGTTTGAACCAAGAAATTCTTGAGACTCCGTGAAATCTGACGTGATTGGCAAGGCAACCTGTTCTTTGTCGTATTCAGACATCTCAGAAGATTGTCCAAACATGGCCTCTGACATTCGGTCCTCGCCGCCCCACACGGCCTCTTCTTGTTCGGATCTGCGACTTGTCCGAAGGAAGCCAAGCAAGAGACCGGCAAGGATGAGAACCATCACACCGGCGGAGGCGTAGATGATGTCGTTGGAAACGCTGGCAACGATGTCGGCGTTATCACCAACACCATCGCCGTCGGTATCTTTGGTTTCCGTTGGATCTTCTGGGAAGGCATCATCGACATCGGGGACACCATCACCGTCACCGTCAAAGGCATCATACGTTGTCTCACAAAGGACAACCAACAATTCTATTTCTTGCTCGTCAATGAATTCATCTTCGTTGATGTTGATGGAGTCGAAGTCATAATTGTTGGACCAAGGGTGGTCCTCAAGCGCGTCGATCGAAACTTCGTCCCGCCCGAGCGCAAAGGCATCAAACACCAACATGAGTTCGTTGTCGCACGTGCACAGGAATTGGAGCGCTTCTCGGTATTCAAGCAACCCGTCTCCATTGGTGTCAACCAGCTTTAGTTCGTCGTTTGGAATCTCGGCTGACTTGGTTTCGCGTTCGTCCAAAAGTCCATCACCATTGATGTCTGCGTCTTCAAACATTTCAGTGGCCACATCGGTGCAAGATTCAACGGCCTCAGGCTCGGCAGGTGCAATCGGATCCACCGGCTCAACACGGAATTCACTTTCATCCCAGCGAACGACAATGGAGATTTCCTCGGCATCGGTGATGCCGGTCATGGTGATGTCCATTTGACCGTTAAGTGGAAGTTCGACGCTCATCTTGTGGTTTGTCCCCTCCTTCCCGCTCATGATGTCAACATCGTTCGGGACGGTCTCGACACCAGCTCCGGGTCCAGGCCGGCCTTCGCCGTTTTGAAATTCAAGTTCATACTGCCGACCTTCAATGTAGACGACGATGTCGCCGGATCCACCGTAGGTCTCAAGCCAAAACATATCGCCGGGCATCTCGAGATCAGCGAAGAACGAAATTTCTCCACCTTTGGACACACTGATTCCGTCAAGCGGTTCATCGTTGTAAAGCTGGATGGGTGTCCCGTCGTAATCCCACACGTATCGATCGGCAAATTCAGCGACAATGTTCACGCCTGTAAAGGCTGATTCCGAGGTCAGCAGGATGTACCACCAGCCGGGAGTTGGGTCATTGAATGCAATGCGATCGTTGGCACCTTCCGATGTAGAATGGTGTTCGTAAGTCGCCGTGGTGGGTGCTTGGTCGAGGCGCATGTAAAGGGAAGCGTCTCCAGCCCCGTCGTTGAGGTCAACAACAAGGCGTTCAGTCCCTTGCGGCACTTCAACTTTGAAGTATTGATTGAGGCCTTCGTATCCACTCAATAAACCGTACTCAATGCCGGGCGTGAGGGTGATGGCATCGTCTGGGTCAACGTTCTCCGGTGGGTAAACAAAGTCCGCCACGATGGTAAATTCTCTGGCATTTCTGAAACTGTAGGCCGTGATGTAATAGAGGCCTGCTTCAAGATCGAAAAGATGCACTTCTTCTTCGTTTCCGGGCCCTGTCGACCACGTTTCCAATTCGACACCAGTGTCCTTTCCATCACCGTCCATATCATCCTCAAATGGCCCCTCGCTCCACCAAAATGTAGGCGTTGGTGGGCTGTAATAAGAAATACCAATGTCAACGTTGCCTTGACCGCCGTAGGTTCTCACGCGAAGGTCGGCAAGCGGTTGTGTGACATTGACGTAGTAGTAATTCATGTTCACATCTCCATTGTTGAACGAGTTCCCGTTGACGTCTTGGTTGGTGATAGGGATGCTTTCCTTGAGTTCAGTCATGTCGTCAAGTGTTGGAGGAGGATCGGCTATGTCGGCCTCAAGTTCAATGAACAACTCCTCAACATCCGTCTGGAGGATCATCGTAAACCAAAGGACACCGACCTCGGGCCATGACCACGATTCAAAGACAAAACCCCACTCTCCAACGGTCTCCGTATCGTGATTCCATTCGTCAGGAATTTCATTGGCTTGTGCATAGAGCGTGTATTCGGTGGCTTCTTCGAAATCACCGAATTTAAGGGAATAAGAAGACCAGTACAGCTCCCGAGTGTATTCCTCCACCTCAACAAAGAACAAGAGGGTGTCACCCGCAGCCGCAAACTCAAGTTCGTAGCTGTCACCGATGACCAACTCGACGGCTTGAGCCACGATGCTTCCGTCTGGCATGACCCAGTCAGCGCCTTCAATGGAAGCCATCCGCTCACCGGAAGCATCCCATGTTTCAGCACCTTCGCCTTCAGGAAAGTCAAAATGTATGCGCTCTTCAAGCGAATTCGCATCCGTTCCGGCGCGAACCGTGATGTTGTCCATTACGCCCTCGAAGTAATTGCAATCACATCCAGCCCCCATCCGAGCGATGTACAATTCATCGCAATCCAATCCAGTTTCATAGCAATCGTTGGAACCAAAGTCACCAAGAGGGATTGAGGCGTCTTCGTCGGCAACGAAGCCGGCATCGATGCCGTTGATGTGGAAAGTGAATCCTTGGCCCACAACGACGTTGACTTGGACGTGCGTCCACGTGTCAACTTCAACGGTGCCGCTGGAAACAGGATGTTGCGAGAGACTGTATTCCGAGGAAAAAGCCACCTGATCGTCGTGTAAATAGAGACCCCAGCCGTAATCACCTTTCATGACAATGAACTGATTTCCTTCAAGCGAATAGGGGTGTACCCAGGCTGAAACCTCGAGCTGTGTCATGTTGGTCATGTCCAGGCCGTCGTCGTGGTCCATCACGACATGGTCGCTCTCTCCGTCAAATCGAAGGGCATAATCTGCACCGGGACCGATTTCCACGACGCCGTAAACGGGGAAGTATTGTGGGTCGTTTTCAAGGTCGTTCCACGTGCCAGGCATGATGTTGCCCATGTTGGTGCTCGCAATGTGAACGTAGTGTTCATCCCCACCTTCGGAGGGTTGGTCTTCACCCCAATCCCGATGGAGGAAGGGCGTGCCGTCGTGCCATCGATAGAACCCTTCTTCATCGGCATCGGACAACCCGGTCCACAGATGGCGGGACTGGTTGTCCCACGAGGCAAAGGTGTCGAAGAGCCAAGCGTTTTCTTCCTCGTTATCAACCGTAACAAGGAAGCCGTCCAACGAACGGGCGAAGGACGCAGCGTCCTCCCATGATGAGGCGGACAACAGATGGTAGGTGTTGTTGTTGCTCGGATTGATGGCTGTGTAAAGCACGCCCATGTCGTCTGGTTCATCCGCATGGACAGTGGAGAACATCGGTGCAGAGAGGCTGATGAGGAAAATTGAAACCAAGAGCACGGCTCTGTTCATGCGTGCATCCACGCCGAGTTCCTATATCAAAAACATGGTCCAATGATTAGACGACAAAGAACGCCCTAAGGCTTCCAAAATTACACTGTTTGAGGTCTGTAATTTGCATGCATTCAGCCGTCAACCTTTCCTCGACGAAACGGGTGATTCGATCACTGCAATTTTTTCCCACCGATTCGCAAATCTGTCTGGAGGGGCATTTGGTGCTCCCAAGCAAATTCTTTGACGATGCGCCATGCTTTTTCAGAGCCCTCGTAGTCTTTTACGTCAATGATTTTGTTTCGTGTGTTGGCTTTGAACGCCGCCACAGGTTCAGCGTTTCTGAACACAAGGTATGCTGATCCAAATCCAAACCGTTCTTTCATGATGTCAGCAAAGTACGGAGCGATGGGATCGGATGGTGGCAGAACAAAATCACGAATTGATGGGATGGATTTCGCTTCCTTGAGCAGTTCCTTTCGTCCCCAGCAAACCTGATGGAAATCCTCAATCAAAAAGCCCTTGATAAGCGTCTCATCGTCCTCAAAGGTGTTCAACACCGCCTTGAGCTCCTCAGGTTTGAACGATGGTCCTGCGAGTTGAGTAAGTTGCCGCAACGTGATCACGGGGAACTTTTCAACCAATTTCCGAATGTACTCTCTCCTCAATTCAGCCCGATCGACGTCTTCGGGGACGAACACGCTGCGAAATCCACCTCTGAAATCCTGAACGATATGACCGGTTCGAATCAATGGCTGCACTAACTTTCTAAATTCGGACTGCGAAAGTGCATGGCGCTCTTTGAAGAGGTTCGGGTCGGAATGACTGCTAAAGAATTCGACGATGTCCCAAAGCTCTTCGTCAGCAGGCTGGTTTCGTATGGCCAGGATTTCTTGGAAATGTTCGTATGACGCCCAAACCTGATGGCCTCGCAGATTTATTCCTTGGTGAAGACGATGGGCGCTCGCCATGCTCTTGAGGTCGACTCGGTAAAGCTCACTGCGCCCTCGGAGGGCAAAATCATCCCGGATCTCATCGACTTGTTTCAGGGCTAGAATTTCGTTTTCGTGGCGCGTGGATTGGTGAAGGTGATGTTTGTGGAAAAGTGCCCGCTCAGCGATCTCTCGTGGTTGAGGGTCAACGACGGCACCACGGATCATTCGTTCTCCCGTCACCTTGAACCCAATTCGTTCGAGGGCAGCCCGCGTTGTGGCATCGACCGATGTGATGGGTTCACTGTTGAAATTCGAAAGAACGGAAACATCCACTAACTGTGCTGCATGGTTTTCCAACAAGACTTCGAACGCCTCGCAAAATTCCTCCAAGTAGGCCGTTGGAACATGCAAGTCCTTGATCTCAAGATAATCGTTCACCTTGAACATCAATACCTTCCCAATGGGATCTACGCCCTTGAAAATTGGAAGATACCACCCACGGTCAAGAACGCTTCGAACTTCCCAAATAAAGCGAGATACATAGGGGTCGGATTGTGTCAGAATGCGAACAGATCTGTCTTCGCGGCGGGGACGCAGCAATTCATCAACCTCATCCGGTGCGCAGAAGAAGGCTTCTGGTTCTGGTACAAGGGCCATGACTTTCGCAATTCTGCCTTCGTTCTCTAAGTTCATCAAGGCGATGGTCAAGTCCTCAAAACTGCGAGAGACGTAGAAACGCAAGGTGCTCGCTTTAACAGGCCCCATCCGCCGAACGACCTCTTCCAATGCGTCTTCAAAGGACAGTGGAGGATAGACACCCTCAACACGGTGAAACAACGATAGACGGCGTCGACGGCCAGCGACCTCTTCAAACTGCTTGACGACAAGCATCTGACGTTCGAGATTACTGAGGGCATTTTTCAAATCACGGTGGAGTGATTTGTGTTCATCGCCCTTTGGATAGCCTTGCATGATTTCCTGACGTGTAACGTTTTCACCCGGAGGGATTTTCGTTAAAATTTCCTGTTCCATGGGACCCACCCATGGTTCAGGTTTCAATCCGAGCAACATGGAAATATTCCTTTTTGTAGTGTATCCAATGCGGTTGTGCAGCAGTCTGCCCATGATCACATCCGAATCAAGTTGCACGTCGGTCCAATCATTGAAGGCAAATTCATCAACTCGGTACAACAACTCCTGTTGTTTTTGGAACAGAACGTGCTCGTTGAACGCCGTGAAACTGTCCCCGTATTGCTTGAATGATTTATCCAGGACCATGTTCTGAATCCAACGGTATTCCACCACTTCTTCTTCTCCACCGGTCAGTCGATGTTCGTCGATTTTCAGAATGTATTCTGCGTCGTTGGTTTGAATAAAGAATCCAACAGATATGACGTTCCGACCTTCCAATTCATGAAGAGATCGTTCGATGAGGGATTGAGGGAATGGGAGTCGTTCAACCATTTCCACCGAGGTTTTCGGTCCTTCAGAGCCCAGCATTTCAATGACCTTGACGCGAAGTGCTTCCTGCGGATCCCCGAGTGGACGCTCTTCCCATGAGACCGGTTTGGTTCCATCAAAGGAGGTCGCTATTTTGTAGGTCAAACCCGCCGTGTGTAACTGGAGTAAGTTTTCAACGTCTTTGCCACCAGCAACGGCAAGGCACCCCAAGGTGCCATGAATTTCAGCCATGTAGGGCGTGAACCATTTTCCGTCGAGTTCATCTTGACCGGTTCCATCAAGTTTCGTAATTTGACCGGAATGGCACAGCTCTTCGACCCACCCGCGAACGGTGTCGAGGGGAACTTCCGCAAGCTTCTCTTTGTAGAGCGGATTGTTAAACTCGCGATCGAGACCACCACCGTGGCTCATGAGACGAAACAATTCCTTCGCATTGGTGGGCGAAGGGGCCTTGTCAGCATAATAGGTACCGAGTTGTTCGCTGGATAATTCGGTGGCCAGAGACCGCGTACCGAGCAATCGTTGGAGAATGGACGGATCGATGTCCTTGACCAAGAATGCTCGGGTCTTCATGGACATCAAGTCCTCGAAGGCAGACATGAAGAGGGACATACCAAGTCGAGAGGGAACAACCACC
>DANX01000064.1:2557-10288 GCA_002502295.1 Euryarchaeota archaeon UBA561 | reverse complement strand
CCAGTTAACCACCCTGTCATCGAACCCCAGGTCAACTGGTGGGGTCCAAAACCTACGGCACTTCACCCAAAGGATTTGATGGTGGGTGATCGAGGTTCAGACATGGGTGCAGGTTGGGCATATGGGGCTCGCTTGTACCGTGTTCCCGCCGCGCTTGGTTTGATTTCAATCAACGATGGTTGGATGAACGATGACGATTCTGGAGAGATGTTTCAACCGTAGGTGATGCAATGGGTTGGTTGGGGCTTGACGATACCGACTCGCTTGATGGAGGCTGCACGACCGACGTCTTCCAACAGTTGTTGAACGGTCTGCCTGAAACGACGACGGTTGGTGTTCCACGCTTGGTTCGATTGTGGCCGTTTGCCCAACGTCGAACTCGGGGGAACGCAGCCATGGGTGTGGAACTTCACTCGGAAGATATCGCCGAGTTGCTTGAGCATTTGGACGCGTGGTGGGCCGAACACATCGCTCCGTTGGGAGGAAGCGTCTCGACCTCGGAGATTTCGGCTCGCGAACAATCACCTGCCAGCCCCGGAATGGTTTGGTTTGATCATCAACCATCATCTGCATTCTACTTCTCGGCCGTTCGGCAAGAGGTTGGTTTGGAGGAATTGCCCCCGTCAGTTCGCTCATGGGGGGGCCATGGACGGATTGGGGCAACGGCAGCAGTTGCCTGGCCCGGTGAGGTCTGCACATGGGAAGCCATCTCGTGGAGGATGGATGATGCCAAAGGCCTTCGAACCGTGGACGAAGGTGCCGTCTCCGTCATTGATTCATGGCCAGAAATCGTGTTCTCCCGGGACCCTCGCCGAGGTACAACGCTCATCGCACCGAGAGGTCGCTCTCCGGTGTTGTTTGGTGTTCGTGCGACGTCCCGGCATGCAGCCGAGCGTGCGTGTGCGCTGTTGGTTGATAGTGAAGCTACTGAAGCCGTTCGGGAATGGTCGGTGTTTCAGACAAATCAAGCCAGCGGCGATCACCTTGGCAAGGATTGGCATTTGACCGTGACTGACCTTGTTGTTGAACCTCACCGGAAGCATGCGAGAATTTCCACCGACGGCCCTCTTGTCCTCAGTTATGCAGAGGGAGGACCTGTAAATGCGCTCGCTCGGTGGCTAAAACCGGGGGATGAAATTCTGGTTGCTGGTCTTCTTGACCCGGACGGTATGGTTCACGCTGAACGGCTCAAACTCGTGTCATCGGTTCCAAGGAAACGCTTGCGACCGCTCTGTTCGGAGTGTCATGTCCGAATGAAAAGCATGGGTGCGGGCCAAGGTGTGAGGTGCCCGAAATGCAAACGGCGTGAGGCTGATGAATGGGTAGATATTCAGGGGACCCCACCCTTCACAGCATGGGTCGAGCCACCCATTGATGCCCGTCGCCATCTCGCTCGTCCGCTACGATGGGAGGATGCTGAACAAAAAAGGCAACGTGTCCCAAACCATGAAGAACAAGGTGCGGTGTGAACGGGTTATGGAACCGGACACAACAAAGAACATCGCTTACGCTGTGATGGGAATTACTCTTCTCGGCATGGTTTGGTTCATTGCGCAGCGTGCCCGAGAAAACCGCTCAACGATGCTCGAATCGTCTGCCCCGAAAGTTGCCGGCGAAGATGAAATGGGCGGCGGAGCACGAAATCCTCAACAATTTGACGAACCTGATGAAGATGCTCTTGAGGAAATGGCCAAACTCCTTGGCGAAGATGACGGTTCAGACGACGAAGCCTGAATCTTGTATCTCGAGTTCAACACGCTCGCCATGGCGATCGAGGACTCGCTGTGCTCCATGTTTCCCACGCCATAAACGCCAAATGGCATAGCCCTTCTTCTTCATTGCCTCAGAAGAACGGGCAACGATGGGGTCGCTGCTTGCTCCACTTGCATCAACGCTGCCTTTTGAAACCAACAGAACGGTGATGGAATCGGGGCATTCTTTGGCAACACGTTCAATGTGTTCGAGACGTTCGGCCGAAAGACGACCGCTGGGTGCGCACCAATCATCCATTACCACCAATCCCACGCTTGGTAGGGATGTAGCAGCCTCAAGCAAGGCATCAACGGCACGGTCAAACCTACCGCCAAAGTTCATGGCGTGAAAACGGGAACTCTCGACGAGCGAGAGGTGCTCAAACATTTGAGAAAACCGACTTGGGTCCGGCATGTCAACCGAAGCCCACAACACGCGCTTCCCGTCATTGATGACGTCCGCTGCAAGATGCAAACCGACCGTTGTTCCACCGGTGCTCCCTTCAACTGCCAGGTGGATTCGCTCGCCGGCCAAACCCATATCATAGCGTTCCATGGCTGTTAGCCGGTGGCATCGGTGAATGAGGGTTCCGGCTTCTCCGCGATTCGCAAGGGCTATGACCTCCCCCCTTCTCGTCGTGACATGAGTGGCGAAGTTCGCAAGGGAGAGCGCATCCCCCGCCGTGAAGCACCTCCCTTTGAAGAAGCCAACAACTTCGTGGAAGCCATTCGCCGAGACGGCTTCATTGGAACAGCGATGGATGACAAAAACCAGTACGGTCCAGTTGCCATGACATTGCTCCTGTTGATCGTGGCCGCCATTACCGGCTGGGTCATTCGCATGCTCGGTTGAATTCCCTCCGTGAACACGTCGAGGACGGGAAACATCAAACCCTAGTTCATGGACTGCTTTCTTCATGAGTGAAGGCTCGGTCAATGTCGAGAGCAGGACATCCTCCCAAGACAAACGTTGGACCATCATGGCTGCGCTTCTCGGAACGAACACGGCGCTCATGCTTTTCCAGGGCATAGAACAGGCAAAAGATCCCAACACCATACGAGAGGTGGCCTTGGCCATCATCGCTGCCGCTCTCCCCTTTCAAGCCATTTATTTTCTCATTTACACGTTTCTTCTTGAACACGAACCACGCCTTCCACCCGAGCGAATTCACAAACTTGGTTTGGCTTCCGCTCTCTGCCAAGTTGTGTCCTATGCATCGCTTGTGGGTGTGGCCATGATGTGGTACAACCTCTCTTCTTGGGTTGGACTCTCATTCGTTGGCTCGTCCATTCTTGCTATTTTCCTCATACGAAACGTGATGGCTCCAGTTGAACCATTGGATGAAGAACAACTCACTTCAGCAAAGTCGGCCTCATAGGGCGGCGTGGGAAGGTTGATGAAGCGAGACGAATGCCTTGGACTATGGCATTCTGTCCGTTGGATTACCGCTACGGCTCCGAAGATTTCAAGCGAATTTGGTCCGAAATTGGACGCCATGAGCGCCAGTTGGAAGTGGAACGGGCGTTGATTTGGGCCCATTGGCAACTCGGCAGGGTATCAGAGGAGGACTACAATGCGGTGGCCGCTATTGCCAATCCGGACGCCGTTTCCAAGGACAGAGTGAGTGAAATTGAGGCCGAAACACGCCACGACATCATGGCGTTAACAAAAGCGATGGCAGAAGCGGCCGGCGATGCCGGCTGGTGCATTCACCTCGGCGCCACCTCTAACGACATCGTTGACACTGCGGTTGGTTTGCAGCTCCGAGACAGCATTGTTCTGTTGCGTAAAGTCCTCTGCCACCTTATTGAGGTGTGTGCGAACGTTGCCGAGCGCGAGCGTGACACCGTCATGCTTGGTCGCACTCACGGACAGGCAGCAGTCCCCATCACATTTGGGTTAAAGGCAGCTGTGTGGCTTGACGAATTGCGTCGACAATTGATTCGCCTTGACGAGTCTTCGCCGCGGGTTGCCGTCGGTAAATTCCTTGGCGCGGTCGGTACAGGCGCTGCTCAAGGAAAAGACGCTCGGAAATTGCAAGAATTAATTTTGACGCACCTCGGGCTCGCCGTCCCGCTGGCGACAACGCAAGTTGTCGGTCGAGACCGATATGTGGAATACATGTCATGGTTAGCAAACGTGGCCACGACATGTGAAAAAATACTCCAAGAGGTTCGCAATCTCCAACGGTCTGAAATTGCTGAAGCCGGTGAAGGGTTCGATGTCAAAAAGCAGGTTGGCTCCTCAACCATGGCACACAAGAAGAACCCGATCAAGTCTGAAAATGCCTCCGGTTTAGCGAGGATTGTTCGGTCGTTCATCATCCCAACTTATGAAAACGCTCTGCTCTGGCACGAACGAGACCTTGCCAATTCCAGTAGCGAACGGTTCACGCTCTCGCACGCTTCCACCTTGGCTGAAGACGTGATGGCGAAGACGGCCGATGTGTTGACCAACATGTGGGTCGACAAAGACCGATGCTTGGCCAACATCCATGCACAACGTGGTTTGGTCATGGCTGAGAAGGTCATGATTGAACTCGTGGACCACGGTGTTCCTCGCGACGAGGCGCATGAGGTTCTCCGTGAAGCGTCCTTCACGGCCCTTGCAAGCGGCGAAGAACTCATCGATGTTTGCAGCCGGACCCCCGCCATCTCGGCGGCGTTCTCTGCCGAGGAACTCGAGGCAATGTTTGACCCGATGAACCACGTAGGTGTTTCTGGTGAAATCGTTGACGAGTGCGTTTTGTTGGCTCGCCAGGCGATTCAGTGAACCTCGTAGTGCCCCCGAACCCCGTCCCAGTGGGCGGTGCCCGTGACCGACAATCGTTCACTGAGATGAGGCCCACCAATCACGAGTGTTTCGTATTCTCCTCCCTCTCCTTCGACATGAAATCGATGTTTCTCAGCGAGCATCACGAGCTCTTCAAATGAGGCAGGCGTAACTACATGACCCAGCCACTTTTCAGTGAGTCCTTCCGCTGAAACGCCCGTGATCATGATTTCAAAACCATGTTCTATCATGCCTTTTAGATGCTCATGACCAGATTGATGCCACAACGGTGTCCAACTTCGAACACCGAGACGTTCTGCCATCCGTTCTAGGCGCGATTTTTGATAATCTGAACGCAGTGCTCCAGAAACAAATCCGTCGATCTCGAGTGGCCGCAGGGCCTCCTCCAAGGCAGTGATGTCATGGGGGGGTTCACCCGTTGTCCGAACTTCAATCCACTGAATGTTAGCGGACATTGCTTGACGCTCAACGAGGTGCGTGCTCGGAAGTTGAAACATTGGAGAATCCTCTCCAGTGACGATGACGGTAACCAGAGCCTCGACCGACCAACCTTTGCACATGGCCCACCACCAAGCAGCAGCCGAATCTTTTCCGCCAGAGGACAGCACGGCGACTCGCATGGTTCTCGGAGGCGTTTCACCTTGATGAGGGTGTTCGCCTCGTAGGGTTGATACAGGACGGCCGAGACGAGGAAATGCTTCGGCTGACGCTCATGACAATCAACCCGCATCCTCATAAAGTGTCAACTAAGCCAATCAACTGAGGTAAGACCATGCAACCAAGTGGAAGAGGATACGATCACGGCATCACAACATTCAGCCCCGATGGACGACTGTTCCAGGTGGAATACGCCCGAGAATCAGTGAAGCGCGGCACGACAACGGCTGCCCTGAAATTCAAGGACGGCGTCGTTCTTGTTTGCGACAAGCGCATCATCAGCCGCCTCATCATCCCTGAATCCATCGAAAAGATGTTCAAAATTGACGGCCACGTCGGTATCGCAACATCGGGTTTGGTCGCTGATGCTCGGCAACTCGTTGCCCGGGCTCGTGTAGAGGCGCAGATTAACCGCATTACCTACGGAGCCACTGTTCCCGTTGACGTTTTGGTCAAGAAAATTTGTGATTTTAAGCAATCGTTCACACAGTATGGTGGGTCCCGACCCTTCGGTACCGCCCTACTCATCGGCGGTGTTGACGACAACGGCATTCACCTCTACGAAACAGACCCCTCGGGTGCTTACCAGTCTTATCATGCCGGAGCCATTGGCAGCGGCCGCAACACGGTGATTGAATTCTTTGAGGACAATTGGAAGGAAAACATGACGCTGAACGCAGCCATGAAATTGGGTCTCGAGGCCCTTCGCTCAGCCAACGACGCCGAGCTGAACCGCGAGGCCGTTGAAGTGACGGTTGTTGACTCAAACGGCTACCGCGTCCTCGACCGTGGCGAAGTCAACAAGCAAATCGACCGCCTCAAGCCCCTCGAAGAGTGAGGATAGGTTGAAGCGTCGCCTCACCTATGGTGCGGATAAGTGATGACATGGTCAGCCTTGACGACGCCGTTCTTGCGCGATTGGAAAAAGGAGGCAAGCGCTACGAACTCCTTGTTGACCCTTCCCTGGTAGAAGCGTTCAAAGCGACGCCAGGTGAGGTCGACATCAACGACTTTTTGGCCATGGATGAAGTCTTTCATGATGCACGAGGTGGTGAACGCCCAACAAGCGACGCCATCGAAAATGTGTTTGGAAGCCAAGATATTGTGGTGATTGCACGCACCATCTTGGAAAAGGGAAGCATCCAATTAACCACTGTTCAGCGGAAAAAAATGGTCGAAAACATGCGCCAACAAATCATACATCGGATTCATTCGCAGGCCGTTGATCCCAAAACGAAATCTCCCCATTCCAAAACGAGAATTGAACTCGCTTTGGACGAGTCAAGGTATTCAGTTGATCCCTTCAAACGCTTGGAAGAGCAAGTAAAGGACGCCATCACTAAGCTGAAACCCTTGATACCTCTTTCGTTTGAAACGGTTCGCTTGGCATTCAAAGTACCAGGTTCTGCCTACGGTTCGGTTTCTCAATTTCTTCGGGCTCACCAGCAAAAAGAGGGGTGGTTGGAAGACGGTTCGTGGGCTTGTGTCATCGAATGTTCAGCGGGCATGAAGGGTGAAATCATCGGACAAGTTATGCGCAGAAGTTCCGATGCTGAAGTCAAAGAACTGAGTTCCTGAACGCCGTGGCTATAGGGTGGCCTTTATCATGGGTTGGCGAGTGGGCGGATTCGGAGAGAAAAGAATGTCCCAAGGTCAAGCCGGCGCCGAGCAGCGCCTAGTGACCCCGGGAATGGCCATCGGGCCATCCGCCGGGAAGCGAGCAGGTAGCGGAATTATCGCTGCCGGAGAATCATTCGTTGCCACACAACTCGGATGGCTGCGAGAGCGAAACAACACCGTTTCGGTAGACCCGATTAACTCGGCTTACATGCCTCGTTCAGGCGACCTAGTCGTCGGTGTTGTCGCTGAGGTCCGCAACAACCTGTGGTTCATGAACATCAACGGTTCGTTCCAAGGATTGCTCCCAATGTCGCTCGCACCGTGGAAGGTGGAATTTGGAGCTGCTCGCCAACACATGGATGTTGGCGATGTTGTTCTTGCTCGTGTTCAGGAAGTCGATGAATGCCATAACGTTGTCCTTACCATGAAGGGTGTTGGCCTTCGTCGCTTGAATCAAGGCGCAGTGGAACCAATTCCTGTCCAGCACATTGACCGGGTACGTGGTGAAAACAATGAACTCCTCAAGCGAATGCGGGACGCGTGCAACTGCCGGATCATGGTCGGTGAAAACGGCCGTGTTTGGATCGACGGATCCTCAGAAGGTATAGCATGGGCTCGGAAAGCGCTTCGTTGTGTGGTCGAAGAAGGCCACAGCAAGGCGTTTGAAACGATTCTTTTAGAAATGGAAAACAATACAAAAGGTGATGCATGATGGGTGGATATGGAGATGTACAATTACTACGTGAAGATGGATTGCGATTAGACGGTCGCAAAGTAGACGAAATGAGAGAAGTTAAGGTCGAAGCAGGAGTTCTTCCTGCTGCGGATGGATCTGCTTGGGTAAAGCATGGACTGAATGTAGCAGTATGCGCTGTTTATGGGCCGATGGAAGCACATCCAAGAAAGATT
>DANX01000064.1:2265-2433 GCA_002502295.1 Euryarchaeota archaeon UBA561 | reverse complement strand
GGGTGGATATGGAGATGTACAATTGCTACGAGAAGACGGCACTCGCTTGGATGGCCGTCAAGTGGACGAGATGCGACCGGTGAAAATTGAAGCAGGCATTTTGCCGGCTGCCGAAGGCTCGGCCATGGTGACCCACGGACTCAATGTGGCTGTCGCTGCTGTCTATGG
>DANX01000064.1:1501-1947 GCA_002502295.1 Euryarchaeota archaeon UBA561 | reverse complement strand
CCCATGGAAGCGCACCCACGCAAGATTCAACGCCAAGACCGTGCTGTAATTGACGTTCGCTACAACATGGCTCCCTTCTCTACATCGGACCGGATTCGACCCGGATTCAACCGACGTTCACGAGAGATTTCCAAGGTGACAGCCGAGGCGCTGGAATCGGTCGTCCTTGTCGAACGCTATCCTCGTTCAAAGATTCGTGTCGAAATTGAAATCTTAGCCGCAGAAGCCGGGACTCGCTGTGCCGGAATCACGGCTGCTGCCGTGGCGTTGGCCGATGCTGGCATTCCAATGCGCGACATGATTGTCGGGGTTGCTTCCGGAAAGATCGAAGACACCGTTGTTCTCGATTTGGACAAAGCAGAAGACAATTACGGGCAAGCAGACCTCCCCGTTGGCATTCTTCCAAACACGGGCGAAATCGCCTTCCTCCAAATGGACGGTGACCT
>DANX01000064.1:663-1130 GCA_002502295.1 Euryarchaeota archaeon UBA561 | reverse complement strand
AATTCACGAAATCATGGTTGATGCGCTTCAACGTCGCTACAAAGGAGGTGAGGCCTGATGGTAGAATTGGTGCCTTCCCTCTTGCGACAGGAACTTACTCGGCTCGCTGAAGAAGGCAGCCGAATTGACGGTCGAGGACAATGGGATGCTCGCGATGTTTCCTTGGAAACAGACTGCCTCTACAACGCCGAAGGGTCGGCCAAGGTTGTCATGGGCGGAACCATTGTGTATGCCGGCGTCAAGTTTGAGCTCCGCACCCCATGGCCAGACCGCCCCACACAGGGTTCGCTCATGTGCGGTGCAGAACTCCGGCCAGTGGCAGGGCGCAAATACGAACCTGGACCACCATCTCCGCAATCCATTGAACTGGGTCGTGTGGTTGACCGAGGTATTCGTGAATCCGGATGCATTGACATGGAAAGCCTCTGCATTGTACCTGGAGAGAAAGTCTGGGGTGTCATGATTGA
>DANX01000064.1:0-345 GCA_002502295.1 Euryarchaeota archaeon UBA561 | reverse complement strand
ATTCACGTCATGTCTGACCAAGGAAACATCTTCGACGCTTGTGGGCTGGCTGCGATTGCAGCATTGCGCACGGCGGTTGTTCCCGCTGAGCGTTTTGACGTAGGAGATGACCACACCCTCCAGGTGAACGGGACCCCGATCATGGCGTCGTTTACCCGTGTCGGTGGTCGCTTTGTCCTTGACGCCAACGAAGAGGAAGAACTTGGTGGCGATGAGCGAATTCACATCACGTTGGGAGACAAAGGCCATCTTCACTCTCTACAGAAGGGGCTAAAAGGAGTGTTCACTCCCGCCGAGTTTGCTGAGATCTTTGATGTGGCACAAAAGCGATGCGTGGAACTTCGA
>DANX01000116.1 GCA_002502295.1 Euryarchaeota archaeon UBA561 | reverse complement strand
AGTTGCTCAAAACTCATCCCGGGTTGAATATGAACGGCATGGGAAATGCCCAACCGCTTGGCCTGCCGCATCAACGTCTTGCGCATGTGGCCTCGGCCGATAATGACGAGGCGGGCGCCGGGATGTTGTTTGAGAACGGACGGCATGGAACGCAAAAGGGTGCGATGCCCTTTTCGAGCCACGAGGCGACCGACTGCCAGCAAAAGAGGCGTCGTGGTTTCGGGACGTCCGTGCAAGGCAGCCTCGTCGGCAGCGTCGTAGGATTTTCGAAGGGCCTCGTACGCCAGCTGTTCCTCTTCGTGGTCGTGGTTCATCGGTCTGAACACCTTGTGGTCAACCCCGTAAAGGACGGTTTCGCACTGCCAATCGCTTGGTGGGCTGTACCACGTTTCAAACTCTTTTCGCGTGGACTGAGAGATGGCAACGGAAACACTGGAGTGCGCAACACCGGCTTGTTCGTATTTGGCGTAGTACCCGCCGGTGAGTAAAATGGCGAGGTCGTTGGGGTTTTTCCACGTCGCTGCTTCCTTGTGCTGAGCGGCAAGCTTCATGCCTTCACGCTCACCAATCCAACTCCCGTTGAGGGCAGAAACCACCGGTGCGATGTTCTCCTCTACCCAGAGGTATTCCTTTGCAGTCCAGCTGACAAGGGGAAGGAGGGTGTGAACAACATCGATCGATTTGACCTTGTGCAGCCGGCGAAGTTCCGTCAGGGCGTGCTTGCCATAGGAGCGGGTGAACGCCATGGGGGCCTTGAGCCATGGCACCTGCAATACACTGACACCCGGTTGTTGTGGCGTTGGTTGTTTATGGGTGCGTGTGATGATGGTCACGTCGTGCCCACGCTGAGCGAGATGGCCTGCTAAATGGTAGACGACGGAACCAATTCCACCCCAACGAGGAGGATATTCGCCCGAGACCATGGCGATGTGCATTGAAAGCACCACGCAGGACCTGCATTTGAATGTCATTGAACCTCGTTTGGTAAATCGCACGCTTCCAGCCAAACCTTTGAAGTTCAATCCTCGGCTCGGCAGGTCATGGGCGATGTCTTACCCGTGTCCGTCACGGTGATTCTGCCGACGCGTAATGAAGAAGAAGCTCTCGGCCCAACCATCGATGCGATTCCTCGAGGATGGTGCAAAGATCTGGAAATCATGATCGTGGACGGCAATTCGACCGACCGCACCCGTGAAATCGCCCTCGAAAAGGACATTCGTGTCCACCTTGAACCTCGCAAGGGATACGGACGAGCTTACAGAACAGGGTTCGATGTCGCGAAGAACGACATCATCGTCACCATGGACGCTGACTGCACCTATCCTGCAGAATTGGTTCCCGAATTGGTCAAGCGGTTGATTGATGATGACCTCGATTTCATCACCTGCGACCGACTTTCATTGGCCGAAGACGGGTCGATGTCAGGCCTTCATGGCTTTGGAAACTGGGTGCTCTCGTTCACCGCCAGAATGCTGTTCTGGTACGGCATCAAAGACTCGCAGACCGGCATGTGGGTGTTCCGCAAGTCAATCTTTGAAAACGAAAAAATGCGACCCACCAACGACGGTATGCCGCTCAGTGAGGAAGTCAAAATCCTCGCACGTCGCCACCTAGGCAAGAAAAAAGCCATCGAAATCTCCGTCCCCTACCGCCCTCGCGTTGGTGATGCTGAGATTCACACATGGGGCGATGGTTGGAAGAATCTGAAATTCCTCTTCCTCCGACGCTTTGGTCTTCACAGCACCAAAACACCGTGGGGTGGATTGGACACAAACCCGGACTCCGATAACAATGACTTGCCCGAACAAGCGTGAGTGATTACACCATGGAATTCTGGCACAATCGGTGGAAGTCGGAGCAGACCGGGTGGCACCGGGCAGAGTACAACGACTTGCTTGTGAAGCACTGGCCGAGCATCGGCGCAGAAGCCCACGGTGAAGTCTTGGTGCCGCTGTGTGGAAAATCACTCGACATGGTGTGGTTGGCTGAACAAGGCCATACCATCGTCGGCCTCGAGATGGTGGAGCAGGCGGTTGAGACCTTCTTCCAAGATCAAGGCATGGAAGCCAAACGTGCGGTGCTCGAGCAACACACGAAACACGTTCACCCGCCGTTCACCCTGTTACAAGGAGACGTTTTTGACCTCAAACCGAACACTGTTCAAGCCGATGCATGGTACGACAGAGCAGCGATGGTTGCCCTGCCCCATGAATCTCGGGAAGCGTATGTGCGTCAACTCCAGCAGCAAACCAAGCCGGGAGCCGTGGGTTTACTGATCACCTTTTCTTATCCTCATGAGGAAAGACAAGGCCCACCATTTTCTTTGCAGGATGAGCATGTACTGGACCTGTTCTCCGAAGGATTCACCGTTGAATGCCTTGAAACCCGTGAGCTTGATGATGAAAAGGAACCGGGGGGTTTGTCGCCATTAACCTCGGTGTTCAAAATTCAAAGAACATGAAGGCAAAAAGAGCGCTGATGCTTTGGAGTAGCTAAACTGTGCCTTCAATCGAAGTCAAGGTCAAGTTCTGCTTGAACTTCCTCGGTGCCGTCCATGGCGTTTCCTTCAACCATAGGCGCTTCACTCGTCGTCTCCACGGTTTTGGGAGTGGGCGATTTGAAGGCATCCCATGACGTCATGATTTCAAGTTCTTCTTGCGCCCGACGTCGCCGAGAAATCATGAGGGCGACCAAGCCAATAACAAACACAAACCCGAGCGAAGTGGCGCCAAGCAGCAAACCTCGCATGTCATCCGATGGTGCTTCAACCACCAGGTTACGGGACAAGAAATCAACGTTGGCGCGGTCTCCTTCGCCGTCTTTTGCGATTATTTTCAGCAGCGGGCGACCGGTGGTTTCAGGCTGCCAGTTGAGGGAACCCTCCCAAACACCATCGCCGTCATCATCGGTGAGGTTTGCCTCCCACTGTTGAATCCCCAACGTGATGTTCATGCGCACATCGTCCGTTGTTCCATCGGGGTCGCTGAGCGAAATGCGAACATTAAGCGTGTTCAGTTCGTTTTGAGTGAACGTTTCCGAATTGAGAACAAGTGAATCCCGGTCAAGCGACGGCAGACTTGATTGAATGGTGATGTTGATGTGTTCCTCAACCCAATTCCCACGGACGTCTTCAACATAAAGAGAAAGATGATACTCACCCGGAAGAAGGCCCGTGAGTTCCTCTCTGGAATTGGTTGAAACGACCTCAGGAGAGCTCAGATCAGGGGCGTACCGTCGCCACTCCCTCACCGTCAAGTCATTGTCAGCATCGTAGGATGCTTCCTCAAGAACCAACGTGCCACCCGGAACGATGGAATCGCGATTTTGAGGAGAAAGAAGCACGAGAACTGGGGCGGATTCGATAACTGTGAGGCTGAAACTTTCGTCTCGGGAATTACCCGAAGCATCGGTCAATGTTACCGTCATGGTGTGTTCCCCTGCCCGGAGCGAAAAGGCGTGTTGTTGGTTCGGGTCAACATCCACCAGCAGCGGGTTGGATTCCTCGGATGACCGAAGGGTGATGGTGAACGTATCTTCATCGAAGTCAACGCTTTGTGAGGCGTCAAGCATGAAGACGGTTGATGACAGGTGCACTGAGTCCGAAACTGGACTGACCAAACCCAGCACGGGTGCAGAGGGTCTGATCGTCAACTCACGGGTCGTCGTTATCGGTTCATGAATGCCGTCGTCAACACTCAACGTGATGGTGTGGTCGCCTGCACTTAACCGCTCTTCAAACAGAAGCCAATCTTCGCCCTCAGGCGTGAGGCGCCCGTCAAGGCTGCTGGTCCATGTGACAACCAAAAATTCGGTCCCAGAAGCGGGTTCAAACGGCGCGCATACCCACGAACCATCCGTAGGGAACGTGGAACAAGCAGCATCGGCGTCTCCCGAGCCATTGGCCGAGAAAAAGATGAGTTCTGAGCTGTCAAAGGTTTGAGCTGGAGGTGAGGCTATGACCGCTATCGGTTCGGCGTTGTCGACCGTGAGCAAAATGGAGGTGGATTTGCTCTGGTTGGCGTGCTCTGCACGGTCATCGGTTACCTCCATGGTGATGGTGTGAACACCTCGGGAGAGGTGCCCTTCCCACATCAACTCCGAACCGACGTGAAGCACCCCGTCAAGCGACGAAGTGAACGTGATGGAGAGCGCATCACCCTCGGGGTCGACCGTCGCACTTCCATCAAAGGTCACGAGCGCTTCACTTCCGTTGGACGGTCGGTCCACCGTTAACACCGGTTCTGGGATTTCGTTGTAGAGAATGACCGGGACGCTGAAGGTGGCGTTGTTGCCCACGGCATCAAACGCCATGACCGTCAATGCGGCGGAAGCAGGCGGATCCTCCGTGGTGTAGTCAAAGGTGTAAGTGAGTTCCTCAGGACACACCCACTGGTTGCCCCAATCAGCCCCCTCACCGTTGAAATCAATGACGCATGCTAAATCGTCGCCCTCGGGGTCGAAGGTGCCGGTGGTGTTGACGACCACGGTGCCCGTCTGGGGCATGATCAGTTCACTCCATGGGGACAACGCAGGCTCAAAGTCAACCACCAGCGTGGGTGGAAGGTTGACCAGTTCAATGGTACGAACTTCTGTTTGACAGTGTTGAATGTCGCACACTTCAAGGGTGATTTCGTGGACGCCGTCTGAAAGTTGACAGTAAGGAGGATCTTGTGAAAGAGGGTCCCCGTTGGTCAAAAACGGGACACCATCATCTGGATGGCCATTGCTTTGGAACACACCTACGCATCCAGCAACGATGTAATCGTCAAGGGAACTTCTCCACGTGAACGTCAAAGCGTCATCATCAAGATCCCATGAATCGCTGGCGTTGAACAACACCTCGCTTTGCGAGGAAAAGACACTACCGTCTTCTGGAGACGACCAGCGAATGAACGGGGCTTGATTTTCAAGTGGGAGATGGCAGTAAATCACGGTGTCTTGGTTGAACATGGTGGTGGTTGAATTTGAAACACCAAAATAACCGCAATCCACGTCAGCGGTGTTGTCGCTGCTGGCGCCCAACGACGTCCATCGCTGGCCAATAAAATCTGGAAGGAACAGGTACCCGTCATCGTTTGTCGGCAACACGATGGACGGCTCATACTGCGCAAAAGTGACGTTGACATATGCGGCAGGAATACCGTTGGAATTGTTGTTGATGACCCAAACGGTGAGGTCCCAGGCAACGTCAAGCTCAGCTCCAGTTGCGAGCGAAGCAGAAGCATAGGATACGTTGACAGGTTGGTGAAGATGAAGTCGAGAGGTCGCATCAAGGCTTAGCACGGTCGGGGCGCCAGTGGCGCTCCGGTCATCGACCAGTCCAGACCAATTCACGTGGCTGTCCGTAAGAACAACATCGCCCGTGCACGCCGTTGAAATCCGATTGCCATGACCGCTGAGCGATGGATGGCCTTCAAGGGACACGCACTGCGTTCCCGAGAACACTGAATTGTTCAGGTATGATCCGAATTGACCGTTGTTATCGCCTCGCCAGTCCAAGCCCGTGTGATTACCGGACATCGACAAGCCATCCATCGCCACTGCGGCTCGTTGCAGTTTCACAGCGGGTTGAGTTGGGCTCTCAGTCTCAACATGGGCCTGGTTGATGTATATCCGTCCGCTTGCGCCTGTTGGCATCGTGTCGGTGTTGTCAATCTCGAGGGCAGGCAAGGTGGGATTGTTGCTGAAGAGGTGCAGGTCATCCAATCGGAGGTCTACCGAATTTACGGCCAGCAGACCGTGCCCTTGGGAACCGGAGATGGTGCATGATGAGCAGCGAACGTCCCCCGAAGAGGATTCGATGTCGTTGGATTCAAAGTAATACAGGCCTGCCTGTTCCTCTGCCGTGGCCGCGGTCGAAGCACCGTTGTTTTCAGCGGTCATGTTGAGGAAGTCCACACGGAAGGCATCCAACACATGGGCCCCGGAATAACCGTTATCGGCGAGATGCATCCCCTCGACGGAGACCGTGGCTCGGTCCACAATGAGCCCTTGTTTGGTGTTGTTATGCAGCACCCAATCGCTGCCCTGAATGGCCCCTCCGGAAGTGGAGTGAACGCCAGGACCAACCGAACCAGAAACCTCGAGGCCGTCAATGGTCGGAGCAAAGAACGAGGAGCGCACAGCAATTCCAGCCTCATGTGGACCTTGACCGGGATCGCCTGAATCTCTTACCGTTAGGTTGCGGAAGGTGGTGGTTGAATCAACAAAATACAGTCGGACACCAACGGTGGTGGAATCTTCGATGTGTGTGTCATCAAACCACGCACCAGTCGCGTTGACCTCAAGTGCTGCATAGCCGATGTTTGGGGCTTTCGCACCTGAAGCCCCCGTGCCCGTGATGGTGAGGTTGGTAAAGTCAGCCGTCTCGTAATTGGTGTAGTTCGTGTGGTTGTTTTTGTCGACATAAACGCCTCTGTACATCGAGTCGCTGATGTGGGCGTTGCGGACAACTGCGTGTGTATAACCTCCATCATCGATGTGGCGAACAACGATCCCCGTATCGGATTTTTTGATGGAAATGTTGGTGAGCAGTGGCTGGCTATCCTCCACCCAAATGCCAGCCACCATGGCCCAAGATGAACCCGTACAATTGTCAATGGTTATGCCTTGAATCAGGCCGCCTGAACCACCCCAAATGTTGACGGCTCGGGTCAAGATGTCGGAAAAGACGGCTCGATTAACAATGGGTGTAGAGCCTGCACCGATTGAAAGGCCTAGACCGTATCGCCAGTCGTTTTGAAAGGCGATCTCTCGGCCGGCTTGGTCAACAAATAAATCGGTGATTCGTGGGGTGGCGGATTGAAACAAATCAACCGCCACGCGATCGGGATTGACCACGGTCAGGTTTTCCATGACTGGGTTGGAACCATAGACGGTGACGCCGTAAATAGCGTCCTCAATGGTGAGGTTCTGAATGAGCGAACCGCGACCTGCTGACGAACTGTTGAATTGAATCCCTTCATGGTCGCCCAATGCTGAGGCTTCCAAAAGAACAGGGCATGATTCCGTGCCCAACACCGTGAGCCGCCCGTCAACAACGATTCGTTCGTTTGCTGGCAGTTGAACCACTGTACATGGCTGAATGATGACTTCATCCGCCACACCGATCGTGTACGAACCGGTGAGCGTTTGGGTGCCCGACCACGTGGTTTGGGCTCGAGCTTGGGTGAACTGGGGTTCATCCGCATCGTCACTTACGAGGACGTCGTACCCGGCAGGAACCATGTGCAGCAACAATGGAAGAACAAAAAGAAGCACAAGTGAGAGCGCTGTCCTGACGGACGGTGCGTGCTTCATGCGTCATAGGGACCCCCCGTCCTTCTTGAAAGGTCCCCTGCCGTGTCCACAACGAACTCCAGCAGGAACCAATAAATCCCGACTTGAGATGCTTGAGGCTATGCCGGAAGCATTTGTGCTGTTCAAAACCGAACCGACCCATGAACGGGAGGTCTACTTGACGCTTGCAGGGCACAACGATGTAAAGGAAGTTCACGCCCTGTACGGTGAATTTGACCTGCTCGTTCGGATTTCATCGCCCACCTCGAAAGAACTCTCCGTTCTCCTGATGGACTCCTTCCGTAGGATTACGGGCGTCAAGGAAACACAAACGCTGATCGCTGTGGGGGCTTGAGAGCATGGCGATTGGTTTTGTGTTAATGACCACCCATCCGGGACAAGAAGCCACGGTTCGTGAGGCGCTCGCCAACGTGGACCTGGTCACCGACCATTGGATGCTGTTTGGTGAATACGACCTCATTGCACGTGTTCAGGCTGACGAAGAATACGCGTTGACGCGGTGCATTGTTGAAGAAATTCGCCAACTCCCCGGAGTCCGGGAGACCAAGACACTCATCGGGGCCGAACTTTAGCCTTAGAGCACTCTATGCAATCGTTGCGCAGCCGAGCGAGCGGCGTTTACGCATCCAGCTTGTCGGAAACAACGGGCAGCCTCTCGGAGAGCCATTGCCGATTTCGAAGCGTCCAAATGCCCTTTCAGGTACCACCAACGGGCAGCATACCGGTGATGGGGCGTACCCATTTCCGGCCAATCATCGGGAAGTGGAAGCGATTCGAAAACCTTCAGCGCCGAATTCGCCCCGGTCCGAACAAGGTGTTCTACAAACGTCAACCCAACGACGGCTTTGTGAAAGGGTGAAGGTTGAGCAGCTACGGCTTGTTCGTACATCCCGGTGTGGTCCTCTCCCGTCTCTGTGGAAGATGACAACACGGCCTTGAGCCGAGCATGGAGAACGATGGGGTCGTGCCGATGACTGAGTGATTCCAAACCGTCGATGAGGGACTGTGCCCGCTCGAGGTCCCCCGTCAGAAGTGCCATGGTGTGCTGAACAAGGCTCATGCTGACGGTAATGGACGAACGGGTCTCAATCTCATCGGGGAGTTTGATTCGACCGAGAAGGGAACGAACATCCTCGAGGTTAGCGTTGTTCACCTCATCGAACAACCGGTCTTCAACTCGCTGAACCGCCGCTTTGAGCAACCAACGCGCTGCATCAACGTTTGAACCCTGTTCGAGTTGTGCCTTCAACAGGCGTTCAGCTTCCTCCGATTCACCTTCCAAGACGGCCAATCCGTGGGCCAATTCGTTCCGAAGCACGTCGGTTTGAACGCCGCCCAGATGCTGACGAACGCGTTCATTCTCCTGCCGGTGCAGGGCGATTCGTCCAGCCCAATAGTGGAGGCCTTCGTCGTCCGGTCGTTGCTGGGTTGCTCTGTCAAATATCACGGCCAATGCCCCGCTTTGACCGGAAACAAGCCGGTCAAATTGTTCACCCATCTTGGATGCGATGTCCTCCTTGTCCAAGGCCAGTTGGTGGTAGAGATACAAAACAGCATAGGCCGGATTTTCCATGTGGTTTTCCCAGTGGTCAGATGCGCGTTGGTGAAGCGATCGAAGCCGCTTTTCATCCAGCATGGTTCGACGGACGTTTCGAATCAAGTGCTGCACTTCAACGTCAAGGCCATCGGGTGACCAGCGAAGCAACGCCCGTTCGTCAAGCTCCGCAATGGATTCAACTGCGGGCGCAACCTCTGACGGTAGGGGACGAGGAAACAGCACCATGGTGTCCAGGCCCTCAAGGCCCTCCTCGGTCAAACCGTTCAGCATGGTTTGTTCAACGAAGATTTGGATGTCTTCGCCTGCTTCCGGCAATGAATCTCCTTCACGGTAGAGGTTAATCGCCATGGGGTGCCCGTCGAGGGCTTTGGCTACGCGATGCCTCAGATCGTCATCGAGGTGTTCACCCAAGAGATGTTTGGCGTCTTTTGGAGCAAGGTTTCCGAGGTGGAGCAAGGGCCATTCAAATCGTTCAGGGAGAGGAAGGCGTCCAGCAAGAACGATCGCCTGTTGGCGCTCTCGAAGACCCTCAAACAGCAGCGCAACCGCCTCTTGATGGCGTTCCGCCAAACGATGAAGGTCATCCACCACCAGCACCGCTGGCCCACGTTCGGCAACCTGCTCAACCATGGCTTCCATATCCTTCGCGAGAACCTTCTCATTAGGCATCCAATCAACCATGATAGAGGTCGTGTCACTCAATTCATTGAGGGTCGACCACCGCACAGGGATGCTTTGTCCATCGGCCCAAGCACGAAGAAGCGTGGTTTTACCAACACCAGAGAGGCCACCGATGAGCGCGATGTTGTGTTCCTCGACGAGGCTCGTCAGGGCGTGAAGTTCATCGCCCCGGCCAACGATTGAGGCTGCAGTCAGCACTTCAGCAGGCGGGTGAGCCGATGCAGGTTCTGAAACGAGCGGATGTTGAACCAACCATGAACGACCGACATCGGTGATGTGGTAGACCTGTCTCCGCCTTGAACCGCCACCCAGCACGTGAGCAACACGAACGGAGATGAAGTCAAGCTTCAGCAGGGCGTTGAGCGGTTGGTTGAGCCCTGAACGCACCACGCCCATGGCATCGGAGAGCCCCGGAAGCGAAATGTCCCTTGGAACATCCCATGCATTCGCAAGCGTGTCGGGAAAGGCCCCGAGGTAACGCAACAGCC
>DANX01000045.1:1770-4696 GCA_002502295.1 Euryarchaeota archaeon UBA561 | reverse complement strand
CGACATCATCGAAGAATTCCCCGGCTCGACGCTGGTTGGTCGATCCTACGAACCCTTGTTCCCCGATGCCGTCCCTCGCGGCGATTCAACCACGGCGTGGACAGTTTTGGCGGCCGATTGGGTCACCACCACCGACGGTACGGGCGTGGTTCACACGGCCGTGATGTACGGTGAGGACGACTACAACCTCGGAATGGAGGCTGGCCTTCCCGCTCACCACACGGTTGGCATGGACGGCAACTTCGTGGTGGGGACGCATCCATCGCTCGACGGCAAGTACGTGAAGTCCTGCGACGAGGCGATCATTTCGCTTCTTTCTTCACCCGGAGGCAGTAACGGTACAGGTCCAGAAAGCGGTTTGTTGTACCGAGAAAAAGAATACCTCCACGACTATCCTCATTGCTGGCGAACCGACCACCCACTCCTCTACTACGCCATGGACTCATGGTTCGTTCGCATGACGGCGGTCAAAGAAAACCTTCTCAAATTCAACGACCAAGTCGAATGGGCTCCCGATTGGGTGGGTGAAGGACGGTTTGGCGAATGGCTACGCAACGTGAAAGATTGGGCCATCTCCCGAGAACGATATTGGGGTACGCCTCTGCCTGTCTGGCGAAGTGAAAGCGGAGAAATGAAGTGCGTTGGCTCAATTCAAGAACTTCAAGATGAAGTCGCAAAGGCCATAGCAGCGGGGATTGAAAATCCGGAATGTCCGGACGATGTTGACCTCCATCGCCCCGTTGTCGACGGATACACCTTGCTCTCCGATTCTGGCCAACCGATGAAGCGGGAACCGTTTGTGATGGATTGCTGGTTTGATTCTGGATGCGCTCCCTTCGCCCAGTGGCATCACCCCTTTGACAACGAATCAACGTTCAACGCCTCTTTCCCCGTGGATTACATTTGTGAGGGTGTTGACCAAACGCGAGGATGGTTCTACACGTTGCTTGCTGTATCGGCCACTGTTTTTGACAACATGGCCTACAAACGATGCCTTTCTCTTGGTCTCATCTTGGATGCAGAAGGGAAAAAGATGTCAAAATCCCGTGGCAACATCGTTGACCCATGGGACCATTTCAATCGAGAGGGAGCAGATGCAACCCGATGGTACATGGTCACGGCTGGCGCACCGTGGAACCCAATGAAGTTCGATCCAAACGGCGTTCGGGAAACCTATGCAAAGATGTTTCTTACGATGTGGAACGTTTACAAATTCCATGCCGATTACGCGGCGCTTGATGGCTTCGACCCCGATGCCCAAACCGTTGAGGTTGCACAACGGAGTGCCCTTGACCGCTGGATTCTTTCTCGCCTCCACACAGTCGCTACAGAATACCATGAAAACTTCACCAACTGGCAATTCCACAAGGCATGCAGAGACCTTGAGGACTTCATGGTCAACGATGTTTCAAATTGGTACGTGCGTCGGAGCCGACGACGGTTGTGGGACGAAGCGGACAGCCGAGACAAAATGGCCTGCCAGCATACACTCCATGAGGTGCTCGAGACCGTGTGCAGACTGGTCGCCCCAGTCTCACCGTTCATGGCTGACCACATCCACCGAAACCTCACAGGAACGAGCGTCCACACCGCCAATTGGCCACTTGGCATCCCAGGAACACTGGAAGGCGCCACCGCTGACGAATGGGACCTAGCAGCGGCAAAAGCCACCGCTGAGCTTCCGCCGCAAGACATCGAACTTGAACGCACCATGGCGTTGGTTCGAGAACTCGCTGAAGCAGGCCGACGCATTCGAATCGACGGTGGTCGCCGTCAGCGTCTGCCGTGCGCACAAGGATGGATTGTCGCCGGTCCAGACCTCAGTGAATTTCACGATTTGCTCGCCGAGGAATTGAACGTTGAAGTCATCCGTGTCGAGAACGACCTTGACCGTTTCCAACGCATCGAACTCGCTCCAAACTTCAGGGCGCTCGCTCCCAAAGCTCGCTCTGAGGTCAACAACGTGGCCCAAGCGATTCGGTCCGCAGAAGACCCGGAAAGCCTACTTACAGCCATCAACGATGGAGGCACTGAGGTTCTCGGCGTCATGGTGGAGCCCACCGATGTTGAGGTGAAGCGAGTTGAACGAGAAGGGTTTGCTGCTCAGACCGTGGAAGCCGAGGGAGATAGCCTGCATGTCAGCCTTGTTTTGGACATGAATGACAGTCCTGCCCTGCTCTCCAAAGGCATGGCTAGGGACATTGTTCGCAGGGTTCAAGCCAAACGCAAGGACTTGGATTTGGCCATAGAAGCAACCATCGATTTGGAAATATGGCTGACCAATGCTCCCGAAATGCTGCCGGCCGATGAAGACTGGGTCGCCAGAGAAACCCGTTCTGCTGGCTGTGTTTTCCACGGTCCAAATGACCAATCACCCAACGATGCCGAACACTTCGAAGTTGACGGAACCATCGTTCATTTCACCGTGAACTGAGGTCTCTTTGTGAGGATTGTATCCCTTGTTCCGAGTTTGACATTGACACTTTTTGACCTCGGCCTTGGCGTTGACAACGTTGTTGGTAGAACGCCATGGTGCATTCACCCTCAAACCAAAGTTAGCAACGTCCCCGTCGTGGGTGGAACGAAGACCCCTTCACTGTCAAAGATTGAAGCCGCTCAGCCCGACCTCGTCGTGATGGACAAGGACGAAAATCCGAAAGCGGTGTATGAATGGTGCCTTGAACAAGGGTACGCCACCTTTGTGTGCGATGTTCGCCATCCACGTGAAGTCCCCAACATGTTGCGTGAACTCGGGGCAGCGGTGAAATGCTCCAGCGTTGCAGAAACCCTCGCCACCTCCATTGAAGCAGCCCTTGGTGAGGTATCAATCTCCGGACAACGCCGGGCCCTGCCGCTGATTTGGCACAAGCCGCTGATGGCTGCAAACGGGAACACCTATGCTGGCAACATGTTGGCTTGCATGGGC
>DANX01000045.1:0-1472 GCA_002502295.1 Euryarchaeota archaeon UBA561 | reverse complement strand
AACATGTTGGCTTGCATGGGCTATGAGGTGCCCGCCATTGAGCCAGAGGGAACGGGCTACCCTGAAGTCACCCCCGAACTCATGGCTGAGCACGGCATAACCGATCTCTTCCTTTCCAGTGAGCCCCATGCGTTTACCGCCGAAGAAGGCCAAGCGATTGAAGCTTCTTTTCAGAGCAGGGGATTTCAACCCCCAGTTATCCATTTCATCGATGGTGAGGATTTGACATGGATGGGAAGCCACACAAACGTGGCGTTGCGCCGACTTGGTGGCCATCCCAGTCCGAAATAATGCTCATGCGGGTGTGTTCGCCCTTCTTCCGAAAGCGACGGCTTCAAATCACGCCGGAGCGAGGGCTCATCATGCGCCGGACGCTTCTCGTGATAGCCATGGTTTTGTCCATGCTGCTTGCAGGTTGCTTTGGTGATGGCAGCGGCGCGGTGAAGGAGGAAAATGAAGCGCTGCTCTTTGACGCCTACATGCGCATTGATGCGCAACCCCATGAAGTCGAGCGCATGTTCCACACCGTTGACCTGCGAACCAATCAAACAACCAACACCACATGGGCCGTGTTTGATGCCTCCTACGGTGGAAATTGTTGCGAGCACTACCTCGCTACCGACATCGACGGTCAAATTTTGAACATCGGAGGGGAATATCCGGTCTTTTCGACCGATCGAGGACACCTGTGGGACACTTACATCCCACCTGCGCTCCCAGACGCTCAATGCCGGACGTTCGTGCCCACCAATCCTGGACAAGAAGGGTTGGGAGAGGGGAGCATCGTCCAAGCGACCAACGGAGACATCATCTCGATGTCGTGGTTCCCGTACGTAGGTGGCGATCTCAAACTCGACAAATTTTATGCGATTCTCTACGATGAATCCGAGGGTGAATGGAAGTGGTGCTACAATCGGATTACTGAACCGTTTTACGACCGCTCCTGGCAGGTCGAAGTGGTTGGTCCAATTAGCTCTTCAATTGGCGAAGGAGAATGGGCAAGCATCGTGGTGTCCAATTTCTGGCATCAAACGCAAAACGCTGGTGGTCAAATCAGCGTCGATGGACTGAACTACTACCCCTTCCAATTCCCCAACCGAGATGGTGGCGACCCCACCATTGAACTTGACCTCGATTTCACCGAAGCGGACCTGCCTGCCTACTGGGACATCAACAAACCACACAAGGAAATGCGTGCCTTCCCTCTGCCAAGCGGTGGCTTGATCTTCCCGTCGTATTACAACAACGGCAACGCTGCCTACATGGACACAACCCTTTCTTGGAACGAGCTCGAAATCCAATTTCCTTCTGAGTACTGTCAAATCGACCGCAAAGGCACCATCCATTGTGTATTGAACAGCGGAACCACCTTCACGCATTACCTCTCAACCGACGGAGCAAATTCCTGGTCAAATTACACCTACGGGCTTGATACAGCCGCCTCCCAGATTGAAGAATGGGAATTCCAAGCC
>DANX01000029.1:5514-9292 GCA_002502295.1 Euryarchaeota archaeon UBA561 | reverse complement strand
GTGTTGCGCGTGTTAAAATTCGCCATTGCTTCAGCCACAGTGAGCACCATACCGGTTCCAGCTGTGTTATCGTAGGCACCAACCCGAGTCCCATAAGTCCGTCCGAAAATGTGCGGATCAAGCATGCCCCCGTTGACCGGTGGTGCGATGTCAAAGTGAGCACCAAACACCATCCACTTGTCTGGATTAACTTCTCCGAATCGGTAGCCACAAATGTTGTACGCCTCTGGGTTCTGCGCGCCAGTCATGAGTGAATCGTAGGTGAACCGTTGCGTGATGACTTCCAAACCAAAACTTTCGAGGTTGCCAATCAGGTATTGGGCCGCGTCTTCGTACGCTGCATTTCCTTGACCCGCCCACCGGTCCAAATAGCCGACGGCGCCGTCAGCGGCGTCCGTAAAGTCAGGTGTTTCGTCGGACATATGACTGATGTAATTGAACACGTTCAATCCATCAACAACGCCCGTTGAATGCCTTCCTCCTTCGGCTTCGCTGTAGGCTGCGGCCATCGGCCGTTCAATTGGGATACGGACGGCAAGAACCGAACCTCCAGTGTTGTTTGAAGGCGTAACTGTGTCCAGCGTTCCATTGACAGCGGCGACACGCTTGATGCCTGGATTATCACTTTGCTCGTTTCCGTCACGTTGGACCCACGTACGCCACGATTCTTCTGTCGTACGAATGGGCCAGTGCTCTCTTCCATATTCTCCGAGCATGAAAACAGCCGTATCGGTTCGGGGTGGTGCAAGGACGGTTAGCATGATGGATTCGCCGGCCTTGAGGTCAATCACCGTTGAGTTTTGCACAAATCCATTATCGGAGTTCAACATAAGGTATGGAACGAACACAGCAAGATCCACCTCCGAAGCAACGGTTACGCCTTGGAAGACACCACCTGTGAGGATTGGAGGGGTGATGACGACGTCCTCAATTGACTCTAAACCACCACCATCTTGTTGTCCGAAACAACCCGATAATGGGGTAAGGAGCATCAAAGAAATCAGAAAGAAGGCTTGGCCAGAGCGCTGTCCCATTGATGACCCGTTGTGGTTCACCTTCTCAAGGTCTACCCTGATTTGGACCGATTCTTTGATGAGGGAGCAGGGACAATGTACTCATGAGAACATGTCAAAAAAGAACCGACAGCAAATGAATCACCGATCAAAACCTTTGTTTTCGAGGCATTTTCTCGAAACGGTGAACGATGCTAACTGCCCGCTGATTGAGGGCTAGCTTATTCCTCTTGAAGGTAGGTCTTCACTTCCTTCTCCTCGGTACGTTCCGTGGCGATTGAAATCGTCAAGGCGACCATACCGATAAGCGAGATAGCGGCAAGCAACAAGACCATCAATGAGTCTGTAGCGACTGAAACATCCTCTTCACTTTCTTGTTCACTATCATCCACGTCACAACCAACACCAAAACAATCGCCGGCGGTCGGCCCTTCCTCTTCATGCACGTCTTTGTTGACGGTGATGGAGTGGTTCCACACGGTGTGTGAACCGTTGTGGTTTCGGTGCACCCAGAAAAGGTACGTTCCCACCGTCGCGTTTTGCATGAATTGGTGCGTCGCAGAAACGGCACATGTCTCATCCACCAACGACCCGTTTTCATCGAGTTCACAGGCGTTTACGAGTTCACCTGAATCAAAATCCTCGGAGGCATTGAATACACCGTCAAAATTTGTATCAATTTGGACCACCATGGTGGTGTTTTCGGTGCTGTCTTCCATGCGGAACCACACGGAGTTGCCCTGAACGAAGGCCACGTCCGTGACGTTTCCAGCGACAACACCCTCGTCTGTGAGGATGACCGTCAGTGTTTTTTGTTCGTGAGCCCCGACGGCAGGTGCCAACAATGTCGCCATGAGAAGCGAACCGATCATAATGACACACCCCCCACTTCGCATGGTTTATCCGTAATCCCCAAATCATAAAGACCAAACGGATGGGTGGAGTGAGGCAATTATGGGCGGTAAAGAACTCCTTCTTGGTATCTTTACCATCCTTTTTCTTACTTCAGCGACGATGCTGGTTTTCGGTGACGATGTTGAACAGGACATCGTGGAAAACCCGACCATAAAAGCCGGTGACCCGTTGATTCAGGGCGAGGGGCACGATCACAAAAACGCCAGCCAGCACGAACTGGGCACGGACAACATGGAACTTCTCGATTTTAATCCCCTGACCACACCAGGAAATGCCGAAGTTCAGGTGGCCACCACGCCTGACGGCGACACGTACGCCTACCTCGCCGGCTGGAACGACATGCATATTGTTGATGTTACCGACCCGAACAACACGACCGTAACTGGCGTGTACAACGACCCTAATACACAAGTCCTCGACGTCAAATACCTCGAGTACAACGGACGCGAATACATCATTCAACAGAACCAACTGATCGATCCCGGTAATTCCGACCCGAACATTGGCCAGTGGAGCGACCCCGCCCAAGTCAGCGTTACGCTCATTGACGTGACGGACAAAACGAATCCCGTTTGGATTGATTCGTGGTACGATGTTGACCATCCAACCGGGCCTCACAACCTCTATACACACATGATCGACGGTGAATGGTACATGTTCGTCGCCAATCCAGACTACGATAACTGCAACGATGCCATCGGGGAAGCGTGTGGGGGCGTCACCATCGCTCATCTCAATCTTGTTGGCTCGGCTGCAAACAACATCGTTGGTGTTCCCGGTGTTGGTTCAGGTCAAACCATTGTCAAAGTAGGTGAATACGAAGTCGCTTGGGAGACGACGATGGGTGGATGGATTTACATCCACGACATGACGGTTCAAACGTGGCCCGGCGAGGATCCGAATGACCCCCGATTTGGTCGCACGTTCATCTACGGAAGCTACTGGGAGGCCGGCCTCCGCATCGGTGATGTAACCGATGTACCACACCCGACAAATTCACCAGAAGTATACACCATCCATGCGACGCTTTGCAAAGCCGGCCAAGGTAACCCCATCATGTGCCGCTGGCGAGCCCCAGAAGTCGGATTGTGGATGGATTTCCTTGACTTGGATGGCGACGGTCAGCCGGACAGCGGACCGACAGGAAATGAGAACGGCGGCCGTGTGTCGTACATTCACTATGCAGAACCCTTCCCTACGATGGTGGACTTGTCGCACGTTGGGTACTCTGATGAGCCAGTTCACCTGGTCACTGCTGCCGTGGAAACCCTCAGCACGAGTGTCGGTGTTGGTATTCTGTACCTGATTGATACCACGGAGTACACACTGGAGGACGGCCAATTCAAATTCAAACCGAAATTGATACGAGATTGGGAAATCCCATACGCAGAAGACCATTGTTATGGTGCTGATTGTGAAGCTCATTCAAACGAAGATGAGTGGCTTTTGTTCTCGCCACATAATCTTGACAGTGCTTACTTTGAAACCGACGAAACGACCGACCAAAGTCATGGTGGGGGCTGGGACGGGCGCCTTTACATTTCACACTACCATGCTGGGTTGTGGGTTGTTGACATAGAAACGCTGGTCGACCCAACCAACCCAGACGACCGAATTTCCGTTCATGAAGAAGCGACCGTTGGCTATTATCTCCCGCATGGAGAAGATGGAACGCCGTTGGATTCCAGCTTCTATGACTTTGGCTGGGTGCCCTTTTTGTGGGCGGTTGAACACCACGATGGTATTACCTATGCCTCTTGCATTTCAACGGGACTGTATCTGGTTCAATTGGATGTTGACCTGCCCTATCGGATTTGAGGTGAAGCGATGTTTTCTCGAACAATAGCCAT
>DANX01000029.1:2126-5126 GCA_002502295.1 Euryarchaeota archaeon UBA561 | reverse complement strand
ACGGGGAACCTCTCGATAACGTCCAGGTCCAAGATTTCACGTTGATGTCCAGCGATGGGACATCCTGGACTTATTCTGAGCAAGCAGCCAACACGACCCTCGCCATCGCGTTTCTCTTTACGAACTGCTTGGACATCTGTCCAATCGTCACGCACAACATGAAGTGGGTCAAGTCTCAATTATCAGAAGATGAATTGAACAAGACCACGTTCATGACGATTACCGTTGACCCGTGGCGAGACAACATGTCTGTCTTGCATGATTGGAAAACGGGAACGAATTCAGAATGGCCTCATCTCACATCATTGAGCAATGAAAGTGACAGCCCTTCCATGAACGCCTTGCAGAACGTGTGGATCAACTTTGGCGTTGGCCTCACGATTGAAGAATATGAAAACAACTCCAGCGCACGCCATCACCCAGATGATTACACCGTGAACCATGAAACTGGAACCATTCTCGTCGATCGCTTTGGATACCAACGTGTTTGGTGGGGCGATAACGACTGGGTTCTGGACCTCTTTTTGGAAGACCTACGCTACCTCAACACTCTGTGAACAAACACTGGAATCGTCCCGTTGACTCGGCGAGTTTCCTTTGTTAACATCGTTACAAGCGTTAATAATTCCGTCACCTTTAATTATTATCTGGGTTTGGAATTAACATGCCTTGCGAGTGTTGTACCTGTAATCCATGTGGCGTTTCGTGTTCCTGCGACGGATGCTGCTGAGAAACATAAAGTCCCACGGTGGTTTTCACTTCCACCTTTCCTGTGTTTATTGGTGCAACCGCCATTAGCGTAGGTAGCCTAAAATGAATAATACCACGGATTCCATGTCACTTCATGGCGGATGTTGGTGGCCCGCTTGTTTACTACTGGCGAACCATCTCAAACGCTGATTACTCAACGTCCTTCATTGGATATTGGCACGTTTTAGCCGTGTTTAGCATCGTTTCAGCGGTGTTCCTCGTGTTTCTTTCCGCCCTTATCTACAGGGCTGATCCGTCCAAGGGCAAAAATCGCTTCATGGCGTTTATGCTGTTAACTGAAGCCGTACGATGCGGGACATCCATGCTGTTTTGGCTTTATTCATGGCCGGAGACGTACATCTCTTTCCTGTCAAATGCACGCGTCGTCTATTACATCATGTCGCTGCAACTGTTCTTCCTGTACATCCTCGCGCCGTCGTTCTACTCGAAAAAGAATTTTGCACACCGCCTTTCAGGGTTCCTTAGCGGTCGTGGGCTGT
Source organism: Euryarchaeota archaeon UBA561 (assembly GCA_002502295.1). Lineage (GTDB taxonomy): Archaea > Thermoplasmatota > Poseidoniia > Poseidoniales > Poseidoniaceae > Poseidonia. The sequence continues at coordinate 3,876 of DANX01000029.1, read as the reverse complement.
ACGTTCTTCCCGCTCTGTGCGCTGCAGCCGTGTTTTCCATCAGCGCCCTCATGGGTGGCACCCATGACGCCATTGGGGACATTGGTTGGACGTACTGTTCCACCGTGGGTAGCGGCACCGGTGCGACGGCTTCAGGTGAGCCCATGCCGTTTGACGTGACGTGCCCGGCGTCCTGGAGTTCAGTCTATCCAATGACCTTGTCATCGCCCTCCCTTGAACCCCTCAGCAGAATACTTCTCCTCTTACCGACCCTCGGCGCCATTTATGCTGCGTTTACAATCAACAAGATCTACTCAGAAAGCAAGCAGGATGAAACCCATCAAACGGTTGAGGTACGGGCAGTTCAACTCGGATTTTTCGGCAAAGCAGTGTTGCAGATTACAACCATTTTCATGCTCTTTACGCTGATTGGCGTTCTTGGAGAATCCCCGACCCTTAACACACACCCCTTCAATCCCGACCAGCAAGTCCCGAAGCTTTTGATTGCGGTCGGGCCTCTCCTGCCAACGACCGTGGTGTTGGCTGCCTTGTTTGAAGGCCTGGTGTTCACCTATGCGATGGTCAAAAACGAAGTGTTTGGTATTGATGAAAAATTGAGGAAGGGGTTCACCACTGCGGTCTTTACCGGCCTGTTTGCGCTGCTCTTTCTTTTCGCGACCGAAGCCATGGAAGCGGCGTTTGACAGAGGATGGATTGGTGGCATTCTGATTGGCATGCCGTTCATTGTGCTTCGAAAACCCATCATCTCTTCCCTGTCAAAATTTTCAACGCTCATCATGCCAGAATCCTTTACGTCTCAAGAAATTACGTACATCGAATTATACAAGGCGGCCATCAGTGATGGAGTGATCACGGAGAAGGAAAAGTCGATGCTTCAAATTCAAGCAACGTCCTACGGCTTTACGGAAGCAAGGGTGGCCTTCTTGGAGGCTTCGTGCAAGCAAAATGAAACCGAAGAAGAGTGAACGTACGCCCGATGATGTTGCAGCCTCAATGACCATCGAGGTTGAATCATAGGGCACCCTTTACGGGGCAGTGCCAAGTTGAAATCACTCTGATTTACGAACGTTGATGGCGTTTGGACCCTTTGGACCTTCAGCGACTTCAAACTCGACGGAATCTCCGTCGCGAATTTCACCCGTCACGTTGGACTTGTGCACGAAGAGGTCTGCTCCGCCTTCTTGTTCGATAAAGCCGAAGCCTTTTGTTTGGTTAAACCATTTTACTGTACCTGTTGGCATTGAACCGTCCTCCACCTTCTCCTAATTATACTCCATTCATTGAACATGAGCAACAGTCTTGGTTTTGTCACTTTAAAACAAAAGTCACAAATTATCCCAGTCATAAAGGCTGACGGGTTAGATATGCCATGGTTTGCAACCTTGTGAATCCCATGAATACAATCGAATTGTCCAATCAATGAGCCACGCCGGAGGTCATACGGTGGTCATTTAACGCGTGAGTTTCATGTTATCATGTCAAAAAAGCACTCGGAAAATGCTCTTTTGCCCTCGCATGCATGTGTTTCGCTGGGTGCGATCCCCGTGTGTAGGGTGCAGCAAGAAAAGAACAAGCCTTCATAGTGGCGGAGGACCACCGGGGCTCGTGCAATCTTCAAAGAAATACATTGCCATGCACCGTAACACGTGCTGCCTACGATGTGGAAAGAGCGAAGGCATCGACGAAATTGTCGACCAGTGTGACGACTGCCTCGCCATGAGCTTCAACATCGATTAGTGATCAGTGGGAA
>DANX01000029.1:0-1739 GCA_002502295.1 Euryarchaeota archaeon UBA561 | reverse complement strand
ACCCACAGACGGGTTGGCTTCCTCTCCATCGGCCGATAAACCGCTTCGACGCATCAACAGAAGAAGCAGAAGTGCGGCAGCCCCAACTCCAGACCCTACTCCAAGCAAGAGCAGCATTTCCTGCACCTCGTTCGCACCACCACCCTTGTCATTGCCTTGTTTATCATTTTCAAACGTACCAAATGAACTGCCGATGGCGGGCGCTGTTGAGTTCTCAACGTGAACGTCTTCGACAACAACGATGGTTCCGTTCATGACCGTACCGTCAGAAAGCATGTCTTGGTATGCATATTCACCAATTCCCCATGTTCCGTTAAACCAGACCAAGAATGTGATGCTGCAATCTGTTTGGCTGCTGTTGTCAGTGGAATTGTCCGATGTTGAATTGCATTCTGCGACCAATTCTCCTGAATCCCAATCATCGGAACCGTTGAACAAACCGTCTCCGTCAAAATCAAAAACGATTCTGTGGGTGATGTTTTCTCTTGAATCAGTGTTGTGCCAAATGACAGAATCGTTGTAGGTAATCTGCGATGAACTGGGTGTCAGGCCACTTTCCTTGATGACGACGGTGAAGGTATCTGCGGAGTGGGCATGAGCTGATGAAACAAGAAACACTGTGGTGAGCAACAACGCACCTAACAAGGTAGATATCCGCGTCATCAAACCCTCCTAATCAAGCGGGCTACATAAAATAAATTCGTCAAGAAAATCAACACACCCTCAGAATTGAAATACATCTCTTACCACGCTCCAACCATGCAAACACGACGTCTCCGAGAAGACGAGCGGGCAGCTGACAAAATCATTGTTATTGCTTTGGCGAGTTTATTAACAGTTAGCGTGCTCTCTGCGCTAGCATACATGAGTCTTGACGATGATGGAAGCGACAATGAAAGCAGCGAATCACCCGAATGGATCGACCCGGTCGTCGAAATTGAAGATGAATCCCACAGCCACAGCGACCTCCTTGCTCACCGACTCCAGACTGAGAACATGCTCCTAATTGATTACCACAACCTCAATTGCGACGGAAACGTTGCTCCACCGGCCGAACTCGACAATGTGGCGGGTAGGCCATGCTATCCAGAGTACAAAAATGTGGGACCGACACCAGGGGATTCATCTGAAATCTCCATTGAGGGCAATTTCATGGAAGACTGCGTAAAACATCCAGATGGAACAGGTGGCTGCTACGCATATGTTTCTTCTTACAATCAATTTGAAATTCTCGATATTTCCGAGCCAAACAACATCGTCCTCCTCTCCACATACTACGCAGAAGTTGGACGCATGATCGATATCAAAGTCACACCGGACAACAACTGGGTACTGGTCAATCACGAATTAACCAACAGTGACTTGGACCCGATCCCGCAAGACGACGACGCCAACAGTGGAGCAAATCGTCTCGATGTCATCGACGTTTCAGATAAGAATGGTCCCATCAAGGTCGCTGAATGGAACAATCCTCCGGCCGGCTTTCACAACCAAGATTTGCACGTTGATTGTGATTGGGAAGATGCCCCCCCTATCTACGCTCAGGAAGAATGCCACTTGTTCCTCTATGGCGCCGACCCCTACCCAGAAATGGTTGAAGGTGACTCAGGAACGTTCTACAAAGGAACTCAAGTGTTCTATGTCCCACTCGGGTTTGAATCATGGCGACCAGATCAAAACGACGAAGACCAAAACGTCAGTCGGGAAATCATTCGCTGGGGCGGCTATTCTCCCGAACC
>DANX01000056.1:5010-15692 GCA_002502295.1 Euryarchaeota archaeon UBA561 | reverse complement strand
TTCTTCGGCCAAGCGGGCTTCTTCCGCAAGGCGTGCCTCTTCAGCCAAGCGTGCCTCTTCAGCCAAGCGCGCCTCTTCGGCGAGGCGTTCTTCTTCCGCGAGACGTTCTTCTTCGGCAAGGCGTTCCTCTTCAGCGAGACGTGCTTCTTCAGCAAGACGTTCTTCCTCTTCTCGTCGACGGCGTTCTTCCTCGGCGAGGGCACGCTTGCGCGCTTCTTCAGCGGCAAGGGCACGTATCCGCTCGTTGAGAGCATCCTCGTTTTTGTTGCGGTACCGGTTGAGAATGGCTTCACCCATTTTGATGAACTCTTCTTCTGACAAGTTCGGGACATCGCCTTTGGCCTGCATGAGGAGGGTTTCAATGTCTTCAACTTTGAATTCCCCCTCATGTCCGTTGAGGTAGGTACGGAAGACAGAGTAGAACTCGCGCTGCTCTCCTGAGATGGCCCCGTCCGAGGTCATGAAGTCTTGAAGGGCTGTCAAGATCTCTGTCAAATTGAGTTCCTTAACTTCAACCAACCTGCGAGCCCCCTGTCATGAACGGGTCACGCGTTCGTCATCAAGTTTTTCTCGCATTCGTGCAGGCGGGTTTTGGCCAATTGATGCTCTGCATCGATGCTCAAAATCGCTTTCCAAGCGGTGGAAGCCGCTTCCATGTTTCCAAGCCCATGATGGTGAGCAGCGATTTGGAGACGTGCTGCGAGATGTCGTCCATCGCATCGCACGGCCGCTTCAAAATCAGACAGGGCATTCTCTATCCTGTTGAAATGCATGTAATAGAGCCCGCGTTGATGCCATGCAGCGGCATGGTCGGGAGATTGACGAAGCGCTTCGTTGAGAGGGGCCTCTGCACGTTCAGCTCGGTCCATGCTCATGTAGCATGCCGCCAGTTGTGTCAGGGCATGTGTGTGATGCGGCGCCTGCTCGAGGATGTGTTTGAACTCCTTTGAAGCACCCTCCCATTCCGACAAGTGCATGAGAGCATCGCCCTTTCGCACTCGGGCCACGGCAAGTTGGGGGGCCAGGTCAAGCAACATCTCGACATCATCCAATGCTTGGCGAGCGTCATCAAGCCCCATGTAAACCGAACTTCGATTCAATCGGGCACGAATGTGTTCTCCATCAAGGGTTAAGCAGTCGCTGTAATGGTACAATGCCTGTTTGAGTTGGCCCTTAACAGCGGAAATGTTCCCTCGGATGTAGGCCGTAGTGGCGTTTTGGCCATGAACCTCAGCGGCATCAACATGGAGCAAGGCGGCTTGTAAATCACCATTGTCCAAGGCCAGTAAAGCGGATTCGCAGGCGATAGAAGGGTCTTTTTCTTCACTGAGACGCTCGGCACGACTCAAGGATTCTTTCGCCGTTTCAAGCGTTCCAAGCATTCGCTGAGTGCGGGCAAGGCCAAGCCAAGCAACGCCAAGTTCACGGTTCAGCGAAAGGGCACCGTTGAAGGCATTCAAGGCTGCTTGGAGAAGTGTTTGATCTGTCGTTCCAGTTCCGTCCCGAAGGCGATCAGCATGAGCCAGATGCAGCCGTCCTTCAACGGTATGAAGCAGCGCGTGGTCAATTCCATCCGGTGTTGCAGAGAGCAGATCAGCGGCATCGTCCACTCGATGTTGAATCAAATAACGACCCGCAATCCTCGCACGCAATTCCCCGTTGTGAGGTTGAGCGCTGAGGGATTTGAGGAGGGTTTCTTCAGCGGCGACTGCTGACCCTTCCAACTCCAGCAATTCGGCCTTAAGGAAGACAGCGTCCACCCCCCCAGCATCCAGAGCAACGGCGTGCGTAGCCGCCTTCAAGGCGTCCCGTTGGAACCCGTTCTTTTCAGCCATGAGACGAGCCTTGAGCGCCCATGCTTCCCCGGATTGTCGGTCAAGGGTCAGGCACCGTTCGTTGGCTTCAAGCGCCAATTCCAGCTCGCCCTCTGCCTCAAGCAGCTGAGCATAATGCAACCAATCTCCTGAGCGCGAGGGATCTTCTTCCAATGCCTGAAGAATCGCTTCAATGGCCTCGGTCCGAGCTCCTGCTCGAGCCCGCAGTCCAGAGAGAAGAGAACGGTCAGCCGCCGTGTCAACGCCAAGTGCCTCCAAACGACGAACAGCTCGCTCCGCATCCTCATCGCCCATGGAGGCCAACAAGTGAGCGTGAGAACGCAGGAGATCGGGATTGTCAGGTGTAACCTTCATGCGAGCTTCCAACCAGTGGCGATAAAGGTCATCGTCGCCACGAAGGCGTGCGATCTGTTCGAGGCCCTCGAGGACACTGACGTGGCCAGGCGAGAGTTGGTAAGCAACCCCCAGAGCACCCTCAGCCCATTCATAGAGTTGGAGATGAGAGGCAGCAAGGCCAAGGCGATGAGCGGTGTCTGCGTCCACGTGAAGCGAAGCTACGGAGAGGTGGTGCCGGTCAAACACGGCGAGGAGGCGGCGCAAGAGGCCGGCGTGGTTGACGGAAAGGCCGGAGTGCGTTCCTCCTTCGACGGGTTGGTGTTGAACCACAGAACGGAGAACATCGCAAGCGGTTTGAAGATCGATGGACGTGGAGGATTCCGCTTCATGTTGCACCAAGAACTGGTGAGCACGCAACGAGGCATCGATGTCGGGATGAATGGCTCGAAGGGCATCCATCGTGGTTTGAAGGGTTTGAATGTCTGAGAGAACCTCCTCAGTTGCCACGTTCAGATGATGGAAGTGGGTTGCCTGGGATTCCCGCAGGAGCGTTTGCATGTCAAGCAGTCGCGTCGCTTTGAGGTGACCTCGATACAGTGAGTATCCAGCTGCCCCCGCAGCGCCTGCAGTAAGCAAACCAAAACCGATGACAAGTAGACTCATTGTTCCACAGCGGTCCACTGCACCTTTATGGTCTGCGGAAGATTTTGGGGGCAAGATGGGCGTTTTTCACCCCCATGGGCGGTGCCGAGTCATGCCAACCGATGGGAAGAATGCTTCTTTTCCCAATTCACACCGCTCATATTGAAAGCCCTCCATGGTCCGTAGGATTCACGAGGGCGAATGAACGACGACGGGATGGATGTCAATGCGGCTGATGCACGCTTAGCATCGCTCGTGCAATTCGGCTTCCCTGAAGCAGCCATGAATGACTTTCTTTCCGAACATCAAGATGCATTCCACGAGCGCCTCGAATGGCTTGAACAGCGCCGGGAAACGGCGATTGAAATCGAGGAACGTTTGGCCGCCCTATCCAGCGCACGACCGCTTGACAATGTTCTTTCACAGTATGCGACACAACTCAGGGACCCCTTTGTGGTCGAGGAACGCTACGTTGCCTTTGAACGCGATGTACGGGCTGTGGCCCCTTGGGAGCCCCCGCTCAATCAGAGCAGAGCGGCGTGGTTCGACGGCGGAAATGCCGATGTATGGTACGCACTTTACGACCGACTCGCTCGATTGGATGTGTCAAGTCATGTGGCAGTTGGCCCTCTCCACCGGCTCTTCTCCTCGCCCGAACGCGCCGATGAATTGCTGAGGCATCTAGAGACGGTAGAGGCCGATGAACGGCGGCAAATTCAGATGATTGAAGTTGGAGCACAGCGGCTTCGGGAGCAAGGCTATGATGTCGGAGAATTGAACCATCTGCCTCTGCTTGAAGCCCTTGGTGTCCTCGAACGTTGGCAAGCATTTCATGGACAAAAGGAACGGGTTCGTCTTGGAGCGGTTCAAATGATTCAGCCGTTTGATGCCTCATTGGCCATCGAACTGGAAGCGAGATGCCATGCTCTCCAGCATGTGGAAGATACGGCGGCCATTGAAGACCTCTCAAATGAAATCCAAACGCTTGCTCAGACCTTGGAGCAGCGACGAAGAGCCTTGTCAGAGATCATCCAAGGATGGCGGCAGATGGGCATCGTGTTCCCCCACGAAGGGGAATTGCACCCGAACGATTTGATGGAGTGGGAGGCCAACCATGACGAAGTCGCCCAAGCTGTTGACCGACACCTCTCACTCGTCGAGCGTTGGGATCGATTTGCTCGGTACTGGCCATCCCGGGCCGAGGTCTCGAAGCCTTACGTTGGCCAGCTCGACCAGAGCGACCGCCTGAGGGATGCTGTTGACGAAATGGACGCCCTCTGGAAAAAATTGGAGCTCGATGGTTTGGAATTGTTGCAGACGTACGAGCACGCTGGTTTGGCGGTGAATGAATGGCAGCAACGGGTGTTTGACGACCCAATGAGCGCCATGGAGCGCATGACAATTGAGCGCAAGCGATGGGATGAGAGGGTCTCGCTGATCGAGGCGCTTGGTGGGTTAGACGTCTCTTTTTCAGGTGATGAAGACGTCAGTCTTCGTCAGCAATTGCTCGCTGCTGAAAACGTTGGAAACGATGTCCTCAATGAAATGAACGAGTTCGTTGAACGAATCAACCGACGAAACGAACGTCACCGCGTCATGCTTGAAGATGAACTAGCCGCTATGCGTCGTTCCGGCATCTTGGAACATGAAGCGAACACATCGGACATGAACCTGAGTGAACTCGAACATCACGTTGCTCTTCTTACTCGTTCGCAGGGAGCGGCGGAAGCCAACGGTCAAACCGGGGTACTTCTGACACGCATGAGAGCCTCGTTGGCCGCCGAACTTGAATCCCTTCGCCAAAGCGGCTGGGCCGTTGAGAACTGGTCGAGAGCCCTCGGGAACGATACGTTCCAAGTTGCTCGCGAATTAAGCGATGCACGCCCTCACCTGCAACGCCATGATGTCTTGCGCCGCCGCCTCGGTGCACTGCCTTGGAACCGAGATGTTGAATTGGGCTTGCAGGTTGAAATGATGAGTCAGCAGCCCAATCGGTTGGCCTACCTCAGTCAGCAAATTCCCCAATACACCGCCCATCTTGCTTCTCGAACCGTTGAGGATGAAGGATATGAATTGCACCTCTGGCACCCAACGACGGAACGCCCAACCTTGGTCCCCATACCCGAAGAGCAAAACCACCCAGTGCTCCAACCCTCGTCGGCTTTGGAAGAAGCGCACGAAGCCATGCTGGAAGCAATGGATACGATCGTTGACGAATCGGCCCATGAAGAGGATGTTCCTGCGACCGATGAAGCCACGAAGGAGTCCGAAGAGACGACGGAACCTTCGGTAACTGATCCTGTTGAGACGGAAAAAATGGACGTCGTGCAAGAGGTGGAAGCCGACATTGAGCCACCTACAACGTCGTTGAAACCTAAGGACGCCGCCACATCTGAAACAGAAAGCGAATCTGTAGCAACATCGATCACGACCCCGGTGAACATTGACACCGCGGTGGCGACAAAGAAAGCGTTGGATTCGCTGACCACATTGGTGGCCGTGTTGGGATTAACTGAACTTTCGGCACGCATTGAACAAGGGGGGATGGAAGCGCTTCAGGAGGTCCGGCGAGGTTTGGCGGGCCATGTCAACATCGCTCCGAGGGATGTCCGAATTGGGCGATTACTGCGTCTTTCGTTGCGATTGTTGCCCGAGGGAAATCAGGGCGATAACGAGCGTGCGAGATTATTGACAGCGCTGAGTGAGATGGTCCCAACCCTGAAACGTTGGACTCGCCGTCGTTTAGAGGCACGGCATTCCGGGTCCAAAGGAAATTTCCTAGACGATGCGATGGAATTAGGAAGCGCGCTTGAACGGATTCCTGGACTGGGACAACACCTTCCGCTGCAGGAAGACGATTGGCCACTCCCCAGCGGCATAAGCGAACTCGGGACCGAAGTATCAAAACTTGCTCGCAGTGTCAACCTTCCCTCAGCGGGCGGCGTCAAGGCGTGATCAGTTCAGGTCGTCCCAAAGAGCGTCTTCGTCCATCTGAGCCTTGGATGGAGGGGGCGGTAGAGGTGCCATTGGCAGCGGCGCCGGTGGCAATTGCGCGGGTGGAAGCGGAGCAGGTGGAAGCGGTATTGGGGCTGAAATCGGAGCGGGTGGAGTCGGCGGCAAAGGATTCGACGTCTGTGGATTCCCCACGGGCGGAGGTGGAAGAGGTGGCGAAGGAGGAGGATTCCCTACCGACACAGGTGGGCCCTTCAGGGCTACGGGTGGCGTTGGAAGAACGGCTACTGCACCTGAGCCTTCAGCTGAAGCCTCGGGAATCGATTCTGCAGGAGGTGGTAAAGGAAGAGGCGTTGCGGTGTCCGGTGCTGGCATCGGTGCGGGAACGGGCTGTGGAGCAGGTTGTGGAGGAGCTGCCATGGCTTCAACCACGGCGTCAATGTGTTGGGTGTCCAAGGTTTCTGTTCTCAAGAATTCAACAAAAGCCGGCCCCAGCAGGGCCGTACTGTTGTGAATCAAGTAGGGCTCTTGTCGCCACCCAGAGAGGTAGAAATCATGGCGGCCGCCGTGGTCTGAAAATGAAATTCGATGAAGGTCAAGTTGAGACAAGAGTAAACCAGCAACACCTGTGAGAACAAACGCTCCTCCTCCGAGAGCAAGCAGGCCTTGTGCAAAACTTGTTGCCATCAAAAGTCCGAAACCGATGGCTCCCAACCAAACCCCTTGCAATTTTTGAAACAGATCAAGGTGGGTGTGAGAATACCCTGAGATGTGTTTTTTGACCAGAGCCATGCGTACGTTCAGGCGGCGAATTCCGTCTGGATCGTACCGGGATTCAACGATGCGCATTAACTCATCATCCATAATGAGCGAGGTGGATTCCAAACCACTTCGGTGCTGACTCAGCGGGAATTCAACCACCTCTTCTCCCTGAAGAGCAAGGATGGGTGCGGCACGAATGGGAAAGGACCAGGGTGTTGGTTCATCGGAAGATTCCGAGGTATCGGAAAGAGCCATCACACCGTTTTGGACGTCCGACTCGACGTCGGGCGATGGTGCCTCCTCAACAGCGTCTGATTCCTCGGTGGACCCAGTTTCGCCCTGGTCGTCATCCACGACCGTGGACGCATCGTCCTCGTCGGCGGGCCACACGACGGGGTCATCCTCGTCCATGGTGGTGCCTTGTGCGGACAACCACATTAAGTGAACCGTGCCGCCATCATCGATGGACTTCAGCAAACCACACGGTCAAATCTTCGGAGGCTGCAAATCCTTTGCCTTCTTTGGTTCCAACGAGGGTGTTGGCCGAAGACTGATTGACATAGTTGAGGACTTTTTCAGTCACAGAGCCGTTGATGAGCACGGTCTCAACTTCTTCAGCCTCGCCCAGCGCCGCTTCCAGCTTGGACGGCCCTATTTCATCTGAAAATGTTCCATCTGCAAATCGGATGATGGCTTTGTTTTTGCCCATTTCATCGACTTTGTCAAACAGTTCTTGGATTTCAGCGGGTGCGGCCTCTTTTTCGAATTCCTCATCCATGTCCTTGTCCCAGTCCTTGTTGCCACCGAACTTTTCGTCGTGTTCGGCGATCTTCTTGTCGAGTTGATGTTTGAACTTTGAGGCCTCAGTTTTCTTTTGGAGGCACATCGTTACGGTCTTCTGTGGAAGCAACTCCCATTCTTGACCGACCGGTGCTTGAGCAACATGGTCGACTTTCATCATGTCATAGAGTTGCATGAACAGCATCTCACCTCCGCGGTCGCCATCAATGGCGACGGTGACGATTTCTTTGCCGTTAGCGAGGTCGATAAGTTCCTGCTTGATGTTACCGGACCCGTCTGCGCTGATGGCGTTCTTCACGCCACAGTTCAGCAGATTCCGGACATCGTTTCGCCCCTCAACGATGATGAGGGACGATGAGGATTCAACGTTCGGTCCGCATGTCAAGCCGTGGAAGGATTTAGCCGTCCCGACGGTGAGGACAGATCGGACCTCTTCAATCACGGTCTTGGAAGCTGCCTCACCGGAGTTCACCAGGGTGAGGAGCAGTTCCTTCGCTCGGTCAACGACAGCTGTACGCTTGGTTGCGCGGATGTCACTGATTTGAACGACCTTGATGATGGCGTTGCATGGACCAATGCGGTCGATGGTTTCCAATGAACTCGCGATGATGGCCGTTTCCACGTTGTCCATGCTGCTTGGAATGATGATGGTCCCGTGCACTTTTCCGTTCTTGGTGTCCATTTCGACGTCAACGTGCCCCACGCGTGCAGTGCGTTGCAGTTTCCTCAACTCGAGGTCATCACCGAGCAAGCCTTCTGTTTGCCCCATGATAGCGCCGATGATGTCCTTGCGCTGGACGGTTCCGTTCACTTTGATATCAGCCCGAATTTCATACTTCATGGCCTTGCCTTTTCCACCGCCACCGCGGTTTGAGTTGCCGCTTCCGCGGTTTGAGTTGTTTCTTCCCATATGGTTCTCTCTCCTTGTTTGCACACAGCCACGAAGCGTTGGGCTGACAACGGGTTGTCAGCGTCCGAAGCAACCACTTGCAGAGCAAGGGAAGTGAATGTGAACATACCATGCCACCGGCCAAGCCCTTTTGAAACCTGTGTCGCACCTTATGCTCAATGATGACATTTGGAGACCCAACGGTTTGTTCAAAAGGTTGGAGCGCCTCGGGAGAATGTGTCGTCGCCGCATCTCGGAGCCTTGGATGTGTTTCGCTCCACGGTAGAGGTTATGCTTGGTGACGGAGTATTGACGCGAGAAGAAAAACGTTTGATCATCAAACTCGCCAGTGCTCTCAACCTTGCTCCGGAAGAACCGGCCTACATCTACCAGTGCATACAATCCGACGAACCCTCACGATCTGGCGACCCCGTATCCCCAGATGACATGCGTGTCATCTACACGAAGGTGTTTGAAGTCGCCATCGTCAATGCCTCCCTCTCTCGTGATGAATTCCGAGTGATGGCGAATCTGCGGGGGCAATTTGAAATCAACGACAGCCTGCATGAGGAAATTGAGCACGAACTTCGGGAAATGATGAAGGAAAAGTATGGAGACAAGGCCATGATTGATACCCTTATGGACACACTAAAGGATTCGGTTGGGTTGGTCGGGGATCTGTTCGACACCTTTCGTAAGAAATCGCCCGAAGGTGACGAACGGTGAATCCGTTTCTTGATGATTGGCTGGAAGGGCAATCAAGCTCCGAACTCAAATCAAAACGGAAATGCCTCCGGTTCCTTAAGAGAGCCTACATCAAGTGCGTTGGTGATTTTGCCAACAAACCGCGAACAGACGTCACCATGACGGAAGCAGGCTTCCGCTTCCACATCGGCACACCCCTCCCAGACCTGCGTCAAATCGCTTCATGGATGCTCACCCACGCTCCTCGAAAACGAACACTTGCAAAAGTCGTGCCCGCTCTGTGGAAACGACACGGTCGCGAGGACTTGAGCACTGCAGGCATCTTGCTCGCCAATCTCGAACCCACGACGCTGGGCCAAGACCCCTGGATGGCTTTCATCCACCTTCTGCAACGCCAAGAGCCGCTCATGGTTGTTCTTGAAGTCGCCGAAGAATTGGTCCGTGGCGGCCATGCCGTGCCGAACGATGAATGGCTAAAAGCGGCAGCAGGACAAAGCCCCCACTGGCACCAATACTGCGTCCTTTTTCTGTCACTAAGACGTGAAACCGTGGATTGCAGAGACCTCATCGAACGGGCCCCAGAAGGTGGCGAAATATTCGAGCGAATCCGAAGCCGGTTGCTTGAATCGGAGAGTTGAAGGAGTCGCCGCCCCAATCAGCCGCATGGTGGAACGCCTCCTACCCGCTGAGGACCCCGTCCTGGAAAGCGTCCTCAAGTGGACGATTGAGCGTGATGCAAAGGATGTGCGCCGGCTGCTTGAATGGTTACCAGAAGCGAGGTCGAGCAGGGAACGCAAAGCATTGCTCCACCGAGTACGAGGATTGCTGTCGGAACTCGAAGCCGCTCTTGATGAACTCGAAACAATGCATTGAGGGGCCGCAAAATGACCGTCGCCATCATTCTCGCTGGAGGAACAAGCCGGCGCATGGAAGAGGACAAAGCCACCATGTTTGGCGGGGTTAAGCGACTTCAACAATGCTTGCACGACGCAGGCATTGAGCGTTGCATTGTCCTTTGTGGGAAGGAGGAACGCATGAGTCTGTTTGAGGGAGAAATCATGAGTGACCCCCCCGGTGTTGAGGGCCTACATCGAATCATTCCATGGTTACTCGAAACCGTCAACGAGGGAATACTCCTGGTTCCATGTGATGCTTTTCTCCTGACCAAGGAGGCCGTTCAAACCCTGCTCCAAGCCGCTCCAAACGGAGGGATCCCCCTTGATGAAGCGGGTCGACGACAACCACTTTTTGCACACCTTCCGCATGGCACCGCCCTCAAAAGAAACGGTCAAAGTGTGAGAGAGCTAATGCGTGGGTTGGATTCCATCGATGTCCACCCTCACGGATCGGCGTTCAGCAACTTCAACCGACCCGCTGATCTTCAACACCCTCAATTGAAGCATCGGCCCCGGTGAACGATACACGCCCTTCGGCGATCCATGTCAACACTCGTGGATACAGCCGATGTTCCTCGATTTTTACTCGCTCACTTAGCGCTACCTCGTTATCGTCGCTAAACACAGGGACCGGGCGTTGGGCAAGAATGGATCCTGTGTCCATTCCTTCATCCACCATATGAACCGTGCAGCCAGTGATGGTGGTCTTCGAGGCGAGAACATCCCTGTGAGCGTGGGCGCCTGGAAAATGTGGAAGAAGCGACGGGTGAATGTTCACGACACGACGAGCCCACTTCCCAAGGAAGAAGGGGGAAAGGAGACGCATGTAGCCCGAAAGCACCACCAGTTCAACATCAAATCCGC
>DANX01000056.1:0-4622 GCA_002502295.1 Euryarchaeota archaeon UBA561 | reverse complement strand
ACCAAGGTGGGGACCCCGAGACGTTTCGCACGCTCCAAGCCTTCAATCCCGGATTTGTTAGCAACCACGACAACGGTTTGGTGTGGAAGGTTTTGATCGCGTTGCGCGTGAACAAGCGCCTCCATGCCGCTTCCTGAGCCCGAAATGAACACCGCACAGCGAAGTGGCGCATCGGTACTTGCAGTTCGCCCGCCAAGCGGGATTGAATCCATGGTTCACCGAAAGGATGCGGGGCTTCAACCCTTTCCATGCCAGACAAAGGGGTTTTAGCACGGTCGCCACAACAAACGACGAGGACAGATGTCGGCCCCCACAATCTCATCGGATTCCACGCAATCGGTTGAGGCAAAACGCCGTGAATCAAACCTTGCTTTGCTCTCGGACGAGGACATCATACTGGATGTTCTGTCCAATCACAAGCCGAGCAGCAACCCACTCGTTCGGCTGACATGGGTTGTGTTCGGAAGTATCTTTGTGGTCTTCGCAGCGATTGGCCTGCTGCTTCCAGGTTGGCCAACGACCTCGTGGTTGGTGGCCGCCGCGTTCTGCTATGGTCGTTCGTCACAACGGCTCTTTCGTTGGCTTCTCGCAAACCGTCTGTTTGGTTCCGTTCTCTTGAGATACTATCGAAACGGCCAAGCTTTGCCCGCTCATTCGAAGTTAATCATTTGTGGAATTATCGCTGTCGTCTCAACGGCTTCTATATGGTACATTACCCGCTTAGGAGACCCCGGATTTGGACAGGCCACCGTTGCCATTGCCGCCATCGTCGGGATATGGTGGGTAGGATGGCGGGTACCTACCGCGAACTAGCTTCTGTGCAACCACAACGCGATCGCTTTAGGAACGTCAATGGCGGAACAAGCGGTGCCCGGTGAACAACATCGACATGCCGCGGGCATTGGCTTCGTCAATCACTTCTTGATCTCGAATTGATCCCCCGGGTTGAACAATTGAGGAGGCGCCAGCCTCCGCTGCTTGTTCCAATCCATCCTTGAAGGGGAAAAATGCATCCGAGGCAAGCACGCAATCTTTGGCTCGTTTGCCGGCACGACGAGCGGCAATTTTCACAGCTTCAACGCGGCTGGTTTGCCCGGGGCCAATGCCAACCGTCGCCGTCCCCTGCACCATAACGATGGCGTTGGATTTCACCTGCTCACAAACGCGTACGGCGAACTTCATGCTGTCGATTTGTTCTGCGGTCGGTTCAACCTCCGTGACCGTTTTCGCTTTGGTCCAATCAATGATGGGGGGTTCTTCGGTTTGCACCAATACGCCCCCTTCAATGGGCTTGCGAACCACTTGGCGCTCAAGGGGGGCCAGGCGGTTGTTTGGGGATTCAATCGTCAAAAGCCGGCGGTTCTTCTTCGCCATGAGCGTGGCCTTGGCTTGTTCGGTGTATCCTGGAGCCATCATCACTTCAACAAACAAGTCCCCCACGGATTTTGCTGTTGAGTCTTCAACGACTTCATTGAAACAAATAATGGAACCAAAAGCGGATTCGGGGTCGCTGGCAAGGGCCATTTCAAACGCTTCTTGTTGAGTAGCTGCCAGGGCAGCACCGCAAGGGTTGTTGTGCTTGACAATGACGCAGGCATGCGGCGTTGCTGGCCATTCATCCGTTGACAAGGAACGGCACAATCGAAGGGTTGCATCGGCATCGCTGTAATTGTTGTACGACATCGCTTTACCGCCCTCAACACGGGCCGTGACGAGGGTGTTGTTGCCTTGAGGAGCATCATGACTGACGTACAGGGCAGCGGCTTGATGACCGTTTTCACCATAGCGAAGGGCCCCCACTTTGTGACTGGCTGAAAGAATGCTGTGAGGGAGGCGGTCTCGCTGTTCTTCCATCGAAGAAAAGGAAGCAGGATCGCCCGTAGTACGTCGGTGCAGTTCCTGTGCGATGGCCACATCGTACGCCGCCGTGTGTTCAAACGCCTCCAGCGCCAAGGATTGTCGAAGTCCCATCTTAACATCAGCCGGAGTTCCAGCCTGTCCGAGCGCTTCAAGGAGGCTCGGGTAGCGGTCTGGATTGGTGGCGATTAACACGTGCCGATGGTTCTTTGCAGAAGCTCGAACCATGGTCGGCCCACCAATGTCGACCATCTCAAGCAACTCATCGTCAGAAAGCGGTGGTGTTGTTGCAGCAGCGTCGCCAAACGGATAGAGGTTGCAGGCAACCACACGAATGGGGGCATACCCGAGACGGGAAAGTTCTGTAGCATCTTTTTCTTGATGTAAGCGGGCAAGCAGGGGACCATGTATGGCTGGGTGGAGCGATTTGACACGCCCATCAAAAATTTCTGGATGCTCGGTGACGTCAGAAACAAGGCGTACATCGAGGCCGGCTTCTGATAATGTTCGAGCGGTTCCTCCGGTTGATATCAATTCAAAACCGAGGGCTACAAGCCCTTTTGCAAATTCGACAATTCCAGTCTTATCCCACACACTGAGGAGGGCTCGAGGCGGGGGAGAAACGGCTTGCATGGATTGAACCCGTTATCGCAGTTGCCCCGTCGGATGCACTTGAACATAGCGCCAAGGCGTGGTTATCAAAAAAAATCAATCGCCACGAGCAGAGATCACTTGGTCCACCCTCAACAGCCCGCACGTGGTTTCAATGGCCGACTCCAACGCATGGTGGAGCGTGGCCGCGGGTAACCACGTGGACTGAATGGCGACGACTTTCCCTTTCGCATCAACACCGGCGTTAGCATCGCCCTGCCGATGAGCAGCACGTAAGGCGAGCAGGGTGTCCAGTCGGTCAACACCTGCGTTTTGAGCCAGGGTGGACGGAATATGCTCAAGGGCTCTGGCAAAGGCTTCCATGGCCAACCGTTCCCGCCCTGCTTGGCCTTCTGCTGCTTCCTTGACGGCGAGGGAGGCCCCCATGTGAACGCTGCCTCCACCCCGTACGATGGTTCCCGTTTTCATGGCGAGTGAGGTGGAGCGCAACGCATCATACAGGCCGCGAATGGTCTCTTCGACGGCAACTCCATCGCCCCCGCCAACGTCCAGCGTGACCAGGCCTGCTTGTTTTCCAAAGCGCATGCATAGACGTTCTCTGCGCCCATCAAGCCCTTCTCCTGTTTCAATTTCAAGGGATGAAAATCGCCCGAGAACTGATTGGTTTGCATCGTCAAGGTGGTCGCACATGGTGGCACCAGAGGCGCGAGCAATGTCCTCAATACCGTGACGCTCAAGTCCTCCGAGGACAAAGCATCCAGCGTCAGTGAGCGCATGGAAAACGCTCGGTTCGATGTTTTCCGCGCTGAACACCGCCGTAGCGCCGGTGGCAAGAACGGCCTCAACTTTCTGCTGAAGGAGTGTTTCTTTCGCCTGAATAAAAGCCATCCACTGATCGGCCTTTTCGACTTCAATTTCAGTGTCTCGAACCGTTTCTTCTTGGTCAAGAGGGCAGGTCAATGTCAAGACAGTTCCCGCATTTAGGCTTCGAGGGAGGCGATCAAGCGTCAACGCCGCATCAAGCACCAACCCATCAACAAGTCGCGTGTCGTAGAGGTTGCCTTGTATTCGCTTCGCCATTCGAACATCCTCATGGTCGATGCCATCGTTGGAAGCGACCGTCTCAAGGGCTTCTACAATGAGGTGGGCAAGTGAGGTATCTCCCGTATCAGCGGATGTGCCGGTCATGGATGTTTGCGCGATGGACAGGAGACGTTCATCGTTCTTGGCGAGCGTATCGGATTGTGAATCAAGGTAATCGGTCGCCACCTCCAGCGCTGTTTGATAACCTTGTATGCAGACCAGAGGGTGAAGTCCCCGCTCGAGCAATCGTCCCGCTTCTCGCATCAATTCACTCGCAAAGAGGAGGCAACCGGTTACGCCATCCCCGCAGGCTTGCTCTTGTGCATCGGCGAGTTGGACGAAGGCTTTGGCGGCAGGATGTTTGACCAAGAGTTCAGCGACGATCTTCGCACCGTCATTGGTGACAGCGGTTTCCCCGTTTGTCTTGTAAAGCATTTTGTCGAGACCTTGTGGACCAAACGTACCCTGCATTAAATCTCCAAAAGCCACAGCAGCCGTCACGAGTTTCTGGGTCACGCCCACGCCGCTTGTGACGGATGTTGTGGGACGAACGATGGAGACCGGGGCTCGCCCGCTCCCGTCGTTTCCACTCGCCATGGTCGGAGGCGGGGCCTCCTGTTCTTCAAACCTTATTCAAGAAGAAATCACTTCTTCTTGGCGGGAGATTTCTTGGCAGGGGATTTCTTGGCGGCCGGTTTCTTCCCGTGCTTGCCAAGTTTGTGTGCCTTCTGAGCCTCGTTGTTCGACCAGTGGTAAGCAAGCTTGAGCAGATTGAGATAATGCTCATTGCCGTCCTTCTTCATCTTGTCGTGAAGCACTTCGTTGGTCATGAACACGTCGCCCCAGAGTTGAGCAGCGGTTCCTTTGTCGCCTTTTGGCATGTCAAAGACTTCCTGGATAGTGGGCTCGAGGTAGGAGCGCCAAACACGACCGGGGTTGACGGCCATGGTGACTTCCACCACGATTTCGTTTTCGTTGATGCCTGTGCCGGTCTGCCACGTGTCTTCGCCCAAATCAGCGAGGAACGGCAGGCAGAGGTCTTGGATTGAAAGGCTGGTCATTGGATCTGC
>DANX01000088.1:82236-82595 GCA_002502295.1 Euryarchaeota archaeon UBA561 | reverse complement strand
GCCAGTTCATAAAAACGACCAATCAAATTCACCCCATTCTGAAGAACCAATCAACAATCAGGCTCAGCCTATTTCACTCCAGCACGTGGAGAAACCGATGATTGATGTCGGCCCGCCCGCAGATGCCATTCCCAGTAATAGAGACGAGCATGGATTTGAATGGATTGTCCATAATGGAGACAACTACTACAGAAAGTCCAACACAACAGATCAATGGATGAAGTATCAAAATTGATCTGTGTGGTAATTGACCATTATATCTTCACAAGGGTTATGCTTGGCCCTCTTGTATATGGGCAATCTGTATTCACGGATTCGCAGTGGGCCATATTGATCGCTAGCGATGTATTGTGAGTGAA
>DANX01000088.1:69923-81963 GCA_002502295.1 Euryarchaeota archaeon UBA561 | reverse complement strand
CTATGGGCCATATTGAACGCTAGCGATGTATTGTGAGTGAATATGACAGGTTCCAGTGGATACGACGAATCGATGAGCATCGCGGGGCTGGGTAAACAATCTGTTAAGAATGGACAGATTGAATTTTAGGGCAATGAAGAACGTCGGTGGAAGGGAACGCACAGCACGAGCTGTGTTTGGTTCGGGCGTGGTCATCTTTGACTTCCTCGCCACGGTCCACATCGAAGTGGTGTTCCTCATCGTGGGCCTGTGGGGCGTTTTAACGTCGGCTTTCGGCTATTGCCCGTTCAACGGATTGCTCAATCGAAACAGTTGCGCAATCGACATTCCAACCGCACAAGCATGAGGGTTTTCTCGTACTGGGTGAATTAACCCCACTGGCACGGTTCCAGCACTGTTTGCCCACCCATCAACGGTTGCAACGCCTCTGGGATGGTGACACGCCCGTCCTCCAGTTGATTCTGCTCCATGATGGCCACCAAAGCCCGTGAAGTGGCCACGGCAGTTGAATTGAGCGTGTGGACGATGGGTTGGTTGGGATGCCCTGGCTGACCGTATCGGATGCTCAATCGGTTGGCTTGATAATCGGTGCAATTTGAACAGGAAACGATTTCTTTGTATTGATTTGCACCGGGAATCCACGCTTCGAGGTCGTATTTCTTGGCTGCTACCGTGCCCATGTCGCCCGTGCAGATGTTGACAATTTCGTAGTGAATGCCAAGGCTATCCCACAAATCGGTGCAGTTCTGCAGCAACTCTTCGTGCAGGGACCAGGAATCCTCCGGTTTGGAGATGATGATTTGTTCAATCTTCGTGAATTGGTGAACGCGCCAAATTCCGAGGTCGCTTTGGCCGTGGCTGCCCACTTCTCGCCGGAAGCACTGGGAGACACCCACCATGCGCATCGGCATCTGGTCTTCTGGAATTGTTTCGTCCATGTACATCGCCGTAAGCGGGTGTTCTGACGTGGCAATCATGTAGTACTTGTCGGGTTCAACACCGTACATGACGGTTTCAAAATCGCCGAGATCCGTTACGCCCTCGTAGGCTTCGCGGTTCATCATGACCGGGGGTTGGACGAAGGTGTAGTCGCGCTGGCGAAGGAAATCCACGGCGTATTGTTGCAAGGCAAACTCAAGACGAGCAAGATCGCCTTTGAGGAAGTAAAAACGGCTCCCCGTGATCTTGGCTGCCCGCTTGAGATCGACCCATTTGTTCATCTCGATAAGTTCGTTGTGGGTTCGCGGTTCAAAGGAAAATTCAGGTTTCGTCCCGTGAACAGCATGGACCGTGTTGCCCGATTCATCTTCTCCAACAGGCACGTCACCGTGGAGGATGTTGGGGATGGACATGCGCAACCGGTCGCGAACCTCCATCGCTTCGTTGGTCTTTGCTTCCATTTCAGATATTTTTTCACCGAGGTCAGCAACCTTAGCCAGAATGGCTTCTGCCGCCTCGTTATCCCCGGCCTTTTTGGCCGCCCCAATGCCCCGTGCGGCCTCGTTTTTTGCACGGCGAAGTTGGTCGGTTTCGTGGAGGAGGTTGCGCCAAGCTTGGTCCAGTTCAATCACGTTTTCGATGTTATCATGAGGCAATCCACGCTTGGTGTGGTCAGCACGTATCACGTCAGCGTGTTCTCGAAACATATTCATGTCAAGCATAGGGATCACCACGAGATATTGAAGCTGAAGATGTCGCCACCGAGGAAGAGCAAACCTCCGAGGAAGAATCCAAGAATGGCCCCGCCGTTCAGGAGCGGGAGACCCGCCTGGGCTTTGCCGCGCGCAACGTAGGTCATGAGGGCGAGATAGCCGAGCAACGCTCCTGCCAAAGTAAACATGGCGACCTCAAAAGCGGCCTCATCGTCAAGCCACTGAATCGCAGACAATACGAGCATCCCTGGGAAAATGATGTCACCCAGCCCCATGAACATGGCTTCACTGCCTTTCTTGCTGCGTTTGGGTTTGGCTACGGGTGCGGCGCTTTGCGAAGTGACAGTACGCTTAGCGCGTTCGGTCTCCTCGATCAGTGAATAATCGCCGTCCTGTGGTGCAACGAGAAGGATTGGGAGGCGCAAACCGACCATGGTGTCGGCCAAGTCAAGCATGTGTTTTGACTTGTAAACGGCCCAAAAGTCGTACACAGCGGCGAGAACCATGAACAAAATGGCCAGCGCTGGAACGAAGGTCACACCCAACATCACGCAAACGCCAGCACCAAGCAACACACCCGTGGTGTTCACGACGTACCACTCACTGTGAACCACGAGCAAGAGAAGGAGCAGCAACGTCGCCACAACACCTACAACCGTTGGTCCAAGGAGCAACTGCAAGCCGTAAATTGGGAACATATCGGAGGTCAATTCACCGGTTTCCACCAGGGTTGAACCTGCAGCGTCCCCAGCGCTCAAGACCACCATGTCAGCCTCGTCGTCGTCCACGGCAAAGAACACCGCTTCGGCGTTGTCTGAGACGGGGAAGCTGGCTCGGTCCACAAGGGACGTGGTGTAAAGCCAGTGGGCTTGTCCATCGCCCGAAATCAACAAATCAGAAAAACCAGATTGGTCCAAATCCGTGATTCGAACGGATGTAACTTCATCGACCAAGTTCCCAAGATTCATTCGATCTTGAACCATGTAGCGTTCATCCGCGGTTGAACTCCCGTTCCATTCAACGCCCGTGATGCTGCCGTTGGATTCACCCAGCAAGATGAGGCGTTGGTGCCGAGTATCGGGCTGAGATTGGGCCTCGGTGATTTCTTGCTCCATAAATGGAGACCATCCAACATCGGCGGATGTGAACGCTGCGCCTTCTACGGGCATCTGTTGCATGAGGTACGTAGCGTTGTTCATTCCACTTTGGCCCAAGTCAAAGGCAGGAGACGTCGATTCAAGGAGGACACTGGCCGTTTGAGTGGCAGTGACCAAGAGCCACTCATCGTCGTCAAGAAGATGGCTCATAACGATACCATCTCCGGTGTTAAAACCGGGAAGGCGCCAGCGGGCTTCTTGCGTCAGAACGCCTGGAGCGCTCTCAAAGGTCCGGTAGCGGAGTAAGTCATCGAAAGGGTTGGCAAGATAAATCGCATCTTCAACCGAAACAGCGACGGAACAACCACCAAACATGTTCGCCAGGGGTTCCGGTTCATCCTCAGACCACGTGTAGCAGGCATAACTCTCAACCAACTCGCCACTGCCGGCCTCCACGGACCAAGCGTAAGCGCCGGAAGCAAACGTCAGAAGTTCAGACGATGATGTCATGCTGACAGGGGAGTTTGCGTCGTTGACCTGGTGAGCGTGGGTCATCGTCCAAACCGGTTCCTTGTAATCGTTGGAGGCGTTCCATGCCGTGATGTCTACGCTGGTGTTGAAATCGCCCGCACTGACGTTGTACAGCACAAACCCATCTTCACCCCACGTTCCCAGCATCTTCCCGTTTCGCTCATCGCTTGATTGAACTTCGTACGGTTGGGTGTCAAAATCCAACACGAACATGTGGGCCAACGGCACAAGGCTGTACATCAAAGCAAGCGTGAGGACGGCGTACATCCCGTACTTGATGAGGTAATCTTTCCCCCACCGAGCCAAGAAAATAATGAGGGCTGTAAAAGCAAAAATTGCAAGCAGTTCCAAAGCAACATAGCGAACTTGTGTGGCCCCCGAGGCCCCAAAGGCATGGAGTTCTCCCACGTCGTAGTACGGTCGAATGTAGATGGCGATCGCAATCGTGGCAACAAACATCCCTGCCATGCCGGCCATCCCGCGCCACTGTTCGGCCATAAGCGATGCAAGGCTGTCGCCTTGGCGAAGTTCATCTTCGACCTCAGCGAACCGCTGGGAGACTTCGCGTCCCTTCTCGGTTTCAGCATCGCTCATGGCCGGTCCAAGGCTACCTTCCATATCAGCCTCGCGTTTTTCCTACGGAAGAATCAACGAGGAAAAGAGCCATTGACAGCCCCCGAGGTCGAACGGTCATGGTGGCCGAGCAGGACCTGCGCGCTTGGCTGGAAAGCACGAAGGAAAAAGGCATGGCGCTCGGCCTTGAGAACACCTCGTTGGCCATCGCTGAACTTGGCCTTCCAACACCCGAGTATGAAACGGTGCATGTCGCCGGGAGCAATGGAAAAGGAACCACTGTAGCCACCCTTGGAGCTGCTCTTGGATCGGCTCACATCAATCACCTCTCGTTCACTTCACCACATCTTGTTCGCATTGAAGAGCGCATTCGATTCAATGGCCGCCCAGTAGAAACAACTCAATTTAACGAGGCGTTGAGCATGGTTTACGGAATGGTGGAGCGAACACAAATCTCGCTAACCTTCTTTGAGGCCACGTTGCTTATTGCCCTCGTGGCAGCCTCACGCTTGCCGGTCCGAGTGCTCTTGCTTGAGACTGGGCTTGGTGGACGCCTTGATGCCACCAGGGCTGTGCCCGCAGATGTTGCGGTCATAACATCACTTAGCCTTGAACACACCGACATTCTTGGAGAAACCCTCGTGGCCATTGCAGCCGAAAAGGCTGCTATTGCTCGACCTGGAAAGCCACTGGTGGTCCGACATGTTGAGGACTCCGCCGTGCAACGGTGCATTGAGGCCTGCGCAAACACCACGCTCGAATCAACAACAGAAGCGGCGGCCCTCCCTGCAAGGTTGGAGTGGGTGCATGTGCAAAGGGCGGCGACCTATCACGAGGAAGCCAACGCCATGGCAAAGGCTGCATGGGCCCATCTAAAGTGCGCGGAAACCATCGACTATCCCGTCATCCGCGGACTACGCTGGCCGGGACGGATGCATGAACTTTCAAGTCCAACGCTGAAGGGCGTGACCTACCTCCTCGAAGGAGCGCACAACCCCAGCGGTATGCTTGCCGCGTGTGCGCAACTCAAGAAGCAAGAACGCTGGAGGGAACCTTGGACTCTGCTCTTTGGCAGCACACCTCAAATCGACATGCACACCATGCTTGAACCGCTCACCGAACTGTGCGATGCTTTCCCACCTGCAGCCATCGTGTTGACCGAGCCTCAATTTGGACGCTACCCCGGAGTGCCCTGCACCGAATTGAAGGTTGCATTCAACACGTTAGGGTTGGAAAACGCTGTCCTGTTCGCTCAACCGAAGGACGCTGTTCAATGGATAGAATCAGGTGCTGTTCACTCAACCACCGTGTTGTGCATCGGGTCCCTCTACCTTCTGGGCAACGTGCTCAACATCCTCGGGGCTGACAGCGATGATGACCTTGCCGTCGTGGTTGAGAACACCGATGCATCGTGAGGACTTGAGGCCTACAAGCATCCGATTTATTCAACGACGATGTCTCGGACTTTCAGCCCGGCTTCTTGCATCATGTTGGTTGACCGATTGAAATCCGCAACCCACCGCTCAGGAATGGGTTTTCCACCGGCGTAGACGACCTCGATAATACCGGCCTGAATGAGCGAGCGAGCGCACCGCGTGCAGGGTGGCCACGTGACGTAGGCCGTGCAGTTTTTCAGCGAAACACCGATGCGCGCTGCATGCATGATGGCGTTTTCTTCAGCATGGCAAATCAACGGATATTTCTCCTCCCGGTCCTCCAATCGTTCCGTTGAGTCCTCTATTCCACGGGGAAACCCATTGAATCCCGTTGACCGAATTTCACGGTCTGAGCCAACCACCACGCACCCAACCTTGGTCGAGGGGTCTTTTGACCACTGACTGATGTGATGAGCAAGTTCGAGAAATCGTATATCCCACTTTGCGACCATGATAACCGAGGCGCTCTCACGGTCCCTCCCTTTGAGTCTTTGCTGACGCCTCTCACGATGTGGTCCTTGGAGTCTGGGATAAACAGGTCTGAACCGAGCGACCAATGTTCACGGCGTGTAATTGATGAACATGAAGACACCCAACAAAAAGACGAAGAGAGGCACAATGAAGATCTCAAACAAGGAACGGTTTTGGGCAAGCACATCCATCTCCGTACCGTAATGAAGCACAGAGCCATCACCGGTGTCGGTGGTTGGAACCATGGTCAGCAAGGCTTGTGCGAGGGTTTCGTGGCTTCCCCATTTCTCGAGATGGTCTTGGGCACGGGGAACGCAGTCGCCGAGGACATAAACCGGGTCCCCGATACCAAATGCATTCAACGTCCACTTCCAATCTCCACGCGTCCACTCATCAAGTTCAGGGCCATACTCGAAGGGCTTCTTGGCCCACAGCGACGGATCGATGAGCATTCCTCCGGTGCCGTCGTGAAGCATAAACGGGACGCCTCCAGCCTTTGTTTCACGGTGTTCCCATGAACAATGGGTGTCGCCGTCTGAATCTGTCCGGCAGACATATTTGTAAGAATTCCACTGCCAGCAAACGAACCCTTTGTGCGTCCGTCCTCCAACGCTGAACTCAGGAGTTCCAGCAATCGAGGGGCGCACTTGACCCACCAGCTCCGCTTGTCCAACAGCGACGCTTCGAATCGGTGATGTTGGAAGATCCTGAATAAGACGATTGAGCTTAAACTGCTTCCAAGCGAAATAGAACCAAGCCAAATTAACCAGTGTCACGAACAGGGTCATGAACCACCCCACGATGGTGTGGAAAGATGAGCCGTCGCGTGCACGAAGGTCTGCAGAGAGCCAAATAAACGATCCAGCGAACACGATGGCTCCGATGCTGTAGGGTGTGATGAGAGCAGCTTTGGGTGTACCAATCACGCTTGGGTGTTCGCGAATTAGCATCCCGTGCTCATCACCGCTGTAGGGGTCGTTGAAATTGGTAGGCTGCGGTGCACCGAATAGCCAGTCATCGCTGGCTTGGCGAGCTGGATGACTTTCAAAACCCAACGGCTCAAAGTTTGGACCGTAGTGAGGGAAGAAACGGCCGTTTGCGCCCAACACACCTGGCTGAGATGTGGTGTCTTTGGTGGTCGACTTGTTGTGCTTGCGAATTTTCCGAAGTTCATGGAGCAGTGGTGGTGTTGTGCTGTACATGAACGCTAGACCTCCGATTCCAGAACACAACAACGCCCATCGGCCCCGATCCTCCCGTTGAGTGACTTCTTGCGGAGTCTCTCCGGGGTTGTTGAGTTGACGGACTTCAACAACGGAAAGCAATTGATACCGGACCGGCTCTTCTTCCACCATCACAAAAGCGTTGAATTTGAAGTTCTCCTCTGCATTCAAACCATAACCCTCGATGGATCGATACCAATCGGAATTACAAGATGGCTCATAGACCTCTCCTTCTGGAGAAAGCGAGCCCTTGAGCGAAAAAGCTGCTTCAATCTCAGTACCGAGAGAATCAACCATCGTTAACCGCGTTGCACCGGCCATCGAGAAAGAGTATTCCCACCCTCCATTTCCCTCGTCGTCTTCCACCCAACTGCAATCATCGGAGGCGATCTTGCCAGCAACCAGTTCCAATGGAACCACAACAAAGGCTGCTTCAGCGGCATACTCCCAATCATCGTATCCATCTTGAAGTGGACCAAACTCGTAGTCAGAGGTGTCTGCATGCAGATAGGGAAGAACGGTGGCTTCATCGACCCGAGGGACATCTGGAATCGTCAAGCTGTTGCTGTATAACCCAAAGGCAGCCATGAACAAACAAAACGAAATGGCGTAGCCCACAATGTGACGTAGCATTGGCTTTGGAAAAGCGAACAAACCTTGGTCGATGCTCTGAACCTTGGTCCTGTCCATGGTTGGGTTAAGACGCCCTTAACTTAAATCAAATCCCTGCTTCACGGGCCCGACGTTGCCGTTTTTTTGAGGAGGTTAGGAATGCCGGGGGCAGGATTCGAACCTGCGAAGCAATATGCAGAGGAGCTTGAATCCACCCCCTTTGACCACTCGGGTACCCCGGCTTCTGTGTTTTGCGTGAAGCCAGTTCTTCTTGACTATTCCTCTTGTGGGATGTCCACTATGTCCAAGGGTTTCGGAGGAGGGCGGCGCAACGAAACGATGCGGCGTATTCGCTCCAAATGGTACACTTCTTCCCGTTGTGCGCGCTGTTGTCTCACAACGAAAAGGACCATGCCGGCGACGATTAAGGAGATTACAGAAAGGCCGAGCGTAGCCGTACCAGCAGCACCACTCGTGGATTCTTGGCCTTGGATGTCAGCCAAAGGAACGGGTATTTGGGGTGTGTGGTCGACCACCTCCAAATTGAGTCCCAAACGACCCTCTTTCCAAGCCTCAACGTTCCAAACAAAATTCACCCACTCTCCCGTACCAAGGTAAGCCGTACCGTTGTCCAATTCACGGCCTTCATCGTCTCGCAGGATGATTTGAAATTCTCCGGGAAGAAGGCCATCGTTGGCAACACGGGCGTAAACCGACACATTTTCCCCCACCTTTGGACGGAAGGGTGTGGCAGAAAGGTCCGTGAGGACTGGCTCAAACGCAAACCATGTAATTCCAACGTTGAGCGGTGCAGATTCGGTTCCAAACCCGGTCAGCAGGCGACCTGAGCGGTCGGTCGCATTAAACCACACAATAAGCACATCACTCCGAGTCAGGACAATGCCTTGAGGCAGGAAATCAACGGTGCCTTCGTACACGGTGAATTCGTTGAGGGTGGTCTTGAGCGGAAGGGTCAGGTGCTGATTTGTCCCCTCAACGGGCCGCCCCATTCGATAGAACACGGTGTGCATCTCAATGCCTTCAGGCGGCATGTGCGTATCATCGCTCACGCTAACAGTGATCGGCACTGACGTCAGGGCATTCGAAGCGAAGTTTTCAAGCACTCCCGGTGCAATGTAAAGCTTCGGTGCCGCATCGTCGACCACAAGGTTGTAACTCAACGCATTGAGAGGGTGGTTGTCGAAGCCCTCTGGGGCGATTGAAAACACGCCTTCATCGTTGTAGAGAACGTTTTCGTTCATCGTGGCATTGAAGGACATAACGCCGGTGGTCGTGAGGTTGACGACGTTCGATGTTGTTCGCTCACCATCGGTCAACGTCCATTCGAACCGGCCGACCTCTGGAAAGTGTTCGGCCAGGACGGATGTGTTTCTGTGATAGAGGCCCATGCGATGGTGCACCACGTCGTTTCGATGGAACCAATGCGTGGATTCATTGTGTTGCCCGAAAGGTGCTTGGGTGTCGGTAATGTTCAACCAACGCAATTCAACGTCATCGCTCGCTACCCATGAAAGCGCACTTAATCGGTACAATCCGAGCCCGAGGTCCTGCCCTTCATCCAGCACCTTGAGAGAGGGCACACCACCATCGGTAAGGTTGCGGCTAACGTTCCAATCCAATCGGAAGGCGACATCCACATCGTAGGTGGTCAGCAAAGGTCGCTTTTGGACAACAACGAAAGGTGATCCAACAAAGCATTCCTCATCAAATTCAACCTCCCCGAAGCGAGGCTCATAGTGAATAAAGCACGAGGTCTCATTGGTTTCGCCCAACAGCGCAAGGGAAATCGATTCGAGGGATTCGATGCCGTTTGCATCCCCGAGCGAGAAAGAAAAATGGTGCTCGTGCCCTGCAAGGAGCTGGCCTTGTTGACGGTCCAACTGAATGTTGTCAACGTCGAGGATTGTATCTGACCGCCGCTGGACGCTCAAGGTAGCAAGGTCCGATGATTGACCAAAGTCGCCACCACCCAGCAGGGGGTTACCTGCGAGGTCCTCGCCTTTGAGCACCACGCTCAGCCGCCCGCTGTTTTGGCCGTCAGGAACGACCTGTTCAGAACCTACGAGGGGTAAATCCACCTCGAGTTGTTGTACGCCGCGGTTGAGGCTGACGCTTTGAAGAGTGTACTCCGAGGCATCCATCGTACCGTCACCGTTGGTATCGTGGATGCCCTCAAGCCATGTCCACACGTCTAACACGCTGGATAGACCCTCTGGGTCGCTAAGCTGGAGCCGTAGAGCAACGTCTTTACCGTACATGGAAATGTGACCGTCTGCGATGACTTCCTGACCTGAATCCAGAGCCCGAAGGGAGTCAACTTGCGGCTGCGTGGTATCGTGAAGGAACCGCGTTGGTGTCAAGACAACGGTTCGGTCGTCGCTTGAGGAAGCATTGGTTCCCGATGGGCCACGCCGAGATAGACTTGGGGTGATTTCGAGGAAGGTGTTGCTGGGCACAAGATCGGTGAGGAGAGGGCTCGCAAGTCCAATCGAAAACCGCCCATCGGGTCCAACTTCAGTCGACCACGAACTCGACCAGTTGACCGGTTCCCCGGTCCATTCGTCGGGTCCACCCGAGAGATTTTTTGGAGGCACCGACCGCAGGGTTACGGTGACTTCTGCCTCTCCAGCATCCACCCACTGATTCGCAATGCCTTCCATCCGTACACGACCGTTCGCCACCAGCGATTCATTGTGATTGAGATGATACGGCCAGAACGAATTCGTCCAGTCATCGATGCGTCGCTGCGATGCATCGGTGACGGTGAAGTCAACCACCTCAAGGTCGTTTTCAACCTCGTTAAAGGCCGTCTTTCGAACGTAAATTTCTGGGCCGACTTCCAACCCGTCATCGTCCTTTGCCATGGTGAAGAGGTGGAGGTCATCGATGTCATCCAGAAGCCATGTGCTGGTAAAGGCCCAGACGACACTGCATGTGTTGAGTGTGCACGAGACGGAAGAGGTGGAAGCATCCAACAGCGCAAGTCCTGCTCCCCCTCGTTGTCGGAAGCGAGGGGCCTCCTGAATCCGGTCAAGTTCAACGTGAATTACGGTGCTTGACATGTCGGCAGTGGGCCCGAGCCAGAGCGATACCTCTGAAATGTCAGGTGCGTCGTTCGTCGCATCGAGTGGATTGTAGCGCGTGTGGTGAGTGGTAAAGGAAACCGTTTCCTCGGGGAGCCAACGAGTGTAGCTTGGACGTTCAACCGTTTCAACCATCAAAGGAAGCGTCGTGGCATTAAGGCCTACACGAAGGCCTCCTTTGTCTGTTTGAACATGAAGAGGGATGTCGATAATGGCCCGCGTGTCGTTGCCAATGGAGGCTAATTTGGCGCTGTTCAATGCCTCGGCCTCGGCGCGGACTTCAATCAACGTGTCCGGTAGCATGTGCATGAAATTGAAAACCCGCACATCCGCCGTTCCGTGGACTTCCAGCGAAACGGTGCAGGCCAATTGATGAGCGTTGTAGATCGGGTGCGCTCGGCTTGAAGCGACCACAGGGCAGGATGAAGCGCCTTGGTAGTGGACAATGGCCCTCCCCATCGAAGTTGGTTGAAGAACGCCGTCAAGATACACTTCACTGGTGTTTGTCAAATTGTTCATCATGAACGTCATCGCTGGCCCTGAACCCGATGTTGACCCTTGGGCAGAACGGTCAAGCGAATTGTAGGTGAGGGACAGCGTGGTGTTGTTCATTGAAATGCTCGGTGCCGTGGAGTTTTGGGCCCATGACACGTTGTTGCCGTCGTGTTCAACCATGGCCAAGTATGTGTTCAAGCCGAGGTGGGCGGACATTTGACTGGGAGGCCATGTCATGACTGAGACGTTGTTCCAACCGATGGAGAGGTTTGGCCGCAAAGGAGGAACGACGCAATCCAGTTCGGCTTTTGCTCGTACAAAACGCTCTCCTCCTGAACCAAGAAGGGTAAACTCGGTCATGAGGGAAATGTCTCCGCCAAAGGAATGGTTCAGATACGTGAGTTCAGATGCAGGGAGGTGAGCTGAAGCGACGAGAAGCCCGCTGGTGGTCGCCCACGTCAGGTTGTCGCCAACGGTGGTCAAACGATAACCGTCGTGTGGACACGATACAGCCGAGGCAAGTGGAATGGAGAACGAATCCGACACGACGAGCGTCCCGTTGCCGTCAATCAAGGCCTTGCTGGCGCCGATGGGCGTGTTGAGCACATGCTGTGGCCCAATGTAGGTCGTCCTTCCCAAACTCATGCTGTGCACGAGCGGTGTCACATACGTGTCTTGGGTGCTCATCCGAACACGAACATGAACGGAGGGATGTTCCTTCGGGTCAAGGGCAAGGGAGGATGGTAGCGTCAGGTTCTGGTGACCCGGAATGGGTTGAGACTGCCCGTCGAGAACATCGAACAAAAGCTCCGTCCCGTTGGGTTGGTCAAACCAACCGTCAAGCCG
>DANX01000088.1:39070-69643 GCA_002502295.1 Euryarchaeota archaeon UBA561 | reverse complement strand
GTCCCGTTGGGTTGCTCAAACCAACCGTCAAGCCAGCCATAACCAAACAAGGGATCAGGTGAGATGGACGGCGAGGTCCATGTTCCAACCGGTTCAAACACGTCAATCTCAATGCCGGCATCGTCAATGTACCATCCGTCCGCTTCAACAAAAGTGTCGGAAAAGAAGGAAAATCGAGCTTTGATGGATTGGCCAGACAGGTTGGACAAATCATAGGTTTTGAGCGCAAAATCCCGTGGGTTGCTGGCACCGCATCCGCCGGGGACGCCTGAGCCATCGAGGATGCCCTCGCCAAAGAAAGGAGAATTGGTGTTCGCCGTTGAGATCTGATCGTGAAATCCATTGAGCTGCGGCGGGAGCCACCACCAGGTTTGACCCCCATCGCTGGAGATGGAAACGCCACCTCCGTCCCAATTGTGCTCTGTGCAAACCCAAGAGCGGAAGGAGAGCCGTGCGGTTGCGTTGGTTGGAACCGTGTATTCTTCGGTGACGAGGTGGGTGTAAACATTGTTCGTGTATTTGGTTGTCAAATTGATGGCTGCGCCTCGAACCCCTGAATGAAACGTTCCTGGCCCGTACCCTGAAGTGTTTCCAATTTCGCCGAGTTCCCATCCGTCTGGCCACGTGCCATCGATGGACCATCCCGGCGGTGTGGTCATTGAAAATTCAAAGGAATTGGTCATAAATTGAGGCGGGTTCATGCCGAACTCAGTGGTCCAGTTCCACTCATTGATGGACGAGATGGACGCATCAAGCCAACCTCTTTGGTCGCCGTATTGACCGCTCGTTTCGCTTGAAAAATTTGACAGCAGTAGACGCTCGGATTGCGAGGTCCCGGGCCGATGAATGATGGATACATCGTCAATGGCGATGCCTTCCCACCCGGAAGAGGCAAAACCCCCAAACCCGTTCTGGTAATTGGTCAACACCTGAAACTGTAACAGAACATTGGAGGCGTTTTGATGATTGGAAACACCGCTCGGAAGGTTGTACGAGATTGGAATCCATCCCAAGGATTCGTCCATGTAATAATTGCCCTGGTATGACAAACCGTTTCCAGGAAGCCCTGGAATACCGGAAACTGGTGCCCATGTGGTCCCGTTGTTAACGCTCACGAGAACGAGCAGATTGTCGTAAAAGGAACCCTCAAGGTCCCAGTTTGCCCAAAATTCGATTTGCATGGGGCCGGAAAAGTTGGATAAATCGGCTGGAAGATAGAGGCGACCGTCAGCGTTGTTTGCGTAGTCGCCGCTCATGTTGCCATGAAACCATGCTCCTGGAAGGTCACCGACATTGGAGAGGGTGAAATTATCGAGGAACCACCCGTTTCGAACGCCCGTGGTGGAGGAGGTTTGGAAACAGAAACGAACCTCGAGCGTGGTCGAGGTGGGCTGAATCACGCCATCAAGGCTGAAGTGTGCCTTCTGCCACCCGTTGGAAGCTCCCGACCAAACATTCGCAGGAGTGCCTGCAAGGGCAGAGGCGTTGGTGTAAGGCGTGGAGGGTGTCAGCACCTCCCATGATCCACCCGAAAGCCTTCCTTCTATCCATGCGGCATCGTCGTCAAAAAATGCCAACCAGTGGTCGACGGTGAGGTTGTACCTGCTAACAAACGCCGGTATTGGCTCAGCCGGAGAAGCAAGGCACCCAGTCATGTTGGCATTGAGGCCTCCTTGGGCTTGGGTGGCCAGCACCCGTTGACCGTCTGTTGGAAGGGTAGGCTTGCCCGTTTGAGCCGTAGCGTTGGTTAGTGGGACAACGTTCCATGCGTTGTGGTTTGGTCCTTGCCCCACCCAATCAGGTAGGGTCTCGATCAAGGTTTCAAAATCGGTGAGGGTTGCAAGGGTGGATTGCGTTGCTAGACTCAATTGGCCACCGTGACCAATCCCTTGCGTTCCTTGATGCGTTCCGTTCCATCCCGTGTTTGCGTCAATACCGAACCGGGCCGAGAGATCATCGGCTTCGCCCCACATGGGCGTCACGTCGAGTTGTCCACCAGAGAAGGTCTGGTTGTAAGGGACGCTGAGTACCCCCGTGCTTGTGGTGTTCACGCCGCTCGAGCCGGTTTGAGGCGTGTAGTACGTTGAACGGGAGGCGGACGACACGCTTTCCTCCAACGGAGAAGCCATCGGAGTGGCCAGAACGAGCAACATCAACAAGCTCATGCCCAGCGCCAACGACCCCTTCTCCGAAGAGGTGGCAGAAAGGTTGGCCAAGGACATAGGAAAACACCTCGCCTTGCGAGGTGCAGAAGGTGGATATGAAAGGGTGTTATGATTGCATCACACAACCGGTGGCAAATATTCTGCGGAAGAGGATTGAAAACCCGTCACCTCCACGTAGGTTACATGAACCCTGTTCGGGATCTTGACGGCGCACAAGCCAAAGAGATTGAAGAGCAGTTATTCACCACTCACCGGCAGCAACTTCCGCGGCACGTCCCGGTTCCACTTCCTCGTCAAGATTTCTGGGAAATGGTCCGAGCCTTGCTTTCAAGCCTTGACTTGGAGATACAGGACATGGTAAGGAAGGGGTCGATTGACATGCGACTTCAGAACCTGCAGAAGCGTCAAACCAACATCCGAAGGATCGCTTCCGAGCTTGCAAGAAAGCGAATGGTCGCCATGATGCAGCACGCAGCGAGCCAGGCCCTGCGCAGCGGCGTAAACCCCAACATGGCCCAGGAGCTCCCATCGCTGGACTGGCAACGCCATGACCCGTCTGAGAAGGCCTTCTACCATGCGCTTCAGCTCAACGTTGACCGGTTCAAGAAAGAGATTGATTGGCAAGGCATGCAGCAGGGTCTGCTCGGTGAGATCATGATGCAGCCCCGCACCCATGCGCCGGGAACGATGCAACTGGACGCTTTCGTCGGAGAAGGAAAAATCTCGTCCCAACCTCCACCCGATTTGGCTTTTGAAGACACGCTGGAACCTTTGCCCGCCGCTGAGGAAGATGCTGAAGAACGGTGGATGGACGATGCACCATGGGCCAACGAGGAGGCTTACCTTCTCGCAGACATGCAGACGGCAGAGGACGCCGCTCCACCTCAATCCACGCCAGAACCACAGGCCCCGCCAGCGTCAAAACACGGGGCAGCGATGGAGTTAGCCCCCTCAAAGAAACCCATTCAAACCATTCAGGACGAACCGCCTGAGGCACCCGAAAAAACACCTGCAGAGCCAGATGTTCAAGACGAAAACAACGTGCGAGTGCGCATCCTTGAAACCATGCCAGAACCCGTGATGGACGCCTCAGGCCAACCTTTGGCGCTCGAAGTCGGGGACGTCCATTTCCTCGACGAAGGCATGGCTGCTTGGCTCATTGATGCAGGCGTCGCCGAACGAGCAGAATTGTGAACATCTGTGCTTTCAATCGAGTGCTGATAGGCGAGGAGAGGCTACGCTATGCTTGTTGGATTGACTCGTGTGAGTCCCGGTTCGGCAACCGCATTCAGTTGATGTTTCTCATCGAAATCTCAATGCTGACGGTGTCAGGAATAGGAATCTTGGTCACCGAGCGAAGCGCTGTTTGGTCCTTCGTTGTGGAGATGTCCATCTCAAGAAGTCGCTTGTGAATGCGCATTTCCCAGTGATCGTAGGTTTCGCTACCTTCACCATCGGGTGCCTTTCGAACAGGAACCACGAGGCGGCGTGTGGGCAGAGGAATCGGGCCACGGAGGGTGATTCCACCGCTGTCGCATATGGTTTTGATTTGGCTGGCTACGTTATCGATGTCCTGGTGGTTTTCACCGGTCAGTTTGATAACGGTAACAGCAACCATTCATTCCACTCCTCGCATCAATCCTTGAATGAGCGAACTCACTTCTTCTCAATCTTCAAGCAAACGCCTGCAGCCACGGTCTTGCCCATGTCGCGGATGGCGAAGCGGGAAAGCTCTGGGAAGGTGTCCATTTGCTCAATGGCCAACGGCTTGGTTGGCTGGAAGCGGATGAGACATGCATCACCGGTCTTGAGGAAGGAAGGGTTGGCTTCCTTGCCGGACTTGTTGGTCTTCTCCAAGAGGTCCATGAACTTCACAGCGACTTGAGCGGTGTGAGCGTGGAACACTGGGGTGTAGCCGACGGAGACAGCCTTTGGAATGTCCATGAGCTGAATTTGTCCGACGAAGTGCTCGTCGTGGCGGACGAAGGTTGGTTCGTTGTCAGAGTATCCAGCGACGTCGCCACGGCGGATGTCGTCAGCAGCGAGACCACGGACGTTGAAACCAACGTTGTCTCCGGGTTCAGCCTTGTCGACCATGGTGTGGTGCATCTCGATGGACTTCACTTCACCGCCCTTCATGGACGGGTTAAACACGACGTTCTTGCCGACGTTGAGGACACCGGTTTCGATCTTGCCGACGGGCACAGTACCGATACCAGAAATCTTGTAGACGTCTTGAATTGGAAGGCGGAGTGCCTTGTCGGACGGCTTGGATGGCATTGGTGTAGCGTTGATGGCCTCGAAGAGGGTTGGTCCCTTGTACCATGGGCACTTGTCGGACTTGTTGTACACGTTGTCGCCGTTGAGGGACGAGGCAGGAATCATTGGGACATCGTCCGGCTTGAATCCAGCCATGCGGAGAAGTTGAGAAACTTCCTTGCATGCGTTGTTGTACTTCTCCTCGGTCCAGTCGACACCGGAGATGTCCATCTTGTTGACGTGGACGATGAGGCCCTTAACTCCAAGCACCTTAGCAAGGAAAGCGTGTTCCTTGGTTTGGGCGTTGACACCGTCGTTGGCTGCACAGAGCAACACAGCGGTGTCGGCTTGCGAGGCACCGGTGATCATGTTCTTGACGAAATCACGGTGACCTGGTGCGTCGATGATGGTCCAGTAGTAGTCAGGGGTGAAGAACTCTTTGTGAGCGACGTCGATGGTAATACCACGCTCGCGCTCTTCCTTGAGGCCGTCCATGACGTACGCAAGACCGAAACCGGCCTTACCAGATTCAGCGGCGAGTTTTTCGTTCTTTTCGATAACGTGCTCTTCGATGTGACCGGAGTCGAGGAGGAGACGTCCAACGGTGGTGGACTTTCCGTGGTCGACGTGACCGATAAACACGATGTTGCGGTGTGGCTTGCTTCTGTCTTCCCATTGTGATGGCATGGTAATCGCTCCTTAGCAAGCGCTCCCACAATCATCCCCTATATCAAGAGCGCGACGCGATTTAGGACCAAAAACAACCGCATTTCCCCGATTCTCATTGAGCGTCAAGGATTTCGCCGTTTGCATCAATCTTGTAGAGACGTAGTGTGCTCGTGGCCCCACGCATCGCCAACGGGCTTCCCGAAATGGCCACGACGCGCTCGCCAGGCTCAATGCGCCCCTCGAGCACCAATTGCTTGACCGCTTCACGCATGGTTTTGGAACCGCGGTCGTGTTCTTTTGAAAGAACGGCATCAACCCCTGGCAGCAGGCACGTTCGGCGAAGTGCGCGAAGGCGATCGCTCACCGCTGTCACGGGAATGGCTGGCCGGTAGCCTGAGACCAACCGAGGCGAGGTCCCGTGTTGAGTGGCCACCACGATGCGGCTTGCTCCAGATTCACGCGCCAATTCGACACCCGCATGCGCCACAGCCCGGGTCGAGCGAAAACGAGCGAGAGCGTTTGGACGCAGTTTGTACGCGTCCAATCCATCTTCGGTAGCCTGTGCGATCTTAGCCATGGTTTGAACGGTTTCAAGAGGGTATTTTCCAGAGGCGGTCTCGCCCGACAACATCACACCCGTCGCTCCGTGTCGGATGGCCGTCGATACATCGCTCACCTCGGCTCGAGTTGGGCGGGGCTGAAAGGTCATCGAATCCAACATTTGCGTGGCAACCACGACCGGCATGCCTCGCTCGAGGGCTTTGTCGATGATGCGTTGTTGGGCCACGGGGACGTTTTCAAGAGGGATTTCCACACCCAAATCACCCCGCGCCACCATCACGGCGTCGGCCACGTCGAGGATGCTGTCCAAGTTCTCGAGGGCAACGGGATGTTCAATTTTAGCAAGAACGGGAACGTGCATGGAAGCTGCTTTGACCGCTTCTTTGGCTGGCAACAAGTCCTCTGCCGTCCGGACATAACTGACCGCAATGTAATCGGCACCGTTCTCGAGGGCATGTTGAAGCGCTGCCTTGTCTTTGGGACCAATGGCGGGCAGGTCCACAAGTGTCCCGGGTACGTTGACGCCCTTCCGGCTACTGATGGGCCCACCATCCATCACTTTGCAGCGAACCTTTCCTCCGGGCTGACCCGCCGTTGAAAGGACAGACAAGCGAATGAGCCCGTCAGCGACAAGAATTGGGTCGCCAACCTTGAGTTCAGCAGAAAGCCCAGCGTATTCAACAGGGAAGTCAACCCCGTTGGTGGATTCGAGTTGAAGCACCCCGCAGTGGAGGGTGATTTCGCTTCCCTCCTCCAGCATTTCAACTTCAGGGAAATTTCCGAGGCGGAGTTTTGGACCGGGGAGGTCAGCGAGAATGCAGGTCGGGCGGCCCATCTCGTCCTCAATGTCCCGAACGCGCCGGTACAGGTCGGTTTTATCCTCGGGTTCGCCGTGCGAGTAATTGAACCGGCAAACATCAACGCCAGCCTCCAACAGCGATTTGAGGGCCGAGCGTTCCTCGCAAGCAGGACCGATGGTCGCTACAATTCGCGTGCGTCGCATGCTTCGGTCTCCTCATTTGTAATAGAGGCGAATGACAAATCGATCAACCCTGAAATCGTTGATGCGATCGTTCTGGATGGTCATCGTCCAGTCGCCATCACCGTACGTGGATTCGGTATCGGAAAACATGTAACCTGAGAGCCTGAGATGAATGCAATCAAGGTCGTCATCGCATTCACCGTCGTCCCGCGATTCCACATCGGTGGAGGTGGTGTTTCCGGCCTCATCGTCCTCTTCATTGTAAGCAAAGATGTTCAATTCAGCACGGCAGTTGTTGGCTCCCGGGATGTTGGTGCATCCATCGTCTTCCTTGGGGTATTCCAGTTCCATTTGGGCTTTCACAATGGTGTTTCCGCTTTCCTTGTTGTAGTGAATTGGGGCGTCAAAATCCAGTTCTGCGGCGTTTCCACTCGTGTTTCCACCGATTTCAAAATCGTTCCAATATCCGGCATAGCTCACGTAGACTTTGATGGTGGCGCTGTCCGTCATTTCGACGCTGTTGGTTACCGTGAGGCTAATTTCATATTCGCCAGGAGCCACGTTGCTCCAATCAACGGTTTCTCCCACCAAATCGTCATCGTTTTCGGGATCACCGTCGTTGTCCTTGTCCTCCATCAAATCGAGGTCCCAAGCGTACCCATCCTCTGGAATGTATTGAGAGACGGAATCGCCGGAGTCAGAGTTGGAGGCGTCCAGTTGAATGGTGATTGTTTCCGTGATGGAACGGTCGGTCATGCTCTTGTCTCGAGCGCAAATCCAAACGAGAATGTGCCTCGATTCGGTGATGGATTCGTCCTCACAATCCTCATCGTCGGCGTACTGTGTGATTTCAGCCGTGGGTGCCTCAGCACTCTCGGGTGCCACCGTCAGATCTCGGGTTTGTTCCGAGGTTGAGGAGCCATCGGAGACTTCCAAGGTGACCTTGTAGGTCTTGGCCTCATCAAACGTCCAGGTTGCTGTAAGCCCCGTAGCGTCGATGTCAATGGTGCCCTCGGTATCGAAGTTCCATCGGTACGTCAAAGACCCGTCGTTCGGTGTTGAGCTTGCTGCATCAAAGCTGACCGTTGTTCCAACCTTGATGTTCTTGCTCGGAGCAAAACTGAACACAGCCAAGACTTCGGCATCCTCGCTGCCAGAATCGTTCTCAAAAATACACCCTGACAAGGACATGCAGAGCATCAATCCCGCCATCGTGAGGGTCCGCAAATGGCTTCCCATAGCATGCGGTGGTCGCTAGGTCATGAAAAGGGCTTCCTCGCTATGTGGCCTCTAAAACGAGAACAACGTGGCTTGTTTGTTGCCGGCCATGAGGTCCTTGGCCTCCCAGCCAAAAGCCTCTGTAATGCGTCCCACAGCAGCCGCCAGCCTTTCGGCATAAAATCGGCCGTCATAGATGACAGCGGCCTGTTCTTCTTCGTTCTCGAGCCAAGGAACCACCGACATGG
This sequence comes from Euryarchaeota archaeon UBA561, assembly GCA_002502295.1. Classification (GTDB taxonomy): domain Archaea; phylum Thermoplasmatota; class Poseidoniia; order Poseidoniales; family Poseidoniaceae; genus Poseidonia. The sequence goes on along the minus strand of DANX01000088.1, from coordinate 61,541 downwards.
GGCGTTTATTCGCGTCGGTAACCACGTAGGAGACTTTCATTCCGGTGGTGAATCCGAGTCCACGTTCTATGCGCTGTTTTGCCACGCGCACCTGAGCCATACTGTCCGGTTTGGCGTAGTCTTTGGTGAAGTCCACATCGTCCGGGATTTTGACGGGTGTTCGAACAACGCGGCCTTTGCACGACTTGGCAAGAACGACCTCCTGAGGTGGCACAAGGCTACGGCGGAGCGCTTCCACCCGCTGCTTGGCATACGCCACCAACTCATCGCCTTGGTCGGCCAGAGCGTAGCGGAAGATCTCCTTCATGGTCGACGTAAGGTAAAGGAAGGAATCGGTGCGTTGGGTCTCGTACCCGCGGACCAGCATCTCCTGGCTCGGCCAGACCACTTGACCGATGTAGCGCTTTTTTGCGCCGTGGCTGAAGAAAACAGAGAGGCCTTTTTCGAACTCCAGCACCGCTGAATCACGGCTGTATTTTTCTGCCAACTGCGTCCCAAATTCAACCATGCTTTTGACAGCAGACTCGTGCTGTTTCAGCAATTGCAGTGCGGCGTTCTCTCCTCTTCCTGCCGCTTCGTGCTCGGCGGCTGAAATCTGTCGAGGGGCGTCATGCTCAATAGGGCAGCGAACAAAGATGGAATCGGTGTCCGAGTAAACCACTCCATGACCTTCGGCCTCAACAGCAGCGATGATTCCCTTGATGTTTTGACGAGCCCATGCAGTAATGGAAGAACCGAGGTCACGATGAGTAAATCGATAAAATCCGCTCGCGAAGACCCCGTAAAATGAATTCATGAGAATCTTGACAGCGTACTGCATGGCATCGTGAAAGGACACCTTCGTTGCGTCCTCAACGGCTTTTGCTGCGACGATGGCAGCCTTGTGTTGGTCCCTTTGGGCCATCAACCCCTCGAGAAGGAAAGGGACCATGCCTTTTCTGTCGTTCTGGTTTCTGAAAAGCGCCCCAGTGGGTGCTTCGTGAACGTCATCAACCTGCCCTGCTTGGGCAGTAACCGTCGGTTCAATGCGGGTCGTGTAGCAGATGTTGTGTCCGATCATAATGGAAGGATACATGCTCTTGAAGTCAAGAACTGCAATCCAAGGATGCAAGCCGGCTTCAACTTCGTGAACGTATCCACCCGTGATCTGCCCTTCCTTCGCCTCAGCGGAGCCGGTCAACGGTACGGCAACGTGTTGCGAGTCAGCGAGACGGATAACGAGGGAATCAATGAGTTGGCTGGTGGAACCGTTCGCTGCGGTCTCGAAGGGGACTTTCGCAACGGCGGCCACCGCCTCTTTGCGTCGGACGGCCTGAATAGCACCGAGGATATCGAGCGGAAGTTCAGCATCTCTGACACAGTATTCGAGAACCTCATCCGGACGGTTGGCCCATTCCTCGTCCATGTTGGACGCATCGATGTCCATTTTGTGTTTCGCTTCGTCATCAGGGAACAACAAAGTCGCAACAAACGAGAGCGTTTCACGTCGCGGCTTCAATGCCTGACGCGCCTGCCACCACGTGTCCATGATGACGCGCCCCGAGAGATTCCAAGCCCGATTGCTTTGCCGCTTTGGGACAAGCGCATCGCGATTGCGTTTGAGTTCGGATTCGTCCCTCGGAGCCCGCCCCCAACCGAACAAGGCCATGCTACCGTCTGAACCTCGTCCCCTCTGAAGGACAGCCGTGCGGTCGGCGAGACGTGGAAGGTCAAAATTATCGATGTTGTATCCAGTAATGATGTCCGGATCGGTCGCCAGGACAGTGTTCGTCAGCCCTTCAAGTATGTCCGCCTCAGCACCGCGGTATTCGAAAACTTGGCGTTCTCCACTTCCGAGATCTTCAACACAAGCAGCGGCGCAAAGCACCGTTTCATGCTCAATGCTCGTTTCTAAGTCAAAGGAAAAGAGTTTGTAGGGCACAGCAAAGGGTTCGCTGGCCTGAACGTCGGCAAACGCACAGCGCACCGTGAGGTCCACACCGTATCGTCCTCCACCACCTGCTCGGAGGACCTCTGGTTTGTGGACGGGGCCTTTGGCCTCCTTTGTGTCAACGACCTCGCCGGAAAAGACGACGTGCATGCCAACATCTCCGTCGAGGAAGAAGCGGTTGACAAACGGGATGTCACCCGAAAAGATTTGCCAAGAACGGGATTTGAGGACCTTTCTGATGGACGGGACGTGAAAGGGTTGCTCAACTTCGATGGTCCAAACCGGTCGCTCTCCAAGTTGGGTCCATTTGACAACAGGACCGGTGACATTCACGACGTGTTCCATGGCTCGAACGTGGACCAATCGGTCTTGGATGAAGGCAGGTATGCCCTCCTCAACTTCCCATGTACCGATGGGGGCGATCTCGAAAGTCGGCCTCAACCCGTGGACCAGAAGACACACAGAATGGCCATCATCGGTTCGTCCAAACAGCTCGACCACGGTTTGAGGTGAGGAATCGTCCCGGTCGGAGCTGGACAAAGAACGGTAACGCCCGCTCACGATTCCCATCCGTCCGTTCACTTGGCGACCCCGAGGGTGTTCACTGTTCCGCCCCATTAGAACCCATCTGCTCAAGTCGATGAAAATCAAGAGCCCGAGGCATCAAACCGAAGAGGAATCCTTGAAAGCCTCATCACAATGGCTCTTTTTGATAGGGGGCTCATTGCATGGATGAATCGTTTGATTGGGACAGCCTTACCTTCTCACTTACCCCCACTGAAACCATGTACTTGACCACCACCACGGCCAACGACCCGTGGATGCCGGGAGAACTCCGACCTTACGGAGACATCCCAATGTCGCCGGCTGCGGGCGTTCTCAATTACGGCCAAGGATTGTTTGAAGGGATGAAAGCGTATCAAACTTCAAAAAACCGAATCGTCTTTTTCCGCCCCGAGGAAAACGCAAGACGCATGCAGCGAGGAGCTGACCGATTGAAAATGCCGCCTGTCCCCGAATCCATTTTTGTTGATGCGGTTGAGCAAGTCGTCGCTGCCAACAAGCACTGGGTACCTCCTTCCGGTAAAGGCGCCATGTATGTTCGCCCCCTCTTGATGGGAAGTGGCCCGGTGTTGGGCGTTGCACCTGCGCCCTCGTACACCTTTCTCATCTATGTCACGCCGGTTGGACCTTACTTCAAGGGCGGCATGAGTGCGATTGACTTGTTGATCTCGGAGCATCACCATCGAGCAGCACCCGGCGGCTCGGGTGGAGTGAAAGCCATTGGGAACTACGCTCCCGGAATGAAGCCCAGCAAAGAAGCCAAAGCGAAGGGCTACGCTGAAATCATCTACCTTGATGCAGAAACCCACACCGTCGTTGAGGAGGTCGGTGCTGCAAACTTCTTCTGCGTCAAAGACAAGGTGCTGTACACGCCAGAATTAACGGGCACCATCCTGCCAGGAATCACACGAGATTCCATCATCCAACTCGCCCGACACATCGGCTATGAGGTCGTGGAAGGCAAGGTTGCTGCAGAGTTTGCCATGAACGCCGACGAAGCCTTCTGCTGCGGAACCGCGGCTGTCATCTCCCCCATTGGCTCAATCACCCATGGCGACCGGAAAAAGGTCTACGGCGAAGGAGTTCCAGGCGACATCACGGTCCAGTTGTACGACGCTTTGACCGGCATTCAAAACGAAACCGAAGACGATGTCTTTGGGTGGCTTCACCCGTTGCCATGACGGCGAAGAGAAGCAACCCATGCCATCACCAAAACGGCAGCAGTAGCGCCCAATGAAAGGGAAGGTGTGTTTTCTGCAACAGGCTCTTCTGGTTCATTTTCAACGATCGCTGGCCCTGGCTCAACCGTAATTTGACCAACCATGCCCGCCGATGCGTGTGGCTCACAAACAAATTCGTAGGTACCCGCTGAACCGCGCTCAAAGGTGTGACTGTAGTCCACGTTCCGCTCTGGGTCACCCGAATCAAACACACCGTTTGCCTCAACCGCATTGTGGGGAAGAGCTTGTCCGCTCCAGAAGAAGCGTACAGTGTCTCCTTCAGTGATGGTCACGGAAGAGGGTGAAAAGCGTAAGTTGGTGCTGTCAACGCTGATAACAACGGTTTGAGGTTCTTCGGCTTGCGGGGCAAGATCCCCTTGGACGCCTCCGGTGAGTAGGACGAGTACGGAGAGGATCAGGAGGACACGCATGTTCAGAAAACACCCTCAAAGGTTATCAATTTCTGTTTCAAGTTTCAACGTTTTTTGAAACTCTTTCGCTTTTTGAAACTGCTACGTTGTTGCGTGTTTTTCCGCTGCGACCTCGCTCGACGATCGCCGGTTTTTGGGCCACGGGCTGTTTCTTGCTCAGCCGCTTGCCGTTGATTTCGTTGCATTTCACGCCATTGACCCCCGACAAGTTGGAGCAACTCTTCTTTGCTGCCCGCACCGATTGATTCCTTTGCGCCGGATGCTGAAATCCAAAGCCGTCCCTCACGACCGTGGGGCCGCGAAGGGTGAGAGGTATGTTCCTCGCGCTTGATTTTTCGAAGACCGACAGCTCGTGCCGCCATGAACAAGCCCTCAAGGTCGGGCTTGAGTACCGAAGCATCCTTCGGAACCCGACGGCCTGCTCGGCGGGACCGTTTCATGTCGAAATATCCTGGCCAAACACAAAGTCGGTCAGGATTGTGGTCCATGGTCTCGCCTCATAGGCCGCTCAGGGCGTGCTTTCTTGAAGCCGTCGCTTGGGTTCACCCAATTAGAACGCCGTTAATGACGCCGTCCTTGCCGGGTCGTGAAGTGATGCGGACTCGACCTTTGTCGGTCTCGATGACGGCCCCTTTGACGAGGATGTTTCGTCGAACATAGTTGGGGTCTGAGGCGTTTTCCACGACGTTGTGAATGGTGCCCAAGGTGGTCTTACCGTTCTTGGGGTTGTTGATGCTGACTTGGTTGGCAGCCATCACGCGGACCATGGTGTTGCCACCGGTTTTTCGGTAGATTTTGCGCTTTGGTTCTCCAACGAGGGCAAATTGCTTCTCAGTTGAGATTTCTGTAGCTCGCTTTCCGCGTGCCTGAACCTTGCGTCCACCGGATGGTTTGCGTCGTGAAATTCCGTGCCATTGAGCCATAGGTAAGCCTCCTGCGTCGCCACCGACCAGCACAGGCTATATGAAAGCGACCCTAAACACAGCCAACATCAATTTCTGAAATTGGTTCGCCGTTTTCTTGCAAAAGCCGAGCCAGAACCCTGTCACCGGAAACCAATGGACCAACGCCCGCCGGGGTGCCTGTGAACAGGACGTCACCCCCAACGACCGGCGCCCAACGGTGCAAGGATTCGATTTGCTGACGGGGGGTGACCGACATCTCATGAAGCGGTGTTGATTGACGCAGTTCGCCGTTGACCTCCAACCGAAGATGAAGCCCTCGGACAGGGTCAACCAGCTCGTCCCATGTTCCGTCCCACGGTACGAACGGGCCGACAACGGCGCTTGAGCGGAAGCACTTCGCCCTTGCCCAAGGCAACTGGTCGGCTCGAAGTTCACCTTGAGTGGCACGGTCGGTCAAATCCAACCCAACCGCAATGCCCACGGGTTGAAGGGCATCATCAAGTTGCACCACGCACTCAACCTCATGGTGAACTTCTCCTGGGTGCGTGCTCACTGGAAGCGGTCCTGATTGGTGCAGGCATCCAGCGGGCTTGACGAAAAAAATCGGCTCGGAAACCGGCTGATTCCCCAATTCAATCGCATGCTTGGCAAACGTTCGGATGGTGCACCACATCGCCATGTCCCGATGACCGGCCTTTGGTTCATCAACAACGCGATGCCCAAGGATGATAGCCTCAAGGTCCGTGTGTACATCATGGCCAATGAATGGAGCATCCGGAAACGTAGGCCCGTGCGACGAAAGAACATCGCCCCGCTTCTCAAGCGTTTGGAAACCGATTTGGCCATTGATCTGAACGTGGATGGAGCGTTTCTTGAAATGGCTGAATACGGGCCATGGACCATGGTGTTTGTCGACCGTACGCCGTTGGTCATCGAATTGTTTGACGATGAGCAAGAGCGGTATGTGTTCCTGACACTGCGCGGCTTTTTGGAACACATGGAGGCCCTGAAATGGGTGGAGGTGGACCACGGCGCCATTCCCTTTTTGATGAATGGCGCCGATTGCATGGTGGCTGGAGTTCACGGTGCAGAACCGTCCGTTCAATCCGGAGATTTGGTCTGGATTCGAGACATGACCCACAAACGACCACTGGCCCTTGGCTGGGCGGTGGATGACGCTAATGCGCTCGTGGAAAACACAAAAGGCAAGGGCATCAAAACGGTGCATTGGGTGGGTGATGAGTTATGGGACATGGAATGAGAAGAACCCAAATAAAGGAGCTGCAACCTTTGAAACACATGAAGCAAAGCGTGACACTCCTGATGGCCTTCGCCCTCATGATAACGACTGCTTTTGCAGCACAGGCCGGAGAAGCGACCGGGGGAGAGGACGTCAATCCTGATGGGGATGTCCCGTTTACCGTCCAAGAACGCACAACACCTTCACAGGATGGAGAAACATGGACGTTGTCCGTGGTCATGAACCAAGAGGCGATTGACAACGGCACAACGTTTGCCATCACCACCCAAATCTGCCTGAACAGCGGCGTGTGCGATCCTCCTGTGATGCAAGAGGTCACCGTCAGCGATGACGGGAGCACCCACACAGCGGAACTAACGCCTCCAGAGGACCACTCCTACGTGAACTGGCGCGTCAAGGCCACCTACAGCGATGATTCATCCGAGACCTATCCGGAAGGAGACTGGTACAAGACCTGGTCAACGTGCTACTACGATGACGGTTCATACGGCGGAGTCCACGCCCAAAGCAACGGTTGCGACGTCCCCGGTTCGGGTGAGCGTGAAGGCATCTTGCCCTCGGCTGGTGTGGTCTTGACACTCACTGCGCTGATGGGTGCCGCCCTGGTGGGAACTGCCCGTCGAGATTGATTTAACCATGAACGTGGTGCTCAACCAGCCGCTCAACAAATCGTCGTTGATCGATGGTCCAGGCGGTGAACACGACCTCAACCTCGCTTCGATCCGCCTTCAATTCACCTTCCGAAAAACCGGAAGACTTCATGTCGCTCGCAACGAGAGGGAGATGGCTCCCTTTGAACGTAAAGCGACATCCATGCTCCTCAGCCTCGGCGTGGCCCGCATCAAACGAAAGGCGAGCGCCGTCAAGCGTTGACGGCATGCCGCCCGCCTTCAAGAAACGGTGAAGCGCCGAAAGAAGGTTTTGCCCGCCATGCTCTCCACCTTCGTCCACGCCCCCATAAGCTGAGAGAAAACCCAATTCGGTCTCGTTTTGCGCCATCAAATGGTCCAGACCACGCCCGTCGGTACTCATCAGCCCAGCTCCTCCACGGAAAGGTCGGTCCAACCGATAAGGCGTCCGTCGGTAGCATCGACGAGCAGCGAGAAACTCCGGTCTTTTCCGTTGTCATCCCATGTTCGCTGAAGGTCCACGGTGGTCGCTCCTGATGTGTCGAGAAGGTCGCTGAAATCAATGCCAAATCCGGTGCCTGGAACCACCACGAGGTAGCCTACCCTTGTCGTGTCGTGCAGACCGCTGCCGGTGAACAGTGCATCGGGACCTGTCAACTCCGGATAGCGTTGTGAATCCATCAATCGAGCCTCGATGTCGTGAAGAGGCAGAGCCTTTGGAATCGAGTCTCGATTGTGCGAGATGGATTCATCAAACGTGCCCTTGCCAATGAATTCACAATTTCGGCTCTCTTCTGTTCCGGAAACGGCAAAATTTAGCCAGCCAGCAGTCGTGTCCGAATCCACCCATGAAAGGTTCCATTCAGTTGCCGTGCCGTTTTGCTTGTCAACTGCTCGCCAGACATAACCATCGTTCTCTAGCGCAGCCACAGCGCCCGAAGCCACGCCGCTGAATTCATCAATGCAGGTCATCGCCAGGTCGAGCGGGTGTTGGCGCGATGTTGAGTTATCTGAAAGGTGGGTGCTGTCTACACCCCAGTCCACCAAATCATCCTCATCAGGGTTGAGGTCATTGGCCTGAGGGCGATTGTCGTAGGTCTTGCCGAGTTCGATCGCCTTGACGCCGCGTGAGAGGGTCGTACGCTCAAAGGTGTGGTGCAGTTCAAGTTCGCCCTCTGGAAGAACGGCGTCAACGCCGCGTTGCTGCCATCCAGAACAACTTGTTTGGGATGCTTCGCTGCTGCTTATGGCAACGTCCACCGTCTGACGAGCCGCCCAAGGGCTTTCGACGTCCAACCACATGGTCATGGTCGCATAGCCGAGACAGAAGTCCCGAACATCGCGGTGGCTGGCTGTTACCTTCCACATGTTGGTGGAACCGATTTTTTCGGAACCCGTGACGCGCCATTCCCACCCCGAACTGGTACCCGTCGCATCTTTGGTGATGTAGGCGTTTCCGAAGAAATCAACCAGTTCTACCGGTGCGATAACCATGCCTAGACCGGGCGAAAGCTCCTCAAGGTCGCCAAGCAAACCGCCGACGCCGTAGGTGAAAGCCGACCCCTCATAGGAGGTGGCTGAAAGGGTTGCAGCAAATTCCAATTCGGTGGCGAGAACAACTTGTTCTCGAAGTTCCTTCCATGACTTCAGTTTCAGATCTGCCTGGCCAGTGGTCGTGTCGGTGGTGAAGTCTGAACACTTGGAGGCAATTGGATAGTGGCCTGAAACATCGAACTGTGAAAAGGACATCTCGTTAACGCTCTCAACACCAAGCCAGGACAACCCTTGGCCGCCACGAATTTTTACAGCACCCAGTCGGTCATCCGAAGATTGCGTGTTTAATTCAGCCGCCGTTCCCTCGGTGACTGAGGCTGTGCTCACGCCTTGGAAGGCGAGGCGGATTTTACAGTAGTTTGGGGGATCTTCCAACTGGTCCGTTACAAGTTCCACGTACTCCTCGGAGGCCAAGAAACTGCCTTCAGTGATCATGTAATCCATCCGGTCGCCGTATCGCAACGAGTCGGCAGTAAACGGTTCAAGTTGATTGTTGACGTAATACCAACCACCCGCCCCCAACAAAATCAACGTCAACACAACCGCAATGGATTGTGGACGACGAACCATCTCCATCAACGTCAGCGCCTTCGATTCCTCGGATGTAGCGGGAAGAGGGGTTCCAGCGCTCTTCTTCTCGGGCAATGGAACAACCGCCGATTCAACGGAGGGTCCAGCATCGTCCTCGGCATCGATGAGGTCCGCTTCGAGGATCTCTGCCTCCAATACGTCTTCATCCTCAGATTCAACTCCGCTTGAGGGAGGGAGCGGTACGGGTTCAATCGGTTCATCGTCCTCGAGGGACATCATCACCGGTTCGTCGTTCACCGCATCTTCAGGAACGGGGTGAAAGGTGGAGGTGGCCTCGTCAAACACTTCGATGCCGAGGGTTTCTTTGTCGACGCCGGCTTCGAGAAGCCGATTCAACAAGTCGGCCTTTTTTCCACTGGCTGAAAGGTCATTGAGCACGCAGAGCGCCTTGAGTTTCGCCACCGTTAGTGTGGTGGTCGGCTCGCCCCCCATGGTCATACCTCACCAAACCGTAGGCATGGTGCCTTTCAAGGCTGGCGTTGATTTGATGCTGAAATGCATCAATATTCAAGCGGCGTTTGAACCTCAGCCTTCATTGGGAACGTACGTGCCATCTTCTGTTTTGACGTAGACCGTTTGGTCGTAGCTACCGTCTGGCATTTTTCTGAAGAAATAGCCGTTCTCAGCGGGTTCGTAGGTCGCCTCATCGGTGGGTGGCGGTCCACCGTCCGACTCAGATACGGCTTCCGTCGACGACGCGTCGGCTGGTAAACCCGGTGATAGGGGTTCGATTTCAGTGGGAGGTGAGTGTTCTGCCGGGCCAGCGGGACCTGCCGGAGGAGCACCCGGTGAACCCGATGGTCCATCGGAAGGAGGACCACCTGACGGCCCTGCGAGGATACGGCTTTGGCTGGCTTCGGACAAGACCCGGGATTCCGTGGTCTCGTTCTCGCCCTCGAGGATTGTGCGCAGGATGGACCCGTGCTTTTGGGCGCCAATAAAGGCAAACGCTGAGAGTCCCAGACAAAGGATAGCAAGGACGCCACCAATGAACTGGTTGGGGTAGAGTTTGCCCTCTACGCTCATCGATTGGCCTTCTGAATTGTTTTTTTCTCCGTTGCCGTCAATGTATTCTGAAATAAGGCAGTACTGGCCTGGGTCAATGTTGAACTCAAAGTCGTACGTCCCACCCTCGAGAATCCTGCTGTTGGCTTCCTGATACTGGTAACTGTGTGAACCTCCACTTTTTGCCTCCTGCATTTTTTCACCCAGGGTAAAGTCCGTACAATCCTCCTGTTCGATGACATAAACGGCGATGTTGATGTTTGAATGGGTCGGAGGAGAGGTTGCTGTGACCGTTAACCGCATGGGGACATCAAACATGTCCTCGCCGGCAACAGGAACACCCCACACAAGGCCAATGTCTTTTTCAGCAGATTTACTGAAGTCGTCATAGTCCGCCGAGAAGGGCATCGGGAACAGAGCAAAACCGAAGAGAATGGCAGCAACGCCAAGGGAGAGAAAGACATTCCAGCGCGCTTTCTTCAATCGCTCTTTGCGCTCGTCGAGGGACATTTCTTCCAAGCGTTCATCCTCGTCTACGTCAACGGTTATTGCACCTGCTGCGTCGAGTTCCTCTTCGCTCATAAATGTCCGACACCATCCGAGCACTTCAAGACCGCGGGCCAACAATAGCCCCTCAATGGGAACCGAGGCAGAAGGGGGCGGGGCCATGAAACAGCCTGGTTCTGACCTGCGTTTGGCCGTTCTAAGCCGAGGCCCTCGGCTCTACAGCACTCGACGCATTGTAGAGGAAGCAAAAAAGCGAGGCATTGATGTTGAGGTTTGCGACCCGATGAAATTCTCGCTTGTTGTTAATCAAGGAAGCGTGGATGTTCTCCATCGAGGAAGGGCCTTTGCAAAAGACGCAGTTATTCCGCGTATCGGTCATTCCATCACACAGCACGGCGTCGCCGTGTTGCGACACATTGAGCAACTCGGTGTTTGGACAGCCAATACCGGACAAGGAATACTGCAAAGTCGCGACAAACTGAATGCCTCACAAATCCTCGCTCGCAATCGGATACCCGTTCCAAAGACAGTCTATGTGCGGGACATTCTTGACATTGAACAAGCGATCGAAACCGTCGGTGGGCTACCGGTGGTGGTCAAGGTGACCCAAGGCACCCAAGGTGACGGCGTGTTTTTGCGACACACGGCTTTTGAGGTTCGAAACCTCGTCCAAGGGCTGCTGATGACCGGCAAATCTGTGCTTGTTCAGGAGTACATCGCTGAATCCCACGGAAAAGACATCAGAGCACTGGTCGTGGGGGACAAGGTCGTTGCTTGCATGCGAAGGCGCGCCAGAGGGCGGGAATTTCGAAGCAACTTTCACCTCAACGGATCCGTGGAGAGCGTCGAACTCCCCGATGGTTATGCGGAGGCTGCTTGCCGAGCCGCCCGTGTTTTAGGCCTCAACATTGCGGGTGTGGATCTGTTGGAAGGAAACGCTGGCCCCTTGGTGCTGGAAGTCAATTCATCGCCCGGACTTGAGGGTATTGAAAAAGCCAGCGGCGTCAACGTGGCAGGTGCCATCGTTGACTACGTGATGGAAGACACCGCCTTCGCCGAGGTGGACATCGGACAGCTTCTGCGAACCATCCCCGGCTCAGGCGTACTGTCGCTGCAACTGCGAAATCACCCAAAAATGGTCGGAAAACGATTGAGCGAGGTGTTTGCATCCGTCCCGGTGTTTGCGCTTTCACGGGGGGACCGCCTCGTGTGGAACCCCGACCCGGATGTCCAACTTCGTTATGACGACGTGCTGGTGTGCTACGGAGACTTGACTGAGTTACGTGCCTCGCTCCGTCAAGCGATGTTGGGTGTACCCCGAGAGGCCCTCATGTTTGATGAAACGACCGACATGAGCAAACTTACCGAAGGGTGAACAACGCACGCGTCTGGATTCAACAGGTTGTGTTCCGTGATGCAATGTGCGGCTACTGGTATTTTTTATTGAGTTCTCTCCCAATGATTAACCTTTGAATTTGGCTCGTACCTCCAAAAATCTGGTAAATTTTTGCTCCCCGCATTCTTCTGGCAGCAGGGAATTCTTCTGAGTATCCATACCCTCCGAAAATCTGAACTGAATCGGTGGTGACTTCCATGCCTATGTCGGCTGCGTACCGTTTTGCATGGGCCGATTCCAACGTGGCGCGTTCCCCTTTGTCCAACATGCAGGCTGCCCTGTGTGCCAACAATCGCGCGCCCTCAATTTTTGTGCTCATATCAGCGAGCATGAACGAGATTGATTGATGTTCAAAAATGGGTTTCCCAAATGTCCTCCTTTCGTTCGCATACCTCCATGCTTCCTCCATTGCTCCTCTCGCATTTCCAAGTGCGTGCGCAGCAAGCATGGGCCGGGAACGGTCAAAGGCAACCATCGCTTGAAGCCAGCCGTTTCCTTCGACACCTCCCACGAGATTCTCTCTTGGGACCTTGACATCGCTAAACGTCACCGAGCGTGTGTCGGAAGATCGCTGGCCCATCTTCTCCTCTTTCTTTCCAACTTCCAATCCTGCTGAGTCCGCCTCAACGACAAACCCGCTCAGTGAATCATAGGAATCCGAATTGCTGGTTTTTGCAAGCACATAGAACCAATTGGCGTGTCCTGCCCCGCCAATCCACATTTTCGAACCGTTGATCACGTAATGGTCACCGTTCAGGGTAGCGGTGGTCGAGATTGCTCGTACATCCGAACCAGCGCCTGGTTCGGTGACACAATACGCTGAAATTTCGCCGTTGCACACACGTCCTAAAAATTCCATTTTTTGCGTTTCTGTTCCTCCGTAGATGATTGGATGACAAGCGAGCATTGTGACGCCTGTGATGGTCGCAAACCCCGGGTCACCCCGACCAAGTTCTTCGTTGATGATCACTTCATCCAAAAACGATAAGCCGAGACCGCCATATTCCACCGGTATCGTGCAATTAAGCAGCCCAAGTTCACGAGCGTTATCGATGGCTTCCCCCGGGAAGATGCCGTTTCTGTCCCATTCTTCTGCGTTTGTAATCAACTCTTGATCTGCGAAATCTCTGGCGAGTTCTGCGAGCATTTCTTGCTCTTCAGTCAGGTCAAATTCAACCATGTAATTGTCCTTGTGAAGGCAATACTTAGTGTTGTGTAACCTTCAGTTATGGAGGTCAATGCACGTCTGTAAGACCGCGTTGATGTCTATGACGGTGGCGACGAGAAAATCAACTGTTGCGTCTCGTTCCACACCAAGATGAACCCGCTAAAAGGCCCGTCCGAGGTCCACATGGAGATTCATCACACAGACAATGGATACCCTCTATCCAACAAGAAAAAGTTGACTGAACCTCACCCTGATGTACACGAACATAACACGAAATTAGAAACGAAAGTTAGCCTCGACAAACGCTTATATTAGCCATGGCTAACGGCCGCCCATGCTCTCAGTTGCCGTTGAGGACTACCTGAAGTCTCTGTGGAAACTTGGCCCCAAGAACGTTGCAACAAAGCAACTTGCCGATAACCTTCAAGTGAGCAAAGCGTCGGCAACGAAAATGGTTCTAAGGCTCGCAGAAAAGGGGTTGGTCGACCATATCCCCTACAAGGGTGCATCGTTAACAAGAAAAGGCGAATTGGAAGCGCTTTCCATCGTTCGAAAACATCGGTTGTTGGAGACATTTCTTGCCCAAACACTCGGCCTGGGTCGCGAAGAAATTCACGATGAGGCAGAAACGCTTGAACACGCCCTGTCAAAGAATCTAGAAATGGCGATAGCCGAGTACCTCGGCAATCCTACCCGCGACCCACACGGTCATCCAATTCCAGGACCCAACGGGGAATTGTACAACGAACGTGACCTTCCATTGTGCGATTCTCCGATCAACATGGCCCTCACGGTCATGCAGGTTCCTGATGATGACCCGAATATTTTGTCGTGGCTGGAAGGCAATGGCATCCACCCTGGTATTCAGCTCGAGATCACCTCGCGAGATGAGTTTGATGGCGGTCTTAACGTCAAAATCGGCGATGAAAAAAAACGCATTTCATCATCCATCGCCAGTCTCGTGAAAATTTCGTTTGAGGGGGAGAACTGATGGTTAGTTTCTCAGAAATCCTCGAAGTCATTGTTGTCAGCATGCGAGATGCGTTTCTTGCCGTCACTGTCTTCGTGGCGGCGATGGTGTTCCTCTTTAGTTGGTTGCAGTATGCCACAAGCGGGCGTTTCGTGGAGTACATCCGTAAAAAGGAGAAATTGCAACCGGTCATCGGAGCGCTGATGGGATTGACCCCCGGTTGTGGAGGGGCGATTGTGATGATGCCCATGTACGCACGCGGTTATGTTACATACGGCACAGTGTTGGCCACCTTGATCGCCACATTGGGCGATTCTGCCTTTGTGTTGATTGGAGCAGCCATCACCGATTCAACGTTCATCGCACCCCTGATTGCCGTTCATATCATTTCTTTCGTTGTCGGGGTGTCATGGGGATATTTGGTTGACATGACCGGCACGACGCCGCGAAAACCACTCGGTCGATTTGGCCCCACCATTGGTCAAGAACCGGTTGAGGAAGAACCGGTTGACGAACCAATCTTGGACGACTTGGCGCGCGAGGAACCGGTAGGAATTGGCTACAACATCCTCCACAAGGGCTACCTCGTGTGGTGGAGTGTTACCGTCATCGGACTGGTGTTCGCTGTTCTTCTGCTGGTTTGGTCCGGTCAAGACCCGGATTACGGCTTGGAATTGTCGTTCGACCCCACCACCATGGACGGTTTCATAACGTGGGTGGGGCTGTTGGGAACGAGCCTTTCAGTCATCTTGTACATCGCTCAGAAAAACTGGATTGGTGACGACACGGAGGCAACCATCGGCGATAAACTGCATTCCATGCGTGAAACCATGATTCACTCGGCCAGTGAAACGGCCTTCGTCACCTTTTGGGTGATGGTCGCCTACCTTGTGTTCGAATTTGGAATGTTATTTAGCGGCATTACAGAACAAGACATGAGCAAGTACGGTGATGGGTTCATCGCCGTGATGGTTGCAGCCATGATTGGACTCATCCCAGGTTGTGGCCCTCAGATTATTGCCATCACCGCCTACACCAAAGACATGATTTCATTCCCGGCCCTGGCAGCCAACGCCATCAGTCAAGACGGAGACGCGCTGTTTCCGCTGTTGGTCCGGCACAAAGCTGCAAGTCTCTGGGCGACCATTCACACCACAATTCCTGCCATCATCGCGGGGATTATCTTGTTGCTCGCCGATGTCAACCCTTGATGAAAGAAGGCATGTTGGTCGCATAAGTCGACCGAATTGAAACTAAATTAAACCGTCTAATTCATCGTCGATGCATGGAAACATCTTCAGTCATTCGGATGTGGATCACCAACAAAAACAACAGGGAAATCACCGCCGCCATGAGTGAATCCTTGGTGTCCTTTCTTTCAACGGCGCTTGAACACGGTTGCATTGGTTCAACGTTTGCTGAGGATGACGAACGCGTCATTGTGTACACACGATGGTCGGATGAGATGACACTGGAGAAGTTTCGCTCGTCTGAAGCGTATACGATTCAAGAAGGCGACATCATCCAATCCTTTGTTTCCGCAGGTTTTGAAATTCCGGGCGATATACTGTTTAATTCAACTGGAAAAATTGTGTTTAGCAACTGACCGATGTCAATCCAATGACAGAGGCGACAGCCGGCCTCACGTCCGCAGAAGCATCGATACCGATTTCTCTTTGTGGTGAAGTTCTCCGATTTCCTTGAACCCAAACCGTTCGTGAAACCTCATTGAACCGGGATTTGGTGGCAATACATTGACCTCTGCTGCGACAGGTACCGCGAGTTCGTGCGATGAAGCAATCACGTGCTCATAGAGCATTGAACCGATTCCATGGCCTCGGTGTTCGTGCGCAACCGCAATTCGGTCGACGTACAGGAAGGCGTCGAACCGTTGGTTAAACCATGCGTAATTGAGGCTCTCATAGCTTGTCTGCGGGGGAAGGCATATCACAAAACCAAGCAATGCACCCTCTCGGAAAACACCGAGTGAAAGCGCTGAAAGATTTAGCAAATTGGTCAATTCCTGCTCCGAAACTTGACCCGTCCCCGGGAGACCTTGCTCGTTGATGGACCAGATCGAGGCGACATCGTGATGCGCCAACTCCCGAAGTTCCATGCCTCCCGTTCAGCGTTGGTGGTTTATGGATGGCGCGGTTCAGACGAACGTCGGTCATGCAGTTCGATGGTTACAGCCACCCAAACCGGTGGATTCGAAGGCGCTTCAGCCGAGCAGAAGCAAGCTCATTTGCATCACGGCAGCCCCAAAGACTGCTCCTACCAGCAGGTGTTTCGGACGGTTTTGCGCCCTTGCTTGTGGGATGAGTTCGTTGTATGCCACGACCGTCATGATCCCCCCAACAAACGCCAAAGAACACCCCACCATGAACGGTGTCAGGATGGGGCCGAGAACCAGCAGGGCGAACAAGGCGCCAAGCGGTTCTGTAAATCCGGTGGCCATGGCGATAAGCGTGGCTTTCAATCGGCCTCCACCACCGGCCTGGATTGGAGCGGCTACCGCTATGCCCTCCGGTATGTTGTGCAAGGCAATCGCCGCCATCAACACGACACCGTACTGAGCCGATTCAAGAACGGCTACGCCCATCGCCAACCCTTCTGGAAAGTTGTGAATCGCGAGAGCAATGGCCGTGAGGACGCCGGATTTGTACAGCTTTTGCTCCTTTGACATGCTGGAAAGGTCCTCGTCCTTGTTGGCGTACATGTTTACAGCATAGACGACGCCCACCCCCACACCAAACGAGAGTGTGATGGGGATGAACCCGTTTTCCATCGCTTGGCCGAACCACAAATCAAGCACTGAAACCAGGAGCATCACGCCGGCGGCCATGGCAAGCAAAAACGCCATCAACTCTTGCGTGATTTCCTTGAGAATAAACACGATGAGGCCGCCAATTCCAGTGGCAAGGCCCGCAAGCAAGGCGAGAACAAAGGGGAACACCCATGATTCGGACCCGCCTTCGAGGCCCGAGATTTGGATGAGAGGTTCCTCGACGCTTTCATGTCCACCCTGGGCAACAAGAATGTGAAGAACGATTTCGACCGTTAGTGCCAACCCATCCTGATGAACCACGCCTGGAACATCGGTTTGTCGGTGATACTCCTCGTATTCCCATCCGTAAAACCCAATCGTGGTTGCTCCGTGTTGATTGAACGAGCGGTGGTCACTGTTGCCGTTGTGCTCGTTGAGTTGAACCGTGGCATCGTAATCAGACCATTCTTCGTGCCCCAACACCGAGCGTTGAATCTTGGAAACAGACTCGACAAGACCCTGTTCTGAAGCTTCAATACCAAGCGTTCCGAGACCTTTTGACGGATCAAGGTTGGTTGAGTCGAGGTTAATGTACAAGTCAAGGTCGTCGATGTTTTCCTGATAGGATTGAATGTAGGCTTGACTGCCTAATAAACCAAGCTCTTCACCGCCCCAAGTCGCAAAGGTGACGGTTGATTCAAGATTCAATTCACTCAACTGTGTGGCAACCTCAAAAAGTTGAGCGACACCAACGGCGTTGTCCACAGCCCCCGGGCTAATGTACACGGAATCATGGTGCGCACCAACCAAAATCTCACCGTCCCCCTGGCCAGGAAGTTCACCGGTCACGACCTTCACGCTTCGAGTTCCAACGTTGTTTCCTTCCCAAAAACCATCCAGTGAGGCGAACAGTGTGGCATCGTTCGCCGCTTGATCGATGTAGTCATGAAACATCATTGCGACGCTTTCTGAGATGTAGATGTAGGGTATGAGAGCGTCCGCATACTGTCCTCCATACGCATCAGGAAACGGAACGGTCATGCCGTTTTCTTGAACTGTCACCGAACGGAAAGGTGGCGTTTCAACGCCTTCGGTGTAAATCATCACGACGCCAGCGTTTCGATCAATGGATTCTCTGTAGATCTCAGCGAGGCTTCGGGAATTGTCGTAGTTGATCATGACGGCAAGGTCGGTCAAATCACCTACACTCTCAAACTCCTGAGCCGATCCGTTGCCGAGGAAAGTAAGCATGTTGTCATGCTTGTGGTTTGAGCCGGAATACCCCAAAAACGTGAAACTTTCAACGTGATTCAAATTTCCGGTTTCGTCAATGGCCACCCGCCCCGTACCCGCCGAACCGTCAGGTAAGCCAGGGGCATTTTGGATACCCTGCTCCAATTGCGCGTGCATCAAAATCTGATGTTCGTCGGGCTCGGCATCAACAAACCAAGCGCTTGTGACTTGAAACTCTTCAACCTTGACGTTTTCAAGCCCGAGTTCCGTGAAGCGTTGACTGATGTAATTCGTTGCGAGTGTTTCCTCCGCAGACCCAGCCACCCTCGGACCAAACGAAGCGATGCGGTTAATGTCCTCCATCATGGTTGAATCATCGATGGAAAACGAGACTTCCGCTTCTTCATGGAGAAGAAATTCATAGGTCAGGCTCGAGAGTAAAACCACGGTCGAAATGACACCGACGATAATGAGCATACGGTCTGACGAGCCGCTCATGAACATGGCGGAGCATCACTCCTTCATAAGTTTAGGGCGCCCTAAACTATCCGAAGAAAGCCTCACACATCCATGTTTTATTGGTTGAAAATCAAACTTCAAGCTGTTCAGCGAGCCAAACCAACAACTTCGCCGTGTTTGAAATGATTTGCATGTCTGAAATCAACCCGGGGAACCGCACGGATACCTGTTGATCGTTCAACGATAAATGTTGGAGTGGCCCAAGTGATTGTTGAACCTGCAAGACCGCATGAATCCGTTTTGGCGTCAAGTGGGCACGGACAGCGTTTTCATCGAACCCTTTGATTCGGTACTTCTCGTCAAAAACCTGATCTCCGATGAGGATGTCTTGATTTCCGGTGAACGAATCAGGAAGCCGCAATCCCTCGGTGAGGATGCCTTGGGGCGTGATATGAAGCCCAAGTTGCGACGGTTCGTTGAGCGAAACGGTGACGTGAAGGTAGGTGCTTGAGCGGTTACGACGGCTTCGCCGCCTCACGGTTTCGAAGGAAATATCGCAACGGTGCTTTCCTATCATGCCGTTCATCACGGTCGCATTCCAACCATGGTTTGGGTTGAATCCAAAACCGTGGTGATTCGCCAAAGCTTGCAACGCCAGGTTGTGGTTGGCCCGAAAGCGCTTGAATCGCTGCGAGAAAATGAAAAACAAGCCACCGAACAGCCCTGCCGCACACAGGAGGTCAACCACCATGGGTCGGTATGCGCCAAATCACGCTTCAAAGCATCGTTTGTGTTGGTTTGGATTGAGCCCACATGGCAGCGTCCGCAAACAGGTCGTGAAACGCATCAAGCGTGGATTCGATCGGTTTGGCGTAGCCGCCACCCATGAAAATGACCATCGGTACGCCTTGGCGTTGAACCGCTTCAAAAACACGTTGATTTCGACGACGCATGCCGTTACGGGACACGTTCATTTTTCCAAGGGCGTCTGCGCCCAAGGCGTCGACTCCTGCCTGGTAGAGGAGCAATTCCGGATTGAATTCCATGCAGCGGTCGAGGGCTTCATTCACCGTTTCAAGGTAAAGAGCATCCTCAGATTGTGCGGGAAGGGGGAAATCGTGATCACTCATAGATTTTCGAAACGGGAAATTGGTTGAACAATGAACGGAAACGGTACGAACCCGTTCTTCATCAGCGAGAATTGTCGCCGTTCCGTCTCCTTGGTGGACATCCAAATCTAAAATCGCCACGCGCTTGACGCCGAGGTTTTGAACGGCATGCAGCGCACTTACGGCAAGATCGTTGAACACACAATAACCTGAGCCAAAGTCGTGATGAGCGTGATGCGTTCCTCCGGCCATGTTGCCCGAAAATCCGCCGGTCTCCACGGCGTGTTCTGTTGCCTCCAAGGCGCCGCCCATCAAACAGAGTGTTCGAAGAATCATGTCTGGCGTCCATGGAGTCAATCCAATTCGTTTCTGCTCCTTTA
Organism: Euryarchaeota archaeon UBA561; assembly: GCA_002502295.1. Lineage (GTDB taxonomy): Archaea > Thermoplasmatota > Poseidoniia > Poseidoniales > Poseidoniaceae > Poseidonia. Next base: position 41,462 of record DANX01000088.1, on the reverse strand, counting down.
CAGTGAGTCCATCAGAGAGAAACCGTTCGACGTAATCCACTGCATGTGCCAACAGCAAGCGATCCTTCGCAATGGGTTTCGGAGTGTTGATGTTCATCAAAGCGTGGGTATTGGATTCCTTTAACCGTTCCAAGAGAAGCTCGTATCGATCTCGAGGGAAGCGGGCATCGGGGTGAATCCCTTCCGTGTAAATCGGATGGTACCACAACGCAAACTTTTGGCGATGTTGACCTGTGTTCTGGTCACTCACTTTGTGTTCCTCAGGTGCCATGTTCGACGAGGAGAACATAAAATTCTGTTTGAACACAAACGTTTGCGAAGGACAACGATCGACGCTTGAGGAGAAAAACATCCCTACATATGCGGATGAATCAAAAATACACCATGAAAGGCGACGCCGTGTTCGAGTTTTTTCTCGGAAACAAAACGGACGAGCGGTTCAGGGACATCGCCATCAATGTCGCCATAGGCGGCTTTCTTCTCCATGTCGTTGCCTGCACACTCTATCGGTTCTCCGTGCTTGACACCAACGGGCTGAACGGCTTTTTTGACTCATACCTTGATGCGTTGTACACGCCATTTTCGATTATCCTTGCGTACGAAGTGTACGAACTCATTCGGGCCATCCCTGAATCGTTTTCTGTCTCCATCGGAAAACAATTTGAAGTCATGAGCCTCCTCGTTGTCCGCGACATTTTCAAGAATCTTGCCGATGTTGAGGCCACGAGAGGAAACGCCGTTGATGGCGATGTTGCGCTCATTGGATTGGAAGCCGTTGCCTTCCTTGTGTTGTTCACTACGGCGTTGTACTTCCGGAGCATGACGCTTGCTCCGAAGCAAAAGGACGACGATGATGAGGCTCTTGCTCGTTTCGTTGTCCAAAAGAAAACGTTGGCCTCCGCACTTGCTGTGGTCTATGTTTTGCTCGCCCTCTACTCGTTCACGTCTTGGTCGCTCAGCACCATTGACGGCGAGGGTGACTTGAGCAGAACCGTCTTTTTCCTCGATTTCTTCACGTTCTTAATTCTCTCTGACATCGTTATCCTGCTCATTTCGTACAAGCACATCACGGATTTCCCACAACTTGCTCGAAACACCGGCTTCGTCCTGTCCACGGTCACCATCCGCGTAGGAATCGGGACACCAGGCTACACCGGTGCAGCCTTGTTCATCCTCTCTGCTCTTTTGGCCGCTGGCGTGCTTCGCCTAAGCCTACAGGAGGAAAAATCGGCCGATGTATCGCCATCGTAGAGTTACAAAGCCGTGACTATACCTTGATGAACTGAAGCCCAGCCTACCGGCCATGCGCCATGCAATCGTTGCCCTTCTCCTTTTGGCAGCCCTTTACCCAATGATGACCCAAACCACCCTCGATGAACCGGTGGTGTGGATGAGCGAGACGGGTGGGGTGGACGTCATCGGAGAGGTTGAACCGAACAATGCCAACACCTCGGGACAAGAAGTCTACCCGGGTGACGTGGTCCGCGGGGCGGTCGACATGTGGGATGACAAGCACGACTGGTATTCCGTCTGGGTTGAACCCGGACAAACCCTCCTTCTCACCCTCTCGCACGCCTCGGGAGACGGCGTGTCAATGTCCGTCTGGGACGAAGAGAACACGCACTACGGCACGTCCAACCCCGGTAAAACCCGAGACACGATGTTCCTTAACGAAGAACAAACCAGTGTGGGAGGCGTCTACAGCGTTTCCGTCAACGCCACCATGACCGAAGCAGGCGGTGGCGCTTATGTCCTTGAGATTGATGCAGGATACAACGTGAAATGGTATTCTCCTGCAGCCGGCTGGTACGTCGCTGCCGACACCTATGACGCCAAAGGCAACATCATGTACACCTCAGAACTTTCCTCCTACCAGTTTGCCAACGCAGCCTCTACCAACGACCAAAGTGCACCGGTATGGACCAACGGCGATTTTTGGAATTTCTCTATCTCCATGCCCTCCATGATGGGTGTTTCCTATGATGAGTACCATCAAATGACGGTCACCGGCGTCGATACCGTTTCAGGAAAGGAGTGCTATCGTGTTGACATTGCAGGAAAGTCCACCCTTGAAATGAGCCAGATGGGCATGACGACGAAGACCGTCGACGAAGAAACGGGTGAAGCGTGCTTCGCCAAGGATTCACTTTCCCTGATTCATGAGAACATCACCCACACCAGTTCGATGGAAATGAGTGGGGGCTTTGGCGCCATGAGTGAAACCTCAGCTCGGTCCTGCACCGATGAGTGGGGCGACCCAGACGAGGATTGCGATAACGTCTCAGACGATTGGGACGATTGTCCTGGCACCGCAGAAGGCGATGAAGTCGATGCATGGGGGTGCTCTGACGCTCAGAACGGGGGAGGTAACAACGGCGGAGGCAACAACGGC
>DANX01000088.1:0-38742 GCA_002502295.1 Euryarchaeota archaeon UBA561 | reverse complement strand
GGAGGCAACAACGGCGGAGGCAACGATGACAATGGTTCGGGCGGGAATGGCAATGGGGATGGCGGCGACGGCGCTGGAAGCGGAACGGCCGACGCCGATGGCGACGGTGTCGTCGATGACGATGATTCCTGTCCAGGCACCGCCGCAGGCGATTCGGTTGATTTCTTTGGATGCTCTGACGCTCAGAACGGCGGGGGCAACAACGGCGGGGGCAACAATGGCGGTGGCTCAGGTGGCGGGGACGGCGGCATGGGAGGCGGTGGAAACTCTGGCGGTTCCATTGAGGACGGTTGCATTCCGATGGGTGTCGACCAGTCGACCACCATGAGCATGGATTTGACCTACGCCAACGGCATGAACGAACTCAATTTCCCCCTTAACGAAGGAACGGTCTGGAGCGAGGCGGCCGAAGGAACGGGCAAAATGTCAATGCAGGTGTTGATGGGAGGCTGCACGATTCTTGATGTTGAATTCGAAGACTCCGGAGCTCTCCCGCTCAATTACCGGCACCTTGGTACGCAATCCTTTGACATCAACGGCAACGCCTTGACCGCCAATGGCATCCAATCCTTTGCAGGCCGAGAGGGGAACAACGACTGGGCAACGCCTGATTTCACCATCCTTCCCAGTGTCCCGGACACCGTGGCCAAATACGGTCTGCCTTTTGCTGCATGGATCAATGCGGTCGGGTTCAATGAATTCTCGAGTCCAGTGGACATCAGCGCCACGGTGAACGCACAAAATGCGCCACTCATGTACGACAACCAACAATTGACCATTAACGAAACCGGTGCAGTGGTGGTTGACACCATGAACCTCACAAGCGGAGACTACGAGTTGACCATCACGGGAACCCAAGATGGTCGAGACAGATCGGTGGTCGTGGCCTTCACGGTCGACAACACCCCCGATTTCGAAATCCAAACGATGGACCCATGGATTGTTCTTCCAGGTGGCGTTCCGTGGGTGGTACCAACGCCCATCTTCATTGAACCTGTCAACGGCTTTGGCGCCGATGTCAGCCTGTCCGCTGTCGTCCCCGAAGGCGTGTCAGCGGAGCTGGACTTTGCTCAAGGATCTGCACCGTTCATGGCCGTCCTAACCCTCACGCTTGCTGAGAACTTGACCGAAGGCGACTACACGGTGGTCATCTCGGGAACTTCTGGAGATACCGTTCGCTCTGACGAAATCACCTTCAGCATCACTTCGCTCCCTGAATTCTCACTCGACATCGACAACCGAGAGCAACTCTTGGTTGAAGGAGAGATGGAGATTTCTGGTGCCATTGACGCCCACAACGGTTTGGATTTGAGCATGGGGGGCATGCTCGATATCATCGTTGAACCGTACAACCAAGCCCTCATTGACAGTGCTATCATCACCTGGGGCGACATTGATGCCAATGGCGATTTAACGTTTAGCGTCGTCTTTGACGTGGATGAGAGCATCCCGCTTCACGAGTACACCATCCAACTCAACGTGGTTTCTCTCGACGGAGGTATTGCTCACGCCGCTTCCGTTGCCTTTGTGACTGAATCATCTACGCTCGACGGTACCGCCGTGGCTGCCGATGAGACGGTTGTGGTTTCAGGGAACACCTCGCAACACGACGGAACGAACAAGGCTGTCGAAGACGTTGGCACCAATGAGGACGGCGACACCACAAATGGCGAAACCAAGGACAAGGATGAGGCGAGTGACACTGAAGACCAGTCCTCCAACACCGTGCTCATCGCAGGGTCAGCCATTGGCGTTCTTGGTATCATTATCGGCATCGCAGTCGTGGTCCTTCGTGGACGAAGCGGCGATGCAGGCAAAGACTTCAGCTCCCAGTTGTGGGCAGATGGAGCCGCTCAGCCCGTTGCACAACAACCAGTGATGCAACAACCGGCCATGGTGGCGCAACCTGGTGTACCCATGCAACCTGCTCAACCCGTTGTTCAGCAGCCTGTAATGCAGCAACCCGTCGCAACTCAGCCGGTTATGACCGCCCCTGCGCCACCTGCCGTGGCTACCGCTCCAGCCCCACCAGCACAGCCGATGACAGTGGCTGATTACACCGGGCTTCCACCAGGCGGAACCTATGACCAATCCACGGGGCAGACGATTTACGTCCAAACCGACGGCGTGCGTTGGCAAATGATGACCGATGGCAGTTTCAATCGAATCAATTGACGCGGAGGTGTCCATCGGTTGGACGATCGGGGCGCAAGGCAGTCCCGGGAAGGGATTGTTTCAACCCCAGAACCTTCGGGTCCTAGCGTACTCCACTTCGGCCTTGTGAATGGCTTGAAGCAAACCTTCAGTATCGCCGCGCTCTACTTTGACCAAAAGCCGATTTGCCGTTGCTTCCCCAATCCCCCGACCCATAAGACACATGATGGCTTCAAGACCACGGTTGGCCACCAAGTCGGCGTTCTTCACCATGCGGTCTTGCTCTTTTTGATCCTCAGATTTGACCCATTTTTCAAGCATCTCTAGGAGACCTTCGCGGGCACAAGCGAGGCGTTTTCCTCCACATTTCAAACATGTACCAGGCTTTTCCATGGCTTCAAAGCGAGCGACACGAAAGCGGCGTATCCCATGGCAACGCAGGCAACACAAAACGGCCCGTTCATTGGTCAACCGTCCACGAAGTCGTTCCCGTAGAGCAGCATTGTCCCAATTGGGCAGCAGCATGTCGTCCTGGGTGCGGTTGGAAAGCCCAAGGGGGCCTTGCGCCGTGATTTCAAGCGAAATCACACCGGACTGCAAGCCGCGAAGAACATCGGTTGCCCCGTCCACGTCCATTCGCTCATGGAACAATTTGGAAAGAACCTCTTCCATCACGACTGTCCCTCGGTATTTGCGAAGCAAGGCTTGCAAGTTGATGCGACGCGGGTCAACCCCATGGCGCAAGATACCGAAGATTTTCGCCACTTGAGCGAAACGCCATCTCACCTGTCTTGAGTTGGGAACAGTGATGCTGAGAAGTTGCTTGATGGCCTTCGGAGGCGTCTCCATGAGCCATCCTTGGATGTCTTCTGGACGAACTCCTCCTCCAACTTGAAGAGCGATTCGAGTCGGTTCTACGATCAAACGCCCCCAACTGCCCGATTTGGTGGAAGCCATGGCCAGCAAAAAATTTCCAAGAGCTTCATTGATTTTCGAGCCTTGACAACTGTTGAGCACAAAGGCGTCATCGCGCTCCTCCAGCGTCATTGTTTGGTCGGTTGGTAGTGTGCCCGTCGCCTCAACGTGGGCCGCAATCGTCTCAGCCAGCATGCTGCGTGCCTCGTCATCCAGCGGGTAATCAGAAAGCAAGGCGCCCCGGTCTGGAACCAAGGCCAACGGGTCAAGAGCCGGTACTTCGGGCGGAGGAAGAAGGCCGATGTCGTGGGCGATGAGGTGGCGCAGATAACCCACGTCTCGCGCAACAGACTCTGGAACTGGGGGAAGTTCGCCGAGCCATTGAGGGGCTTTTCCTTGGTCGTTGACCGGTGCTACGAGGAGCTCGGACTGCTCAGGGTCTGCGTCGACGATGAGCCATGTTCGCCCTGCAATCACAAAGCGACGAGGTGTTCCATCGTCGTCTTCGCCTGCATCGTTCAGACTGAGAACAAAGGCTTCGTCGACGTTGCCAAGACTACGACGTGTTACTGCGTCACGAACCCTGTACGTCTTTTTGTCCGGGATCATTGACAGGTGCTTTGAGACCCATTCCCGGGTTTTTCCTGCCGTTGAATACCATCCCCGGGCAAAGCGTTTGGGGACCTCGACTTTTCGTTCAGTGATGGTTCTTGGAATGGCTTCATCCGGGGTGTTGTAAAGAGGTAACTCTTCTGGTAATTCTTCGCCCCGTGCTAACGCCTCTTCCCGCGCAACGGCGTACACAGCTTTCGGCCAACGGTACCAAGGAAGTTCGCTTGGCACGGGTGTAAAACGAATCACCCAACGCTCGGCAAGCACCTGCAACAGTGCTTCTGTGTCGGCACGCTCCCATCCATCAAACTGCGGTGCTGAGGCAATGAGCGCCGTGGCATCGTCAATGCTGACGGCCTTGAAGCAGTGGGCCATGAGCACCAATTGGTTGGCGGCGATTACACCCGGACGCTTCCGCCACACCACGGGCTCAATCGCCCCTTCCATGGCTCGTTGAGCGACCACGGCTGCTTCCAACAAATGATCAACGTCCCAAGAGATGACATGCCCTCGACCAACACCGCCCAAGCGATGGTCGGCGCGGCCAACGCGCTGAAGCATGCGGTCAACCGATTTCGGTGAGTGAACCTGCACGATGCGACGAACGCTTCCGACATCAATCCCCAGTTCCAAACTTGAGGTACAAACCAGACCTGAGAGGACACCTTCCCTCAACTCGTCCTCCATTTGCTGTCGAGTCTCAGCAGCCAAGGAACCGTGGTGAACGCCGATGTTCAAATCAGGCGCCATGGCTTGCAACCTCGTTGAGAGGGTTTCAGCATCGCTGCGGCTGTTCACGAACACCAAACACGGTGCTTGTGTTCGCAGAATATGACAAAGGTGACGATAGGCAGCATGCTGTTTGGGACTGAGAGCCGTGTCCACTGCTCCGATTTCATCTTCAGCTGTTGGTGTTGGGGATTCGACCGTTAATTCCGTAACCCGCTGACCGGTGGTGATCAGCGGTTCGGCCTTGTCCGGAGAAAGCCAGTGGGCGACCTGGTCGGGATTACCAACGGTCGCTGAGAGGCCGAGACGCTGAACCCTGTGTCCGGTGAGCGCTTCCAAACGAGAAAGCCCTACGCCAAGTTGCCATCCTCGCTCGGAGGCCGCGAGGTCGTGCACTTCGTCGACGACAACCGCTTGCACGGTGCTCAGCATGGCCCTGAGGTTCTTTCCGCTGAACATGAGCTGGAAGGTTTCGGGCGTGGTGACCAACAGATTGGGAGGTTTCCGCGTTTGCTTCGCTCGTTGAGCTTGCGTTGTATCGCCGTGGCGGACATCGACGCTCAAGCCCACGGCTCCAGCCAATTCTCTCAATCGGCGATCAACGTCACGATTGAGGGCCCGCAGAGGCGTGATGTAGAGGATGGAAAGGGAAGACCAACCTTCGCTTAGGCAACGGTGAAACAGGGGCAATATTCCTGCCATCGTCTTTCCTGATCCGGTAGGTGCGATGACCAAACGGTCGTGACCGCCCATCACATCTGGCAGCACATGCTCTTGAACAGGTGTTGGTTGCCAGCCGCGTTCGCTCAACGCTGCGGTCAATAACGGGTGAAGGAGGGAGAACACGCGTGACATAGTCTCCCCACCCTCGAGGAATCTCCAATGCCCACTGCATTTGAGGATTTGGCTTTCAACAGAAGTCAACGATTGACATCAATCGTCGTACTCGTCGTCATCGGAAGCATCGCCATCCTCTTCGTCTTCCCAATCCGTTTCATCCTCATCAAAAGCGCCATCGCCGTAATCGATGGAGGTGCGGGTGGCGACCGTGAACACGATGGCCAACGTCAGAATGCTCAACACGGCAAACATCCAAGCGAGCGGTTGTTCACGAACCGAGTCAAACCAGCCAAAGTACTGGCCATAAGCGATGGTGACGCTGTGTTCAGCCGAGTTGTCGTCATCGTTGGCTTCCGGAACTTCGTCTTCATAGTCAACGACCACGCGAATTCGATCAACGTCCTCTGATTCCCAAACAACGCTTACCGGGTAAAATTCTCCCTCATCAATGCCGTTCACACGGACGGTTTCGAAGGGTTGATCATCGGTACCAGCGAAGAAAGCTACCTTGAACTGCGAGGAGGTGTTCCCGCCTGCATTGTAAATCGTCGCTGTGATTTCAATCGTTGACCCAGGGGCGATATGGTCGTCGCTCATCACGATGTTCTTGACCCTGAGTTCTGCCCCGACGGCGCCCAATCGAATCCACTGGCGCTCAAAGTCGGTGTCATCGGAGGCCAGTTCTGGGATCGGACTCGCCTCTGAGTTTGAAACGACGGGGAATTGATTGCCAGCTGCATCGTAACCGGTGACATAGAATCCGACAAAGTCGCCAGCCTTCGGGAGGATGGCCCCTCCAGCGGTGATATCAACAACGCCCGTCCACATCACGTTTTGACCGTCTTGCTGCATACCGAGCAGGGTTGAGCCCGCACCGATGGTCATCGTTCGTGTGGCGTCCCTCATGACCCAGTGGACAACTTGCTTTGAGCCGGTCAGGTCGGCATCCTCCGTACCTTGGAATTCAACCTCGATTTGGGTCAGGTCGTTGGAAGCGGAGATGTCGATGACGTTGAGCGGGGCGATGCGGCGAGTGACGCGCGGTGCTGCGTCATCCACAACGACTTGGAGCGTGGTCGACACCAACGTACCGGTCATGTCTTCACCCCGTCCTGGAATGTTCGTGATGGAGATCAAGCAGGTACGGGAGGGTGATGACTGCAGCGTGGATGCCGACGAGAGTGGAACTTCCAGTGCGTAGCCGCCATCAAGGGTGAGCGAACCATCGGACCAGAGTTTCTCACCGTCAAACACTTCGACAAGAATGCCAACGTTCCGAGGTGCAGGTGTTTGACTGCCTTCGTAGACCACGCGGCCAGTGAAGGCCAAACGGTCATCCTTTCTGACGCGGCTTCCATCCGCCACGGGACCAGTGCGGGGTTCGCTGATGTCTTCGACTGCGAAGTCAGTGGGAGAAAGCATCAGGTCGTTTTCCACGCGGAAGGTGTGTTCGAGCAGGAGAATGCGACTTGGATCAGAACTTCCCAGTTCCTTGTACAGCAGAGCAACGTCGCCCATCTCCTCGTCGGGCCAGTCCCAACTGAACTTGAAGTGGAAGTCAAGCATGATCCACGGAAGACCGGACTCGTTGGTGGTCTGCATCATCCGGCTGGTTGAAAGCAAGTGAATGTAGGGTGAATCGGACCAAAAGGTGTTGTTGGTACCTGAGTAAGAGATGCTTTGCGCATCTCGAGCCGGGTTGGGTCCTTCAAAGTCAAAGACCAGCGAGATGAACTCAAAGTCAATGGCGGTGTTGGCATCGATAAAGCCCAACGAGATTGTTTGCTCTAAGCCCGCAAAGACCGGCTCATCGTCCTCATGGCCAAACCATTCCAGTCCGGTAAAAATGGCGGTTGAGTCCTTTCGAGTGCGGAAGGTTGCATCGTCGTAGAGGAAGCCTTCGCCCGATTCGAACTTCAGGAGTTCATCTTCGTCGTTCATGACCGTGAAATGAAGTGGATTACCCGCTTGGTCACCTCCATCCCAGAAGTAGGACACTCGGCCCATGTTGGGGTTTCGAGAGGTGTCGATGGTGGTGATGAACCACTTGGAACGGGCTTCGGTTGTGTTGGACACCGCCTTGGTGATGTATTCCTCGGGGTCTGCTTCACCGTTGCGGTTGGCATCGTGGTCCGCCTCAACCCAATAATTGAGGTCAAGTTCCATCGGGTGGCCAATTCGGTCATCCACGAGAATCTGAACAATTTGCTCATTGTCCGCCGCTTCATAAGCGTCTTCCAACGGTGCAACTTCCTTGCGTTCGGGATGGGTCGCATCCACAAGATAGGTGCGGCGCCATTCGTTGTTGGGTTGTTGAACATGGTCAGGATTTCGCTCGTTGTAGGTCTGGACCTCATAGGTCAAACCGTCCGGTACATCGATGGCGGGCAAGTCAATGGAGACGAAGAACGAGCCGTTGTTGTTCGTGGTATCCCTTGCGGTGCTCTCCACGTACCCGTTTCGGGAGATACGAACGTCAAAGGCGCTGTCCTTGGGGGCATCGTCGGTGTCTTGGAACCACATGGCGCCAACAAAGTGGAGTTGGTCGCCGGCTGCGACCCATGAACCGCTTTCAACATTCGATGAGGTCAATTCTCCGTCGTTGTCTCGAACATTGAGCCATCCTAAGCCAAACGAGCGGTTGACGCGCAGCCCCTCATCCGAAGTAATGGGTTCGGGAGCAAAACCAGCGGTGCCGCTGTCGTCCAAGCAGCCCACACGGAAACGCACATTGTCCTGGTCGGGCATCTCGCTGGTCACGAAGAATTTCCAGTGTATCTCCAGAATACCGTTGGTCTCAACAGAATACGAAGTCGGGTCCATTTCAATGTACTGAGCCGGGTCGTTCGGGGCAGGGAACACATCGCCATATTGCCAGGAAAGAACGGGCCAGTTGGCGGCGCTTCCTGCTGTCATCAGCGTGAGTTCGGCGCTAACCATGGAATTGGCAAGTTCACCAATCACGTGCTGAGAAACCACTTCGTATGAATCGATGCGTTCGTGAAGAATTTCACCCTCTGGAATGGTCAAATTAAGGTTGACCGTCTGCATCGTGTACGTGATTTCAAAGGAAACAATGGATAATTTCCCTGCGGATTCCGAGGTTAATTGGATCGGAATGTCAACCCATCCCGAGCCGGTGTTCGGAATGGCATCGTTGAGTTTGGCGACCAAGGTGTTTCCGGATTGTTGGCTGGTGATGGTCACTGGACCGATGAGAGCACCATCCGTAGCGGCACGTTTCCATGCAGATTTGCCGTCGATGTTCAACCCCGGTTGATTTGGGGCGTTGGAATGCAAGGCAATGGACAAATCCGAAATCGACGGCGTAACCGAAGTCGAGGACGTCGAGAGCATGATGCGGACGCAGAAGTAGTAGGAACTCCCAGTCATTGATTTCGTGGTGTTTGGCGAGGTGTAGCTCTGCACACCTGCGTTGTTGGTGGTGCACGTTGAGGAACTTGCTTTGTGCCCGACATTGACGGTGATGGAGGTCCCCGCCGGACGGGTTTCGTTCCAATCCACGGTCGCAGCGATGACGCTGCTGCTGCCTGAACCGATGTACTGGTAGGCATAATACCACCCACTGCTCTGATAGTTGGTCGTGTAGGACAACACGATATCGCCCAGAACTGGAGATTTGGAGGCCGTTCCGTTCAGCGTTGCTCGCCACACGATGGACGTGCCTGCACTCGCGAAGGAGACCTTCTGACCAACCCTGCCGGATTTCCATGTCGTGCCTCCGTCGTTGGAGACATCCACATTGATGCTGGTCCCGGTTGGAGTCGAGCCGAAGATGCCGTCAACATCGATGGCGCTGACCGCCCGCGGGATTGTGGTGGTTTGGCCGACAATGGTCTGGGTTGAGATGGAAGCGGAACGAATGTCGGAATGGGCTCCATCGCCGTAAGAGTGTATTTTTCGTAGGCCTTGCGTACAATAGGAGGTGCTGCTGTAATGGCAGGAGAAGTACACCTTGTTGTCGTCGGAATCAACGATTCCATAGTGGCCGCCACCGGGCATGGTGCGCTCGCCTTGTGAGTTCAGCAGACCGCTTTGCATGGAGTAATGGTAATGAATGCTCTTGAAACTGGTTGCAGAATTGTAGTAGTAGATGTTGTACATAATGTTGGGCATGCTCACGGACAGTCCAGCACCGTAATCGTAGTAGTTTGAGGTTGAGGTCATCAACCAAGTGTTCGTGATGACTTGCGGCGACGCAGGGTTGACTTCTTTGAGGTAGTGATTTCGCACTTGAGTGTCATAGGTGGCGATGTACATCTTTCCAGTTTTATCGTCAAAATCAACGCCCGAAATGTAGTTTGGATAATTGTAGTTGTACGCTGTTTTGCACGTCCAAACGACCTGAGACCCAGCAGCGTTCCAATCAACTTCCCACTTGTGGATTTTGTAATATGACCAGTGCGCTGTGTACACCTCACCGTTGTACACATCGGCGTCATAGATGCTGTACAAGGACGTTGAGGAGCATGCCGAGGCCGAGACGTCATACGACGCCTGTCCAAGGTATTGACCGGTTGTTGGACTGATTCGAAGGATGGTTGGGGTCGATGAAACGGATGAACTGGTGTACCGGAAAACATGGATTTCTGAAGCGTTGATCGGGACGGTGACACCGGTATAACTCCAAGGCGTGTTACTCGCAGCGCGAATGTCTGAAAATTGCTTGGTGGGACTGGTGTAGCCTTGGTCGCTTAGCGCCACGAATTCACCCGTCGTGTTGAGGTGGGCACTGCCAAGCGTGGCAACGGAGGATGCGGATGAGAAACGCGGCATCAACTCCGTCGGGTTGCCTTGAAGCGATACGGTTTGACCGCTTACCTCAAAATTGTCTCTGCGCGCATAGGTGAACGGCGAAGGTGAGGACGTGGATGTGCTGGTGTAATCCGTGTCGCCTGCCCCACCGTAATGGGCGTCGGTCGTGAAATTGGTGTAGGTGGTGGTGCTTGCTTCTCCAAGTAGACTGAAACTGGCTGATTGCACATCTGCACCGATGGGCAAACTGATTTCCCCCGCTGCACCGGTCCCCTTGGCTGAGAAAGTGTGTTCGTAGGAGGTTGTTCCGTCTTTGAATTGGGTTTCCGTGTTAGCGGCACCGGCCAACGGTGACATCACGGAGAGTACGAAAACAAGCGTGAGGAAGATGGCTCGGTGCATGATGGTCACCCGGGATAAATCTCTCACGGTTTCCATCGCATTTGAATGATGCCCCTTCTGGGCGGAGGTCGAATTCGCCGTAGAGATTCAGCGCGTGGGAGGATTGAAGGTCTCCAACGCCTTCGTCTGAATCGGTGAAGCCATGAGCGAGGAGGGCACATTCTTCGGGCGATTGTGGGCTAGACAACATGGAAAGCAATACGGCGTAAGTGCCGTTGCTGCAGGAGCCAGTGGGGTCCTTTTGGTCGCATGCATGTACCAAATTTTGTTCCTTCAAGACCACGCAGATTGGAACGATTACACGGGGGGCGCCATCATTGGGGCCGTGACATCGCTCATTGTCTTCCTGATAGCGTTTCCAGAATTCCTTCGCTTCAGGGGATACGTCAACTTGCTTGAGGAGATCAAAGAGATTCAATCTACCTCTGAACTCAGGCGCCGCAAGGCGGAGGGTGTTGAGGCCGCCGAAGCCTTGGGGGCTGGCCACCTTGAGCAATGGAATGCGTTCCTTGATAGCCGAGGCGTGAAGCGCTGAGACCGAGGCACAGCTATGTCCGACCACGACCCACTGCGAACGCTTCTCCTTGAACTGGCGTTGGCCGTTGGCATGATTGCCTGTTTGGTTGGAGCCATGTTCATCCACACCGGTTCAATGCCGCCGCTGGTGGTCGTTGAATCAAAATCCATGATTCACGATGAAGCAGGTGAAATCGGCAGCATCGATGCGGGCGACTTGATTCTGGTCCACGACCAACCTGCAGACACGATTGTCACCTTTGCCGAAGCCACCGACGCCAACCATCCGTCCTACGGCTACGAGCAACACGGCATGGAAGGCGATGTCATCATCTATTCCAAGAACGGGGAAGGCGGGACGCCCATCATCCATCGCGCCATCATGCGCGTGGTCGCAGAGGAAACCGTCGCACCGGACCGGACAGCCACCTCCCCGTGCCCAAGCGAGGCAACCTACGACCAGTTGAGAATGGCAGAGGACGGATTACCGGGCGATTGCATCCTCACCTGGTCCGTACCGGGAACGTCGGTGATGGACGTGGCCAACATCACGGTTCATTTTGACGGTTCCGACAGCGCCTACTATGACTGCAAGCGTCCGGCACACAGTGGGGATAATTACGTTGTTGAACCCTACCTGGTGGTATGGCAGTGGAAGCCCAAACACGAGGGAATGCTCACGCTGGGTGATAACAACAAATGTTCGGTGGACCAAGGGGCCCAAGTCACCAATGGCTCTGCAGGCGTTCATAGCCCTTCAGGCATTGTTGGACCCATTCGAGACGATTGGGTGCTGGGTGTAGCCGGTGGAGAAATTCCATGGCTCGGGACGGTCAAACTCATGCTTGGTGGCCCTCAATCCTACGGCACTCAGGACGTCCCATCGTCGTCGTTCTTCGCCCTCTTTGCGGTGCTCGGGGGCGTTATCCTCGCACCGCAAGCTGTTGAATCCGTGGTCCGATGGTGGCTAAATCGGGCACCAGAGTTGGTGGCCATCAGCAAGCTTGCTACCGATCAGGAAGCATCGTAACCGGCTTCCTTCAAGGCCTCTTCCATGGAGAGGGACCCTCTTGCGACTCGGCGTGCAGCAGACAAAGAAATGGTCAATTGGCCCTTCGAACGCTGGCGGCTTATGCGTTGCAAATTACGGAGTTCTCCATCCGATGCTTCGACTTCTCGTTGCTCATGGACGGCTTTTCCAGACATCATCGCAATCTTGAGAGCAGCCGATCCGTGGGCATGCCGTGGTTGACCCGAGCTTGTGCGATGTTCATTCACGATTTCTACATGGTACCCAAGGGCCAGGGTACGATTCAGGAGGCGGTCTCGGTGGACCGGAGAACCGTGTCCGATACGAACCAACACCTGTGCCGGCTGTGTATGAGCCACGAGCCTCACGATATCAGCGAGGGCATCTTCTATCGATTCCAAATCCCGCTTTCCCATCAACACCCCGTCGGAAAAAAAAGCACAGCCAGGGCGTGGACCCGGGTCGATGCCGACAATGAGTTGCTTCGGAGGCGCAGCGAGCTGCCGCGAGAGAAGCCAAGTCGAAATGGTCTCTTCAACGCTTTCTACGTCCACGGCAACCCCGCGTCCACCAATGGATTTGACTTCTTCAGGCGTCCCAAACCAATAGGCATCCACCTCAATCGCTTGAGATGGTGAAACTTGTTCAGCGGGAAGGTTGCGAGCCTGCAGTTCACTTAGCAAGCGATGCGCGAGACGAAAATCGTCGGTCCGGACGTACAACCGCTTCACGGTAGGCATGAACACCGCCTCCTGTTCTAACCTATCGGCCGGTTGAGCAAGTGATGGAAGGAAGTCGGCTTCAGAGGTACGCTTAAGCCGAAGTTATCAAGAACGATAGACACGGATGTCTCTCCATGACAGGCGCCTATGAGCGTGAACTGAGAGAAGTCCTCTCGGGGACTGAAAAGGGCGTAAACGCCGTCACCAGAAGTTGCTCTGAAGAGGAAAAAGAACGAATGAACTGCGTCCAACAGCGTCCGTTTCTCGTGGTTCGAGCAGCCGGTTCTGGCATGGAAGGGAGCGGGGATCTGGTGGCCCTTCGAGGGGATTGCTGTTTTCCCATCGAGGTCAAATCAACCCGAGCAGAAAAATTGTATTTTTCTGGCCGAACCAAGGACCAACTCCTCGCCATGATTCGGGAAGGCGAGCGCTCGGGGCTGATGCCCCTCTATGCCCACCGAAGAAAAGGTGTTCGCGGCGATTCATGGCGAATCTTCCGCGTCGAAACGGTGGGCTTGAAAGGAACATTGGCTCGCCTTGCACCGATGATCCCAGCGCTGCCGTTGAATCGAAACGGTTCACCGTTCATTGATTGGGAACAAGGCATGCCGTTGAATCGGTTTATCGCCATCCTTTGCTCGTCAGAAGGGCAAAAGGCGAGCAAGGCATTGAAGCGCTTGACCGAACGCGCCGTCAAATCACCGACCCCAACGATGGCTGAAAACAATGCAAAGAGCGCACACGACATTCTCGCTGAACTCGCTCGAAGGCGTTCAGCTGTTTTACCATCGTTCACAAATAAGGAATGAACATTGTAAACAGGAGCATCACAAAAAGTACAAGCGAGGAATAGCTGGACGCCCGTGCTGAGAAATGGTCAACCCACATTGGATGAAGATCCCACAATTTCAGTTTTCGACCGACCCGCTTTATACCGCTCAGGAAGGCATGAAGCATGTCTCTGAGCATGTGGCCACCATCGAAAGGCACGATTGGTATGAGGTTCGTGAAACCCAGCAAAATGTTTACCCACATCAACCAGAAACAGAGATGGGCAAAGAAGAGGAGAACGTCGATACCGACAGCAGAACCGAACAGGCCGTCACCGGCCGTCATCAGCGATTCTTCGAAAGGATGGATGGCCACACCGCCCAGTTCAAACGGGATCAACAAAATAGTCAACACATGGAAGGGGATTGAGAGGGCTCGTTGGAGCAAGTTCCCATCGAATCGCGGTGAAAAAGGGCCAGCCAACCGGTCGATGCCAGCTGTGCCTTCCGACAACCCCTCGACGCCAAGGAATGGGTCGCCCGGTTGGACATCGAGGTTGTCCAGCCCCTCTTCGCTCCAACCAAGGCCGAGGTAGTATTCGTGCTTATCACCAAACGTTGCTTGGAGGGTTTCTCGCACTCCATTTTGATGAATGACTACCAAATCTACGGTGTCGTTGCTTGAGTAGCCCAAGAGTATGTCCCGGAAATCCTCCGTGGTGTGAACGGGTACACCATCAATGGAAACAAGGGTATCCCACGGTTGCATACCGGCTTGTTCAGCACCACCGTCAAGGACGATGCCTTGGACATGGATGTACTCTTCCTCGGCAATAAACTGGGTCGCTAAACCACCCAACAGCAGGAGCATGATGAGGGCGGCGAAAATGTTCGTAGCGGGACCCGCAGCAAACATTCGAAGACGCTCTCTACGGGGAGCGCGCATCAATTCATCGGATTGGGGCTCAGCAAAAGCGCCGAGCGGGAGTGGTCCGAGTTGCAGAAGTCCAAACGAGCGCACGCGCATGCCATGAGCTCGGGCGAGAAGGCCATGTCCAAATTCATGGATGACCAACGAGATGATGAACGCAGCTGCACCCCATCCGAGCGGGATAACGGGGTTGATTCCGGGGACGGCGACCAACTCGCTAGCCGTTGGGGGTGAGGCTGTTGGAGGCGAGATGAGCGAGGTCACAAAGGCCAGCAGCAAAACAAGGGCAACAAGCAACATGGACACGGAACACACCCAAAGAGAAACCTCCCCGTAAGCCCTCCAAAAGCGACGTGGTCGAGCCATCCAGTCCAACAGACGTTGTCCCTTCTGAGTTCGCACCATCAAGACAATGCCAAGGGCCCGAGTCGCATTCCAACGATCGAGGGTTCCGTTTCGCTCCCACGTTTTGATGAGCACGTACCACCCAAGAAGCAGTGCAATCAGGAAGGTCCAGTCGGCTTGTACCGAACCCCAAGAGCCCACCATACACATGCGACGACCTGTTCTGTCTTGAACATTGATACCGCTCCTTGGGTCCACAAAGTGGACAAACCTTGATGATGGGTTGGCGTCGAGTAACTCACATGCACCCGCAAAACATGGCCATTGAAGTCTGGTGCGAAGAGACATGGGGTGAGCGCCCAGTTCGTATTTCAGATTGGGCAAACCACGACGAAACGGTTCAAGTGCTCATACGCCTTTCGTCCAGTGTTCTCATCGCTGATTTCACACTTGACAGCCATGGAAAACTGAACATTCAGCAGCATCTTCACGTACCCCTTGAAACGTGGAATCCCGGTTCTATACAGGGCTACCGAACAAGCGATGGAAAGACTCGATTTCAGCACCGCCGGCAAACCATTTACCTCTCCAGCGAGCTGCGCGTGCCCGAGTGGGGAGCCGCCCTGCTTGAGGAGTGGCTGATGAACATGCGAAGTAACGTCAACCGTCCAAAAGATCGGACTCAGCGCCTGAACGAGATGAAGCGAATGAAAATTTCCGTCGAACGGAACCTCGAGAGTGCGTCGCTGACCAAAGTTAAGGATGAGCGGAAAGTGCTCGATGAACGCTTGGATCGAATTAACGAACGGTTAGCGAACTGAGTCCTGCATCGTGGTATCGACGCCAGGGAACTGGTCTTCACCTTCTCGGTAAACCGTTCGCATGTTGTTGATGAAATTCTTTTCCTTGACCACGATGGTGTAGTCCCGAATGCCGTAATCCTTCTCTCCGTCCATCATTTCGAGCAAGACCTGAAGGGTAAGGCGGGCACCTTCTCGGTGAGGGTAAGCAAACACGCCCATCGAGATTGGTGGAGAAACCACCGAATTCACATCGCCAATTTCTTCAATGGTTGCGAAGAGATTGGCGTAGGTTTCAGCGAGGAGTTCTCTCCGGGTTTCGTCTTGATTTGGGCGCCGGCAGTCAGGACCAACCACGTGGATGATTTGTTTGTAGTTGGTTGAAAGAGCAAAGGGTTCAGTGGTTACGTTTTGAGTGACCGCACAGGGTGGCGCGTTGATTTTTCGCATTTCAAGACAGATGTTGCGGGTGACTTGAGTCAGTTCTTTGCCTGCTTTTTTGTGAATCATAGCGTCAAGGCCTTCCCGACCAGAGAGCCGGTTATTGGCTGGCGTGATGAGCACATCGCCGCTGTGATTCCAGACATCGCCGCCCATCACGCGGAGAACACCGTGCTTGCACGTACGTGCCATGTAGAGTTCCGCCATCGGTTCTGAGAGGAGGCGACCCTACATATTATCTGCGCCGGTAAACCATGGAATGGCCCGAAAAGGCCTCCTCCACAGGCACGTTCCACGACACGGTCGAGCGATACCGCTAAAATCAGCCCTCCAGTGCATCCAACATGTCCACGAAAGCGTGCAGCATCGCTTTCGTAATGCTTCTTCTTTTGCCCCTCATCCCCTCACGCCCATCTGCGGTGGTGGAAGGAGACGCTTTAGACGAACTTTCAGACGAAAGGCTGTTTTCTGGATTCTTTGTTGGTTCTCACAACGAGGCATGGAACACAACACACTATCCAGCCACGGCCGTGCCCGAGGGGTTTTCGTACCAGACCGTTATTGATTACAGCGACGTTGGCGTGTTGATCAACAACCTATCAGAAGAGAGCAAGGCGATAGGTTGGGCATTTGTTGCAGCAAGAAACATCACGTTGGATCGCGTTTTTCTGTTCAATGAGTCCGGAACGCCAACGGGCGAAACCATCAATCGAAACCAATTCAACACCTACTTCGCCGCACCGTTTCTGGAAATGTTGCAAAACCGAAGTTCTGCAAACGGCCTCAACTACCTCGTCACCACCAAAGGTGTCCCGCTCCGAGTGTCAGGTGGAAACGACAAAGCTAGTTTTGACCAAGAACTGGCGCTTCTGGGAGGCGCTTACAACAGCACCATCGGGGGCGATTATTGGAACTCCCACGGCTACGGGCCTCTGGCTGGAAAAGCCATGGAGCCGTTTACTCGAGACAAGTATGGTTTTTTCCTTGTGACTCGCTTGACCGGATACACCGCACAAACGGCGATTGACCTCATTGAGCGTGCCAATCAAAGCCTCGGGCAACAAGGAACGTTTGTTCTTGACTTGGCCACGAACCGAAACGAATCTGGCTATAAATTCTGGAACGATGACCTCTACCTCGCAAACACAACCCTGAATGCCAGCATGGGCCTGCCGGTGTTGTTTGATGAAGAAACGGAATTTGTGACGAACATCTCCAACGTAATGGGGTATGCATCGTGGGGCAGCAACGATGGAAACTGGAACCGAAATTATCTTCCAAACAACGGTTTTGATACACTCGATTCATCATGGCAAAGCGGTTCAAGGTACTGGAACCACACCTCACCGAGCGTTGCCCCCGTGGATGAGTTCAATTGGTCGTACCAAACCTCAACCAAACAGAATGGAAACGGGGCCTTTGAGGCAAGCCTGCGCACCGATTGCGATCAAGACGGGGGAAAGGGAATGCAGGGCGTTTACGGCGAGTACTTTGACAACGATGGCATCAGTTTCTCCACCTCGAGCATGCCGCTCCTGATTGACCGCCAACCGGACCGTGTTCAAATTGAACCTCATCTTAATCACGGAGCTTCATACAATGCTTACCCTGGTTTGGACGACCGATTCAAATCGGACTGGGGTGCCCGATTTAGCGGCCTCTTGGACGTTCCCACCCCAGGAAATTGGACCTTCTTCATCAACTCAGACGACGGTTCCGAATTGTGGGTCAACGGCGCCTCTCTTGCGACAAATTATGGCAGCCACGGCATGCGCGAGCGCTCAGGCTCACTGAACCTCACGCAAGGCCTTCACGAATTTCGAATCGAATTCTTCCAAGGCGGTGGCCCGCACGGGTTAATCTTCTCCTGGCAGGGCCCCAACACACCGAAGGCGACGATCCCCCCATCGGCGTTTTACGTGGCCAGCGATCTTATGCCGGAAGCCAATCACTTGCTCCACCATTGGGCTTTTGAAGACGGAAGTGGCACAATCGCAAGCGACAACGGTACTGGGGCAGCCAACCTCACCCTCAACGGGATGGACAACGCCAGTTGGCGCTCGTGTCCTGATGGAGGTTGCCTCTGGTTTGACGGAAACAACGACTTCGCTGAAGTTGATGTCGACGCCTACGATGGAAACATGACCGTCAGCCAATGGGTGTGGGCCAACACCACTGGACAGTCAAATTACGCCTCAACTTTTGCCATCAGCGACCAAGCCGGGTCAAACGGTTCATTCCAACACATGGTATCAAACAATCAATGGCGGCTGCACAACAACCAAACCAAGCCCTTCGGAGATGTTGTCGCTCAACGATGGACACACCTCGCAACGGTGTTTGACGACGGAGATATCCGCCAATACATGGACGGTGTGTTGGTGAACGAAGACACCTATCCCAGCGGCTCATTCACCAACGTCGACGTGTATAAATTGGGTGTAAACCGGGCAGGGAGCGCCTATTTTGAGGGCATGATCGACGAAGTCATGGTGTGGGATATTGCGCTTGAGGACGAGGACATTACCCGCTTGCGACGTACAATCGTTGACAACTGCACTTCATACTCAGGAGCCGGAATCAACGTGGCCAGCCTTGAGACCACATTTTCTGTGCCAAACGAGTTGGAGGACCACGTCTGGAACATCTACGTGTACGGCAAACGTACCGGCGAGGTCAACGGTGCATTCAGCCTCAACGTTGACGGGCACGATGGCGCAGGAACACTTCTTTCAAGCAACACCTCAGATCGCAAAACATTCACCACCAGTTGGACCTCTCAAGCCATGCGCATGCGGCCGGCTGCAGGAGCGAATGAATTGGCCATACAGGTGAATCTTGACATTGATTCGACATCAACCGTCGGTTCGTTGTTCATCGATTCCGTCGTCCTGCGGGCCATTCGGCCAACCATGGACTGGGTGAACGGATCGATCGCCGACACCGCTGTTTCAACCGGGGGACGCTCGTTTGATTGGGGGACGACTTACGGCCAATCACTCATCGCTGACCTTCTCGAGGACGGTGTTTCAGGCGTGAAGGGTTACGTCTACGAACCCTACTTGACCGCCGTCGGATTGCCAAGCACCTTCCTCCCGACCTATGCATCGGGATACAACCTTGCCGAAAGCCACGCAGCTGCAAACCTCTACACAAGTTGGATGGGCGTGGTTGTAGGAGACCCAAAGATGGCGCCCTATCTCAGCACGCTGCACGATGTCAACCTCATGGCTGTTCGGTCGGTTGGCGACATCAACCTTCACCAACCAACCACCATCGAAGTGTTGGTAGAAAACCTCGGGATGGCACCATCCAACGGGGTTCTTGAGGTGCGAGCAGTGCTAGGAAACACCTTGCTTCACCAGAGCAACCTCTCGCTTCCGTCGGGAGACGCATACGGGAGTCGAACGACGGTGAATTTGACCATTGCACCGATGACGTCCGGATACCTTGACCTGAAGATACGGTACGTCAATGCAACACCAGAACGAAACTTCGGCAACAACCTCCAACCTCTTTCTCTGGTGGTAAACGCCCCACCGGTCATCGAAGACGTGTACTGTAGCGCCTCATCGCTTTCCCGTGGAGGCTATACGATTTGCTCGGTGGAAGCCATCGATGATAACGGCTTGACCAACGCCACCCTGCAGTGGCAGATTCTCGGCATGAACGAATCCGTGAACGAAACGGCGTGGAATACCCTTGCAATGGGTGCTGTCAGCCCCACCATGTGGCAAACGTCGCTCGTGGTCCCATCCGACGCTCCGCTGGGAGCGGTCGCTCTGCGCGCCATAGTTCATGATGGCAACAACATGACGACCAACGCAACGGTGGAAAACGTCACACAAATCGTAGACGCCCCTCCGACATGGTACGGCCCTCATGCATCTGGCGTCGACCCGCCGAATTGGAACAACGCTTCCTTCGTTCCAAACAAGCCCTCGGTAGGACTGCTTCGCCACAAAAACAGCACGCTAACCGCCTGTGTCATGGACGCAGATTACCGACTAAGCTCGCCCGAACCCGTGTTCATGGTGAGTCGGGGCGCCCTTGGCGATGTTAGTTACGTGGCGCAATCGGCCACCAACCTCTATTGTTTCACATCGGTGTTAACCCTCGAGGTAGGAAGCGATTTGGAAGATGTTGACATTGAGGTGCGAAGCAGCTCGGGTTCGCTGCTTCTCCAACGCACCTTGGCTGTCGATGACCGGCCCCCAGAACTCACAATCAGTGTTGAGTCCATGGATGGCCTACCACTCGACCGTGTCGTGGGCAATGGGAACGAACGGGTACGCGTCGGGGTCGCAGATGTTGACGATCCCAACACCGGATTTGTGGGTGATATTGTTCTCCAATGGCCAGGTGGGGAACCGATACAACTCCCTCTTGACATTTCAGAGGCTGAACAAGAAACGGTGTTCGAGCTTGAACAATTGTTGGTACCGCTGGAAGGGGGCGACCTACAACTTACGGCCAGCGGACGAGGCCAGCACGGTGCTACCGCAACAACGAGCCTTAATCTGCCGTTCTTGCTGACGCCACCCAGCGTCGTGTTGTTTGAGGCTTGTGATGCAAATGGCCCGGTTGAGAACATGACCTTTGGACAAGTGGCCACGTTGACGGTGGGGATTGTTAGCGACCGCCCGTTGGATTCCTCCAATGCGCAATTAACCCAATCCGGATGGGCCATCAACGCTCCTGCGGTCAAAGAAGCAGTCTGGGCGTCCGATGAACCGCCGACAGCGTGCGAATACAACGAATCGCTTGGAGACGAAGTGGACTGGTTATTCTTCCGGCTGAAACTGGACAATTCTCTCGTGGACGGACCCGGGAGAGTCGTTTTTTCCGTTGGTGATATTGACGGCCTCGTCAAATCAGCGTCGCTCGACCTCATGTTCCAACATGCACCAACCACGTTTCATGGCGTTGAATTCTCTCCCCCAATTCCGGGCAAGGACCTTTACAGCAACGTTTCTGTGGGAGATCTCGACGGCCTTGACCAAGTTGTCTGTGCCTACAACCTCTACGGAGAAGATGGTCGTTTACTCACCCAATCGGTCATACCGGCCGGACCAGAAGGGGCGTTTACAAATGTGCTTGTGTACGTGTACCCTATTCCAACCAGCCTTGCAAACACAACGCTTGAGGCCAACATTACGTGCATGGACAACCTTCAACAGTCGTTCTCCTACAACGCATCGGTGGTGGTGAGTGCGGCGGATTCTTGCCTTGAATGCCAACAAAGCACAGGACAAGACCAATCGCCAAGAACTGAAGTTGAAACGAACGTAGTACCCCTGGTCGCGTTCGTTCTTGCTCTTGTCGCTGCAGGCGTCTTGATCGCTTCCTTGCTCCGACGAAAGGGGACCAAAGGGTCTGAGATGGACTGGGGTGATGAAGCGTTGGACGTTCTTGAAAACACAGAATCGTTGTTTGAGGAGGATGGCGAAAATGACCTCTTCGAAGAAGATGGGGGCGCCGAGGAATTGCCGGACATTGTTCCCGAGGGATGGACGATGGAAGCATTCACCTCGTGGCTTGATGGCCCAATTCCTGAGGGTTGGACAGAGGAACAGTGGTTCGCCTATGTCGCATCATCCAAAGCGGAGCTCGCTCAGCACGGCGTTGCATCGGAAGGGTGATGTGCATCGGATTGTTGTATGGAGATGAGCGACATGGCCATTGGATACGTTCTCATCAATGTACAACCTGGAACCGAACAACAAGTCCATCGCGACGTCAAGACGCTCCCCTACGTAACGGATGCTACGGTGCTGTTCGGTGATCATGACCTCATCGTCAAACTCGAAGCCGACGATCTCGCCACCATCGCCAAAGCCGTGGTAGAACACATCCGATCCGTCAAGGGTGTCGTGAACACGAAAACTCTGGCCGGTGCCGACCTCGATTGAGGATTTGTAAAACCGCATGACTGAGCCGTTATGGGAAAAATATGGGCTCTGGAATGAGGTACTGAGCGGCATATGAGGCGCAGTACCCCTGTTTTTTTGAGAAAGTATTATATGCTCTAGGGAACAACGGTGTTTCGGAGGAAATCCAAATGGCAGACGGAAAAAAATACTTCGTTCTCATGGAGAGCGGAAAAGACACAACGCAAGTATTTGCAAGCAAGCAACCCCGCGGTGCAGCCTTGAAGGCAGCAACACGCGGACACACGGACATCAAACTGCGAGAGCGTGGCACCAAGCGTGTTCACCACTTCACTGGCAGCATTTCGATGGTTCCAAAGCCCGCTGGCGGACCTGACTGGCTTCCTGACCAGATCAAGAAGGCCAACGTCAAGAAGCAAGGCATCTTGCACCTTGACTGAGGAACGCAGCTTGCGCTGAACTTCATCCAGCTCTTTGAGTTGTACAACGACCTCTTCCGTGCCAAGGCACGGGAAAGGTCCCTACCTTTTCTTAATCCCCTCTCATGAACGATGAGTTGATAAACACGAGCGATGTATTCTGCTTGTCCTCAGGGACACGGGATGCACACCCGCTTCGGCGGGAGGCGGTGACGCCAAATGAACAAACGAGGGATGCGAACGCCACAACCACAAGCTCGTCGGCCTAGCCAACGACGTTTGACCGAAGAGCAGGTCTTGCTTCCCGCCCGATTGGTTCACCTCCGTCATCTGCCCTGGTTAGGTTGCTATCAACGCCAGTTACAAACGGAGAACAAATCCGAGAACACTCAAAAATCGTATTTTTACGGGTTGCGTCCGATGATCGAAACAACGCTCCATGGCGAAGATGTATTGGACGAAAACGCATATGAAAACCTCCCAATCGAAACACTCGCCAAGCGCATGGAGCCAATGAATGGACGATTGGACCTCTGGGCGCACAGCATCGCTGGACTCAAGCCAACAACCTACAACGCTCGAATCGCTGCGGCCCGCCACTTCATCAAATGGCTCGGCCTGATTTGGCCCGATCACCTCCAGCGGGCACGCACCGGAAAACGGCTTCCACGAACCCTCACGAGAAGAGAATTGACCAGCGTTCTTGAGGTGGCCGAACTGAGCGAAGACCCAGCTGCCTCCCTTGTGGTGACCCTCATGCTCGATACTGGAATGCGGGTCAGTGAAGTCTGTGGTTTGAACCTTGAAGACGTGGATTTTGACGATGAATCAGCCAGAGTCATTGGCGGGAAAGGGGACAAAGACCGCTTGGTCTTGTTTACCAAACGAACGGTTGAGCGCCTGAAGGCATGGATTCCAATCCGCAACCGGTTGGCTTCCTCGAACGAGCAGGCATGCTTTGTGAACCGGCACGGCCGTCGAATTCAACCCCGTGGAATTCAACGCATGATGGATGCTCTGGGCCAAGAAGCCAACCTCCCAAAAGGAAAGCTGACGCCGCACGTCCTTCGGCACAACTTCGCCACGGGTTTGTTGGAACGAGGCGCTGATTTGGTGACCATCCAACGACTCATGGGTCACGCTACCATTGCCACCACGCGAGTGTATCTTGAAATTTCAGACCAAACGCTCAGGGAAGTCTATCACAGAGCTCAATCCATGCGGGAAAACATGGAGGAAACACCGGCCGAAGCGACACCTGTTGAGGAGACCACTCCCTCGGTCAGCACCCACGGAGTCCTGTGATCAGGACGTGGATTTTTTCCGCTTCGCTGTTTTTTCAGGACCGGCCCATTCTCGGTGCGGGTGGATGGATTTGCCTTGATGGCCTTCAACGGGGCAATGCTTTCCCGACCGACATCGAGAGCAGTTGCTTCGAGAAGGGAGTTCAACCGTTTTTCGCAAACGGCCGTACTTCCGCCTGGGCATGGCGACAAGGCTGTTGAGAAGGCCTTCAAACGTAGCGGTCTTCTCAGCGCTTTTTGAACCAAGGCATGTCTTTCACGGATTTTGGAACGCTAATGTTGGAACCTTTCCGGTCCTCGACCTTCGTGGTTTTCAAGGTGGTTGCAGCTCCTTTGGTCTTCTCGACGACTTTTTCAGCCACCTTTGTGGCTTTACCAACGACTTTGGCGGATGATTTTTTTGTCGCTTCCACTGCTTTTTTTGAGGTTGATTTTGCCTTTGAAGCCGCTTTCTTTGCGGCGCCAGTGGCCTTGTCGGAGACATTCTTTGCAGTTGTTTTTGCATCGTTGGCTGCCTTGGCAGCTGCGGACACCTTCTTGGCAACGGAGACAGAGAGCCCAGCCTTTTGGAGGTCGCCGAGGCTAGCCTTTGCTATTTTTGCAACCGTTCCAAGTTTGACCGCTGTCAATTTTTTTGCTGTTGCTGCGCCAACACCAGGCAATGATGTAATGCCTGAACCACCTGCTTTCCCCGCCATTGTTTCACCTGTTTGTCCATAAAACACGCCCGATTTGAACCTTCCTGCGCCCAAGAAAGCGATGGTTGAGCGGTTGTTTCTTGTGCATGCATCGGCTCGTAGGTTCAAGAGGGCCCCTTGTTGAATCCGACTAACCGGTTGGCATGGACATAAAGGCCGATGTTCGAGGTTCGCTGATGGAAGAGGTACTGAACGCGAACGTCTCCATTCTGATGGCGCAAGTTCGCCAAGCCGACGCATCGCACAAAATCGATGCAACGCATCATGTACTTCGAGGGAAACACTTCAACGGGCCCAGCAGAACGGTCTACCTCGGTGATTTCACCAGAGCCCTCCTCTCTCAACTCTCAAACGCTGAAACACCGGTGTTTCAGGATGCTCCCGGGTTCAATGAGCAGCGATGGAAGCTGAAAACCACCAGCAGTGAGCTCCGCATTGAGGTTCACTCATGCCCCTACTGGGGCTGGGGTCTGCTCACCTCGGGCTACCTCAACATCATCACCCTGGAAGGTCCGTTGAAGGAACGATCGAGACTGGTCCTGGACACCGTCAGTTGCCTCGGTCAACCGCCATGGGAAATGGCTCACCCAACGTCAGGTGAACGATGGCTCAAACGGCATTATCCTTTGCTCAACCTCAAGCACAACGAGCAGGCTTGGCGGTCCTTACAAGAGGCTGGACGGTCGCAGTTAAACGAGGAGATTCAACGGATGAAGGAACACGCTGAAAGGGTGTGGTCGGAAGACATTGATGATGCAATGGAATGGCGAACCGTCATTGATGACGACCTCCATATGGCTCGTCAAGCCTTAGCTGAAGACAACGCACCAGGGGTGGAACGCGCGATCGCTCGTTTAGAAGCCACCCTCATTCAAATTGAAAATGACCCCGATGCAGGGTTCGTTGAAGCCCCCCTCTCCATCATCTCCGACGGCAGCGACCGATTGCGAGTGGATCATCCCAAACCGGCTCAAGCTATTGAACTCACACAAACACTGGCTGCAGAAGACGATGTTCCCCTCGTTGATCTCACCGGGCCTCCGCCGGAGGAAGAAGAATAATTCGCGCGTCGCGTTCATAAGGGGGAGGGCATTGGGTCCAATCGGTCCACATGGCAACGAAGAAGAAGAAGAACGACGGCAGTGGCATTCAGCAAGCTGCAGGTTTGATTCGCTATTTCGACGAAGAGTCCGAGGAATCATGGAAGATTACCCCCGCCCAGGTTTACCTCGCCTGCATCTTCCTTGGAGGGTTCTTCTACCTCGTCAACCAAGGCGTTGTACAAGCCATCTGGAACCTGTTCTGAGTTTACAAGGCTTGGATTAGAACGACCCGCTTATCGTTCTCAGCCATGCAACGAGCGACCTCAAGAGCGGTTGACAAATCCTCGGTCACACCCAGCACTTCTTCACCATCCGCTGTTTGTACCACCAGGCGGTGACTTAACTCGTGAAGGGTTGACGCTTCAATGCGTTCAAAAATCCAATGCTCGTTTTCAATACGGACCAAGGCTGGAACCTCCGTCAACGGACCCATTTGTTCGCCAATGCGCTCGGTCCGAGACGTGAGCGATGCAAGATCCCGCGTCGGGCGCCAAAAACGTTGAATCAATGGCATTCGTAATTTTCGTCGTGGTTCAACGCCTGCGCGGAAAGCTCGTGCCATAAGGGTCCCATCCCTGAAATCCGAGGATTTCGAATCGTCCTTTTTTCTCCCACCTTTAAAGAGCGCGCAACATGAAGGTGTCAATTCGTTGTTTTCCCCGACCCAGCGTTGCGTTCGTGCCGTAACCATGCCAAGGAAAGAACAGCGATGAACCCGAGAGCGAACAGGCTAATGCCCATGGTTTGCTCGGGATTTTCAGCCACGATGGACCAAACGAAATGGCCCGTCCAAACGGCAAAAGAAAGGGCCACAACAGGATGGGTGATTCGACCGATTGACGTGGCGAGGTAAACCGTTGATTGAGCGGCTCCAGCCATCACAATTGCAGGGAAAAGGAGCCAAGCCCCGTTCGAGGCTAAGACGCTAAAGGGGATAAACAAGGTCAACGAAATACGAAACCACCAAGCTTCTGGGTGATGAGCAGCATCAAAACCTGCCATTGGAAGAATCATTGATGATACACCAACGAACATGGCCAGTGCCATCCAGCGCCAACCAAGGAGCAGCGCGTCCGTTCCGTTACCGTAGACAGACACTCCATCAGCCATAACGGCCGTCAAAACAACCATCGACACGGCTGAGATCAATACACTCCAGGTCAACGTTTGTGCTTGTTTCAGGGCTGGACCTTCGAGACCTTCTGCAACCGTTGAAAACGCATGCACACCGACCAGCAATGCCGAGACAAGGGCGATGACAATGGCCATGGCCAATCGGTTATCCGTCATCGGCCGAGCCCACCACGATGATGTGAACGCGTCGGTTTGAGCCAAGCATGCCCACCCAATGAGACCGGCAACGATGGATTTCAAAAGAGCCCGCTGAAACAAGAGTTGTGTTTCACCGTTTGACGCCAGGTGCGCCGATGCGGTGATGATTTCTCCAGACATCATTAGGAGAAGCGTGAACAACACGGTGCTCGCCAACACCGACCAATCTGGAAGCGCCATCGTTGGTGAAGCAGGAGGAAGGTCAAGGGGCGTGTATCCTTCTTGTGGAAAGAGCATCATCAAGACCACAATGCTCCACCAACCTGCGTAAGTCATGAGACGAGACTGAACAAATTCAGCGGTTTGGGTGGAAACGGAACGTAGACTTGGGAGGCGGGGTGAAAGCAGCGAAAAGACCAACAGGGCCAACAAGCCTCCTTCAATGCCACCTTGACCAGTAAAAAGCACCAGCACGCGTTCCTGAAACGTCGCTTTATCGCCCAGCATAAGCGCGACTTCGGGGTGAGAGGAATTAAGTGAAAAAAGATCGGTTGCTCTGGAAATGAGCAATCCAAAGACCAAGATGGGAGGCGCCAACATGTACAGTCGGCGCAGGAAAGGGCGATGCTTGAGGGAACCGTGAAGATGAAACGCAAAGATCCAACCAAGGCAACTCAGGAAAAGAGCCGGCAGGTAGTAGGGTGCGGAGTCCGCCAGCATGTAACGGAACGCCAAGAACCCCCTTTTCATCATGGCGGAAGACCAAAAGACAGGACCGCCGAGCCCGGCACGTGCGAGGACCAACCGACGCCAGTGAGGAGCGAAGGGCGTATGCTCAACAGTCCGCGCTCACCGCCCTCGTCCACCACCTTGGCAGAGACAAGAACGTTTGGTTGAACACAGCGCTTGAACCACTTCCGGAGACTTTTCGAATCTCGCTTCATCGGACCGACCGGCAATGGACGGTTGAACAGGTCAGAGCCATTGGGGGGGTCGAACTTCCGTGGATGGCTCCGGAGACTGCGTTTGTCATGCCGTTTGCTCGAGGTAAAGCGCCCGAGGGACTGGCTCAACGAATGATGGCTTTGCTTCACGAAACAGGGCGCATTACCCGGCAAGAAGCAGCGAGCATGCTACCTGTGCGTCTGCTTACCGCTGAACAGAACATCCTCGCCCTTGACATGTGCGCTGCGCCGGGTTCCAAAACCACACAACTCGGCGAACGACTCCATCCGGATGGTGTGGTGGTCGCCAATGAACCCGTCTCCGGTCGGCTCAACATGTTGGTCAGCAACCGCAGCCGCTTGGGGCTGGCCAACATCGTCGTCACACAGCACGATGGTCGACATTTTGGACGGCTCCCCCCACCAGGTTTCGATGCCGTGATCGCCGACGTCCCGTGCACAGGCACCGCCACCACGCGAAAAAATCGAGACGTGTGGTGGGATTGGACGCCAAAAGAAGGGAGAAAGATGTTCAAAATGCAGGTTGAAATTACTGTGCGCGGTGCAACGCTCCTCGTTCCGGGAGGGCACATGATGTACTCCACCTGCAGCCTCGACCCGGTTGAAAATGAGGCGGTGGTCGCCGAGGTCCTCCGCCGCTGCCCCTACTTGGAACTCGTCCCGCTGAAGCTCGATGGCATCACGCTCCACCAGGGGCTAACCTCTTGGCCTGTGCTCGACGAAACAGGCGAACCCGTTGCTCCTCAAGAGGCCAATCAACTGCCGTTTTTCACGCACGAACACCTCAGCCCAAATGAGCGAATGGCGCAAGGGATTGGTGATGAATCAATGGAGCAAAACATCGCGAGGCAACTCCCGCTATGCTTGCGATTATGGCATGAAGACAACGACACGGGGGGATTTTTCATCGCACAATTTCGCCACCGAATGGACAAGGAAGACCAACACGTCGCCCAAGCCTACCTATCCAGAAGAGCAAAACGGCGAGACGCAGACTGGGTGCCGACGGTAAAAACACCTCCAAAACCAACCACCAACTCTGTGGTTGAGGCACAAAAAGATGTGGTGGAGCACGTTGAAAAAATGTATGGCATTGACCTCACGCCGTTCTCGTTGTGGCAGCGAGGAAAGCGGCTCAACCTCGCTCCTCCAATGGTTTATCGGCGGCTGTTCAAACCGGCGTCGCCAACCAACAAGGGCGATGTTTGGGGAGGAGAATCCTTCCACCCGGTTCGGGTGGTCCACGCTGGTCTCCCAGCGTTCACGCTCAAAAAGGACTCATGGCGTTCCAGACAGGAATCGCTCTATGCTTATGGCGATCGTTTCAGTGAAAACGTTGAGACAATTGAGGCGGATACCTTCGTTCGGCTGTTGCGAGGTTGGGCCCCGTTGTTGGATGAATTCCAGCAAGAAACGGGTATTGAGAAACTCCCCTTGGGGGCTTTTCTGTTGCGGAGTCCTCTCCCATGGGGGACTGAAATCATCTCGGTTTGGGTTGGTGCACGAATCACACTGATGATCGATACAAATGAACAGAACATCCTGCGACATAAACTGAACCTTCCGTGGCGGGACGAGGAGGAATGAACCATGCAGCGGCTGTTTTTTATCGCCCTTGCGTGTTTGTTTCTTCTCCCAGGTTCTGCTGCTAATGAGGAACCGTGGGCCATTCATGCCGAGGATGAAATCCGGGTGAGCAACGCCAAGCAGTTGCGAGAAGTCTACGTGCCTGCCTCCCTGCAAGACACCCCCGAACCCACCTCAAACCATGTGCAGTGGACCTGGTGGTCATGGAGCGATGAAACGGGCTCATCTTGGCCCGATGACGACGCCTTGTACCGAGCCTCAAATCGCAACATCTCCTTGAATGCCTCGGCCAACGAAGCAACCACTGAATTGCACGAACGCCCCTCCACTGACCTCCTTCACCTGAACGGTAAGGTCAAGGTGGTCTCGGCCGAAGACCGAATCCGGATGGTCGCGTTTGATCTTGAACTCACACCTCAACGCAATCTTAGCAACCACACCATCCTCTATGTTGTGCTGACCGAAGATCTGGCGTTTGATCAACACCAACGCCAACTCAAGCACCTGGTGCGAGAAATGAGGCCAGAGGTCGCCTTCTCCGTCAAAGCGAACAACACCACGTCCCTTGTCTCAATGCTTCCTGCTGACCATCTCGATGCCGCTGGTGTTGATTTGGCATCACAACCCACTGGATGGTCGTACACCATCGCTGTGTTTGGCAGTGAGGACAGTGAAAACACGGAAATGGAGTTGTTGTGGATGGCGCATGGAGAACTCCCCTCTCCGTCAAAACACATCACGGCCAACCAAGCGTGGACGCCCTTGTTGCTCACGGCCATTACGGCCGTGATCGCTGTATCGCTCATCACCGCGATTCGCCGACGACAAGATGCTATCCCTCGTTTGCAAGCCACTTGGTCGACCGAAAATCAATGCATGATCCACGTTTACCTTCATGCGGGTTCACTCCCTTTCCACATCAAAACATGGACGGTGGAGGAACCCTGGCGGTTCAAGGGCAGACCTCCCCGCCTACAGCTCAATTCCGGACAAAAAATCGACACGCAGGTTGAGTTCCGTGAGCGATGCAACGTAGATTGCCATCTTGATGTGTCCATTGAAATCGAAGACTTTGGGGCATGGAAGCAGCACTTGTGGTTGAGAGTCCCACGCAACGCTTCGGTGAAAAAATTCACCAAGGAAGAGGAGTGAAGGCTTGAAAGCCTGTTCTTCTTTCCCCCAAACGATGGACTTGGACGCCACCGACCGTGCGCTGTTGTTGCTTCTCAGCGAAGACGCTCGGGTCAGCCACCGCTCGCTCGCTCGAACACTGGGCATTGCGCAAGGTACGGTCACAAATCGCGTGCGCCGACTGGAGCAGGAGGGCGTCATTGAAGGCTACCGTGTGGCGCTAAATCCCACTCAATTGGGGTGGTCATTGACCATCATGGCAGGGCTTCGAATTCAAAAGGGACACATGATCGATGTGCAGCAGAAAATCGCTGCTGACCCAAGGGTGTTTGCCGTTTACGATGTCACCGGGGATTGGGACTCAATTGTTCTTGCTCGCGTCAAAGACCGAGCCGACCTTGACAACCTCACAAAGACCGTTTTCACGCTGGACGGTGTCGCTCGTTCTTACACCCATGTAGTGCTAAACACGGTGAAGGAACAAGCCTTTCCTGCGCCTGACGCAGATCGCTAAATCAATCGTCATACATGTCCACGAGCGGGCCAAGAACGTCCACGAGGCTAGAGAGGCCTTCAACCACTCGAGTTTCAGGCTTGAGGGAACGCATCAACACCGAACGAAGCTGCTCGTCAAAGACCACGTCGAGCGAGGCAAGGTTCCGACGTATCGTTGCCTGCAAGCGCCCTCCTGTTCGATCCCAATCCATGAGGACAATAACGCTCGGTCCATGATCGCGCTCACTTCGCCGACCGTATGTCTCGACCAAGCGGACGAGAACATCGTCCACCGGCCAACCGCGATTTAACACCTCAATAGGCCCAGAAAAGCCGAGTCGCTCCAATGCTTGCCGGTCTCGCCGGCCCTCAATCAACACAGCGGCATTTGCCGTCCGGTTCCGCAAGCGAGCACCTGCCAAGGCCTGAGCCGCATGGTGCCAACGTTCCTCAGCATTGGCCGAACCCCGACCAATTCCGTGAAAGGAGTCACGGCCCATTCAAGTCCCCCACAAGTGGATCAAGACGAAGAACCAGTTCCTCAACAGATGCGGATTCGACCCGCACTGATTTCATTCGGGACGTGTGTCCAGCGGTGATGCTGAGCGAGGACGGAGCGAGTTGGAGTTCAGTGGCGAGCACGTGCATGACCGCCAAGTTCGCTTTGCCCCGTTTGGCCTCGGCCTTGACAGCGACTGAGATTCGACACCGCCATCGGTTAAATCCGGTGATGCCTTGGGTTTTGGCGGAGGGTTGAACGTCAACCTCGAGGATGACCGAACCATCAAGCGTGGGTGAAAGACAAGAACTGACGCCCATAATGAACACTTTCCGCGGGGGGTTCAAGTAGCATCGCATCGTTGGATTTGGTGATGCCTAATAGGCCGGTTCAAGCGTTCAATTTTAGCGCCAAAAAATCGCGAAAAAACCGCGTACCAACACGCCATGAGGCAGTTCAAACGACCAATGGTTCTAACCCCCCTCAAGTAACGCTTAAGGAGGGCGTACACGGCCGGTTAAACGGGGTGGTTGCTTGGTAGCAGAAGATACGGTGTTTGCTGTCCTCTATGATAAGTTCATGTTTTGGGCCATTTTAGTTGGCGTATTCACCTTCGGCTGGATGTTTCTGGCCATGCTTCGGTACCGAGAAGGGGTTGAACCGGACACCACGCACATCGACCACATTGAAGTGGGATCGTTTCCGGTTGACCGACACAACACGAAACTCGAGATCTTTTTCTATGTCGCCCCGACCATCATCGTCGCTTGGCTTATCGTGCTGGCCCTTTCATCAAACACGGCCGTCTGGGTTCTCCCCGAAGGTGAAGAAGCTCACGACATGAAAATCATTGGAAAGCAGTGGTTCTGGGAATTTGAATACAAAGATTCCCTCACATGGGAAGACGACCCTGGCGCCACCGGCATTGACGTTGACTGGAAGGGAACCACGCTCTCGGTCAACAGCACCAATGCTCAGGCCGTCAATGTGTCCGTCACAACCGTCGGCGGGATTACATTTGGTGAAACGGTCAACTACGACCCCATCTCCATCGACACAGTGACAGGACAAGCCATGGCAGCAATGACGTTTGCTCCGGAAAAGCACGCCGTCGTGGAGGTAACAGACGCCGACGGAGAACTTCTCCACACATGGATGCACATTCCGGGCGAAGACCCAAACGGATACAGGGACAACTTTGCCTTTTCATCGGCGCTCGGTGAAGACATGATTCTCCCCTGCGATACTGAAGTGATTTTCGAAATGCACTCCGCCCCATCCGATGACTCCAACCCCAACTACATCGGCGTCCAACACTCGTTCTGGCTTCCAGAATGGGGCGTCAAAGAAGACTTGGTTCCCGGCATTGAAGGTGGAACCTACATGACCGTCATGCCCGACGACCCTGGCCTGTTCCCTATCAAGTGTGCAGAGTATTGTGGGAACCAACACTCCATGATGGTGGGGCAAGTGAAAATCGTCGCTGAGGAAGGCAGGAATTGCGACTTTGACTCGGGTGTCAAGAAACTCACCGACGGAAGTTCCGGAGGCGACTATTGATGCGTGGCCGAGTGGCGATTCTCCTTGGTGTCCTGATGGTCACCCTTCTGGCGACCCCTCAATTCACAGCGGCACCTGGCGGAATCGGTGCGGCTGGCGATCAAGGATGTACGTGCCATGGTGGCGCATCCCCTGACACCACGGTGCTGGTGGACGGCCTTCCTGAAACATACAACGCAAGTGAAACCTACACCTTCACCGTAACTGTCAAGAACGACGTGATGGACATCAACGATGTTGATTGGAATGGCCATGCCGGCGGGTTCCGAATTCTAACATCTCATGGAGAGGTTACCACCGTCGATTCTGATCTAAGCCATATGATTGATGGGGGCCTCACTCACACAGACAATCCCGCAGAAGATGCTGCAGGAGGCAACGAATTCCGTTCGTGGACGTTCGAATGGACGGCTCCAGCAGCTGACGACCTCAACGTTGAGATGACCGTGTACGGAAACGCCGTCAACGGAGGAAATGGAGCAGGTGGAGACCACTGGAACGTGGCTACTGCATCCATCGCAGGCATCAACGCCGGAGCCCTAGCCCCAAGTGCCAGCGCCCTGGTCATCTTCGTAACATCGATTGGTTTAGCTGCTGGACTCATTTTCATGGGCGTTCTTTGGGTGTTCTACCGTCGCTCACCAGAAACCTTCACCATGGAGCGGTTCTGGAGCTTCCTCAAGCCTTGGTTAACCACCACCGACCACAAGCAAGTCGGCATCATGTACTTCTTGTTCGGGTTCTTTTTCTTCCTCGTCGGAGGATTACTGGCTCTGCTGTTCCGAGTCCAACTGGCATTACCAGAGAACGATTTCCTCACCTACGATGAATACAACTCGTTCTTTACGCTGCACGGAACAACCATGATTTTCTTGGCAGCCATGCCCATGATCGCCGGATTCATGAATTACGTTCTACCGCTTCAGATTGGAGCCAAAGATCTGGCGTTCCCGCGCATCAACGCCATGGGACTCTGGCTTCTGGTGTTCTCCGCGCCGCTCATCTTTACCGGTGTGTTCTCGGGCGAAGCCGCTGACATCACATGGGTCATGTACCCGCCATACTCTTCGCTGACCGAATCGAACCTGGGGTCAACACTGGCAGACTACGGTTCAAACCCCGGTACGACGGCCTTTATTTCGGGCATGCTCATGCTTGGAGCCTCTTCAACGCTGGGTGGTGTGAACTTCATCACCACCGTGTTTACGATGCGAGCACCTGGCGTGACGTGGATGAAAATGCCGTTGTTCACTTGGTCGGTGTTCATCAGCGTGTTCATGCTCTTCATGTCCTTGCCGGCGCTCATCATCGGTGTGGCCTTCCTTCTGTTTGACCACACCATCGGAACACAATTCTTTGTTGCCGGCGGTGACCCGTTACTCTTCCAGCATCTGTTCTGGTTCTTCGGTCATCCCGAAGTGTACGTCGTTATCGTCCCAGCCTTTGGTATCGTCTCTGAGGTGCTTGCTACCTCTGCACGCCGTTCCATCTTTGGATACAAATCAATGGTCTTCGCCATGGCAGGCATTGGTATCGTTGGATTCATCGTGTGGGGCCACCACATGTTGACATCGGGTATGGACCCGTTCTGGCGTGCGTTGTTCATGATCATGACCATGCTCGTCGCCATTCCTACCGGCGCGAAAATTTTCAATTGGCTCGCCACACTGTGGGGAGGTTCATTGGTCATGAAAACCCACACGCTGTGGTCCTTGGGCTTCCTCGTGACCTTTACACTCGGAGGCATCTCTGGGATGTTCTTCCCTGTTGCTGGCCTTGACGTCCACTTCCATGATTCATACTTCGTTGTGGCCCACTTCCACTATGTGTTCATCGGTGGAACGGTCTTCGCACTGTTCTCTGCGGTGTATTACTGGTACCCCAAGGCCACCGGACGCAAGCTCAACGAAACGCTCGGGCTCTGGCATTTCCTCATCGGCTTTGCCTCCTACAACGCTGCGTTTTGGCCCATGCACGCCCTGGGCATCATGGGCATGCCTCGCCGCACACACACCTACACCATCGACTCAGGATTTGCCGAATACAACATGGCTGTCTCCACCTTTGCTTTCATCTTCGGAATCAGCCAATTGCTCTTGGTTTGGAACATCATTTACTCGTCCCGACGAGGAGAGCCTGTAGGTAAGGATCCATGGGGTGGCTGGTCCCTTGAATGGTCAACAACGTCGCCGCCACCAACGCCGTCCTTCCACGACATTCCCACGCAATACGACAAGAACGAGGAATTTGGCCATCACAGCCACGAAGGACCCACTCTCAAAGAGAAATTGTGGGCTGCTGAACCGAAGGGGGCGGAAGAATGAGCGGTGGAGAAGCCCATGTTGAAAGCAGCGTTTGGATGCGCGCCGTGTTGATTGGCGGTGTGTTCCTTACCATCGGTATTCTCGCCTTCGGAGCCATGGGCGTTGGTGTGGCCAACGTCAAACATGTGGCCTACGAAGAAGCCATACTGGACTACGAGGATGCAAAAGCAGACTATTACAAAGCAAAAGCGACCTACGACCTCGCCAAACTCGACTACACGAATGCATCAAATGCTTACGATGAAGGCGTCACCAACGGCGTCAGTGAAACCGACCTCGCCGTGCTCTATGAAGCCAAGAACACGAACCAGCAAGCGTATGAAGAAGCGAAGGGGAACTACACCACCAATGAGGCCGCCAAGGAAGAGGCCCACCATCATGAAGTCGAAGCTCACCTTTCCTATCTCACATGGCGTACCGCGGGAATCACCATCCTGCTGATGTGCATAACCTACGCTGCCTTTATCGGCTTGGGTGGGTTCTTGAATTCCATTTATCCCGACGAAGCGAGCCATGACGATCATGGGTACGGAGGCGACGACCACGAGCACCACGGTTCAGGTTCCCCAATTGTGTTTTCGCTCGGTATTTTGCTCTTCTTGATGGGCTTCCCGTCCTTCCAAGGTAGCCTCGGAGACATGTTGTCAGGCGTTGAAGCCAACCTTGGCGACCTCGGCCTCAGCATGCTTGGGCTAACCGTCGTGACGGCGGGCATCGCTAATTGGTGGCGAGAAGATCTGCCTTTCATCGGCAACCACGAACAAATTGCAACATCCGACCCCTTTGCAGGCCAACACATCCGCAAGGCCGGTATTTGGGTCTTCATCATGTCTGAGGTGATGGTGTTCGCCACGTTCTTCTCTGCATACCTACGAATGCGAACCGAGTGGTGCACAGGCTGGCAAGTGGCAAACGAAAACCCGAATTGTTTGGTTGAAACCTCGCCTGGCGTGTTTGAATATCAAATCAACATGCTCACAGCCTCCGACTTCCTTCGGCCAAACGGTGGTATGCTCGATGGGTTGGGCGGCCAAGGCGATTTCATGACCCTCTTGCCCGGTGCCATCAACACCTTTGCTCTCATCATATCATCCTACACCATCGTGCTGGCCCTCAAGACGGCGAAAGACAAGAATTGGGTAGCGCCCACTGGATTCATGGGTAAACTCTTGCCAACGCAAAAAATTGCTGTGCGCAACTACCTCATCGCTACCTTTGTCCTTGGTTCAATGTTCATCGTGCTCAAGTTGGTTGAGTGGAGCCACCTCGTGGCTGAAGGATTCACCATCGGCACCCAAGCCGGTTCCATCTTTTACATCTCAACTGGCGCCCACGGCGTCCACGTCTTCGTTGGACTGCTGATCATGCTGTACCTCGTGTTCAAAGCCGACACGGTTGGCTACGACGAAAGGAACGGACAGGGCATTGAGTACTTCGGCTTGTACTGGCACTTTGTCGACTTGGCATGGGTGGTTATCTTCCCAGCCTTCTATCTGTATTGAGGTGAAAACATGGGAGAACATGAGACAACTGGAATCTTTGAATCAATGGTTGAAAAACTGCCTGGAAATTACGATATTTACTTTTGGAACTTCGTGATTTTGATGTTCTTTACGTTGTTTGAAGTAGCAGCGGTGTTCTTTGAAAAAATTCCCGGAACGGACATCCACATCTCACTGTACGCTGTATGGGCGATCCTCATCGGTGTTGGCGTCATCAAGGGATACGGCATTGCCGCCTACTTCATGCACTTGAAAGGCGACCCGAGAATTTACACTCGAACAGCCTTGTTCCCTGTCCTGTTCGTTCTGTTGATGCTTTGGGGCATTGGACTTTCCAACCCAGGGTCAATTGCAGGCCTTCCTGATTGGTGCACACCCGACTGGGAAAACTTCTCCACGCAACGGTGATTCATGGCATGCGACATCGTATGAAGCAAATCACGACCGTCCTACTCGTGCTCCTTCTGTTGTCCAGCACAGCAGCTGCCTACAAAGGAAAGCAACTGGCGCGCGGGCCAGTGGAAGGAATTGAACTCACCGACCAAAACGGTGAATCATTCGTGTTTGACAGCGACGCCAACGGCGTTGTCGTCGTGTCGTTCATCTTTACGCGATGTCCCGACGTGTGTCCTGTCTTGACACAACTGCTGATTGCCGTGAATGAGGAATTAAGCGACGAAGAGCGCGAAGACGTCACCTTCGTCTCCATCAGCGTCGACCCCGAACATGACTCCCCCGAAGTCTTGCTGGAATACAGTGAACGCATGGGAGCGTCGTGGCCACACTTGACCGGGAGTGTCGAAGAGATGGAACAGGTTTGGAACGCATTTGGGGTTGTTGTTCAGCAAAACGTCATCGATGTACATGTCGCCGACTACCAACCAGGAGAGGCCTCAATCACCCTCGTCGACACCAACAACAACAGCTCTCACCACATGTTTGCATGGTCAGGATGGACCCTTACACAACTGATGGCGGAGGAAGCCGGGTGGACGTTGAACGCCTCAATGGACGAGCAAGGGCGCATCGTACACGGCATTAATGGCGTTGATTCTCCTCAGGACAACTCGTGGACATGGGACATCAACCATTGGAACAAGACCAACGACGCATGGGAGGCATCCAATCTTCCCATCAACAGCGTTGATGGATTGCAAAACGAGCACATAGCGTGGATGCCTTCGAACGGTAACCGTTCGGCATTACCGGTTCCAAATGCCAACCACGCCTCCAGCATCACGCTGCAATGGCCGAACGGAACGCATGAACAACAAGGGCTTGAGGTGTTCAACGCTCACCATCTCACCCAAGGCGCACTTCATGGCGCTGGAATCAATTTCACCATCGAAGACACGACCCATGGTCACTACATGACCTCGGTCAACGATGAAGACGCTCCAAGCGACCTCAGTTGGCAGTGGGACCTGTACGCTTGGAATCAACATTCGGAGGAATGGGGGATAGCCAACCTCAGCATGGACGCATTCGAAGAACCGCTCCACATGGCTTGGGCTCCTTCGACCGCAGATGTTTCTGCGATACCCAATCCAGTCAGCCCGGTGGTTCAGACCGAGGCGGTATGCAACGGGCATGGGTGGGAAATGGGAAGTGGAGCATCAAAGCATTGCATGTGCGATGAAGGCTACACGTGGGCTGAAGGAGACCAGCTCAGCTGCGTTTCGGCCACCACAGAAGAATACAACGTGGGGCATTCCACGATCACCTACATTCTCAACGATGACTTGGAGCCAACCGTTGCGTGGACGGGAGACCGATGGCTTGTTGATGATTTTACGGCTGATGTTCAGGAACTCCTTGAGAAGGAACAACTGGGCGGTTACGAAGCAGACGTCGTCCCGTCGCTTTCCATCGGCTTCACGGTCGCTGCTCTTGCAGTAGCCGCTGCATGGAACGGTGGTCGCCAATCAAAACTTGACGGGCAAGGGGCGAAAGAAGAAAAAGTGGCGCACCCACCGATGGACTGAAGCAGTCGTCGCATAGCCTGGTAT
>DANX01000078.1 GCA_002502295.1 Euryarchaeota archaeon UBA561 | reverse complement strand
GAGCCCGGATATACTTCAAGGAACGCCTCTTGCTGACATTCTAATTCAACATCGGGGAGAACGGTCTGAGCACTTGCACCGTAGACAATTGAACTTGAGAGGAGTAAAATTGCCGATACCAACAATGTTGGAATGCGCCCCATGAATGCTGGTTTGATTGCTAACTAATCATTTCTTCGCCGTCTTTCTGGAAATCCAATGGACAACAAATTGTTTCAGTTCATCAAGGATATCCGCACTCAAACCTCTGATCGGTTTTACACTCAAAAGTTGGAGTAGCTTCCATGGTTCACAACTCATACCATGGCACATCGTGCTCGTACTGGAAACTCGACGGTTTCTTCCGTGCGAACATGGTTCTGAGCATTGGCCGTTGGGTTGGATCGATTGACCTCGCTGTGTTGACGTAGGCCTAACCAAGAGAGGAAAGAACATCGTGGACAAGGTTATGTGGGCCGGGAAACTCCAGGAACCATGTCTCGCACCCACGCACTGCTCACCGTAGTCGTTGCCATGCTCATGATTCCCCTTTCTGGGTGCGTGAGCGACGGCGTCAACGGCGTCAACGGTGTTGACGGTGCTCAAGGAGAACAGGGACCGAAGGGCGAAGACGGTGTTGACGGACTCGATGGTGTGAACGGGACCGACGGCTTTGACGGTGTTAACGGAACCAGCGGAGCCAACGGAACCAACGGGGCCAACGGCACGGATGGGAAAACCACCTTGATTCAGACCTTTGTTGACTACCCGGGCGAGGGTTGTGTCAATGGTGGTGTGGGGCTCCATGTCGGCATTGATGACGACAGCGATGGCTACCTTTCCATTGACGAAGTCGATGAAACCGTTTATGTGTGCGACGGTGCGGATGGACAGGACGGTGCCGACGGAACCAGTGGAGGCTCCAGCAGCGGTGAGGGTTCCAATGGCGGCGCCACCTCCGGGATGATGTTGAGCGATTCCATTCGTCTGAGCAAATCCGACGGATGCCCCGCTGGTGGCCGTCTGATGGCGTTCGGTTTGGACAACGGCGACAACGGTGGCACGGCAGGTAATGGCGTGTTGGAGGCCGGTGAAATCGACGACCAAACGACCTACTGCAGTGAGCAACGGGTCAGTTTCATCGCCGATGCTCGTCCAGGGACAACCGGCGTCAAGCCCGTGTCTTATCAAGGCCTGAAATTGAGCGTAGGAGACAACCTGTACTTCGCTGCGGATGACGGGGTTCACGGCTATGAATTGTGGGGCTACAACACCACCACCGATGAGATGTGGATGGTGGCCGATATCCGGCAAGGTGCTGGAGGGAGTTATCCGGGCGCTTGGTTGGCCGTCAAGCACGATACACAAATTCTCTTTAGCGCTTACACCGATGACAACGGTACAGAACTGTGGGCACACGACCACGCCACAGGTGCGACATGGATGGCCGCTAACCTCGGGCCGGACCAACCGTCACCAATGGGAAGCAACCCGGGCGATGACATCGAAATCATGTACGGAGACACGCTGTATTTCTCCGCCTTCACACAGCAATATGCCACCGAACTTTGGGCTTACAACACCATCACCCAAAACTCATGGTTGGTAAAGGACATCCATATGGGGAGTTCAGCCAATCCAGGCTGGTACATGCACTTCATCCATCACGACGTGCTCTACTTTACCGCCCGAGACATTGGAAATGTCCACGACCTTTGGGGCCACAACCAATCAAACGGAACCACTTGGAAGGTGGCCGCCTTTGGTACCGACCCCAGCACCCACCCCGGGAATTACATGGATCACCTCATCGGCGACACCGTGTATTTTGATGCGTTGACACCGTTGGGTCGCGAACTCATGGCCTACAACCTCCTCAACCACACCTCCTGGTTGGTCGCCGATTTGGAGCAAGGTATGGTTGGGAGCAACCCCGGGGAGCACATGTCGTTGGTGGTTGGTGATGTCTTGTTGTTTGATACATCCGACGACAGCTTGTGGGCCCACGACACGGCCAACGGGTCCACCTGGCGTGTCATGCAGCATGTGGGCACAAATCCAGGCGAGGACGCACGTGAAACCGTCGTTGGCAGGATGGCGTTCTTCCGAGCACAAGACGGGGCAGGTGGCCAAGAATTGTGGGCTTTTGATGAAGAAACCAGCCGTGTGTGGCGAGCTGCGGACATCGTTCCGGGGACGGAAGGGAGCTCGCCGGGCCAGAACATGATGGTGGGATTGAGCGGCGTGCTGTACTTTGACGCCTTCACCGATAACACCGGTCGTGAACTGTGGGCGCACGACCCAGCCGATGGTTCAACATGGGTCGTCCTGGACATTGAACAGGACGATGTCAACTACACAACGACCGACCCATCTTCAAACCCGGCTCGGAGTTTTTGGGCCCTGCACAACGGGTGTTTGTTCTTTGATGCCTACGAAAGCGAAAACGGTCGAGAGATGTGGAAGATGTGTCTGGAGCACACCATCACCTATGGGCTCTAATCGCCATTTTTCTACAGAATGAAACTCACGCTGGGAAAAACATCTGCGGATACTCAGGTGCGATCAGAATACATTAGCGGGCCAAGGTTATGGCGACTCCCAAAACAATCCGTTTGTTGATGCCGGATTTTCTGCGATTTGTTCCAGATTTGAATTTTGAGAAAGTTGCATCCATCCACCCTCGATGAAAAATTTCCGGAGTTGTTCACTAAGATTGGACGCTCCTTGCTCACTGAGTCGATAGTCCGTGCTGAATGATCGTTGAAGGTGGTGTCCTGCTCCCAAACGGTTGTTATGAATCAAATCTCGCTCGGGTACTTGCAACTCAGTGGGTAGCGTTCCTTTGTCATCACCAAAAATATCTGAATAATAGGTGAAGAATCTTTCATTTCCCAGAAATTCTTTCCGAACCAGTCTTACATTGTAGCTGACATTGATCCCACCTTCCGAATCATTGGAGTGATTTTTGACAACGATGACATCCAAATTTTTGTGTGTAAATTCTTTTTCCGATTCGAGGATTATCGCGCTTGAATTTTTCGATGTACGCCTGCTTCTTTTCATTGTGGTGTAGTTCAAATCAGATAACCCAATTCGCATGACATCTCCTTTATCGGTGGACAACAGAACGACAATATACAGCACGAGGGCACAAACAGCGAGCACCAAAAACAGTCCAACCAAACGAGTGAAGTTCCCAAATCCGTTTAGTGCTGATATCTCCCAGAACGCAAATGGGAAAATAGACAGCAGTATCCCTGTCATAAACATGGTAATGAATGGATTTTCGAAAGAAGCCCTTTCCAATGAATCGGATTCGCCATCATAAACCCACCCTGCTTCCTCAAGCCATTCCATAGGAACAATGGGCGGCATCTGGATTAAAATTCTTATCAAACGAGTCAACTGTTGGGGTTATCATAAAGAGTGCTCGTACCGGGAATCACAACACTCCCTTCCGTACGTTATGAGCGCGCAAACGACGATAATTCCTTTAACTTCCTTTCCAAAGTCAAAATCATGGAATCATATGAAGAATTTGAGATAATAACATGCAGAGTATGTTCTCAAGAAAATAGAATCCCCTCCGGTTTCGAAGGTTCTGCTCGTTGTGCGGGTTGTAATATGAAGATAAAATCTGAGGATGACTATGATGGATATCGTGACATATTA
This sequence comes from Euryarchaeota archaeon UBA561, assembly GCA_002502295.1. Lineage (GTDB taxonomy): Archaea > Thermoplasmatota > Poseidoniia > Poseidoniales > Poseidoniaceae > Poseidonia. The sequence continues at coordinate 759 of DANX01000078.1, read as the reverse complement.
ACCGGTCTTTCTTTCTTGTCTATGTATTTCGTACTCCTTGCAGTACCTTACATTGTTGGGGCATTTGGTATTGTAATGTATGACTCTGATGCGAATGATGTTTCCTCAGATGATTTAGGGACCCAGGATGGGAATGAAGAGACTGGTGAGGCATTTTCAATTGAATTGACAATTCTCAATATTCTCGCACTAAAGATTATTCACATCTCTATAGCAATTTATGGAATTGCTAAAATGGCCATTGGGGTAAGAAATATACAAAGTTCTGCTGCACATTAACTACCGGGAAACACAACTGTTCCATCCGTACAATCCTCCTCCGATAGATTGGAGACGAAATGTGTGGTAGAGCGCTGGATGACCTTCTTCTGATCATTTATTTTTGTTCGCTTCCGAAGAGTTGATGATTTGTAAGTAATTCATCGCCCCCCATGTGTCGGAAAACAGCTTGATCAAAACGGCGATGGTTGCAGAGATAATGAATGCGTAATCCAAAGCCTGGATAAACCCTGCAATCAAGTCCGCTATGTCTGAGGAAAACTCCTGAAGGATGGCACGATGGATTTCGACAAGAACGTAGTGAATAAGGGAACAAACAGCGATGACGCCGATGTATGTGACGGCTATTTCAATCACCTCTTTCGGAGTTATCATCACCAGTGAACCAGGTTTTTCTCCTGTGGGAGATGGGGTGCGGCGTGGAGCGACGTAAGGAGAGGGAGGTGGATATCCGGGCCTTTGCATGGATTGTAATTTTCA
>DANX01000050.1:17937-18845 GCA_002502295.1 Euryarchaeota archaeon UBA561 | reverse complement strand
ATTGACTTATGATGAGCCAAATGACCTCAATGATACACTATCGCCGGAACAAATTGCTGAACTGCTGGTTGAACTGAAAGCCGAGATGGAAAACGCCGCAAAACAGTTAGATTTCGAGCAAGCAGCGAAACTTAGAGACAGAATTTTCGAACTAGAGCAGTTGTTGTATTCATGAACAGGTTCATGTTCAGGTTGTTTTTAGGAATACCATGGCGATATCTCCGGATGACTTTGACATACCAGTCTCGGACTATGACTTTGCTAAAATCACTAACCCTGGTTCATTAATCGATCAAATGGCCAAAGCAGGAGGTTTTACCGCAACAAAACTAGCAACTGCGAGAGATATCTTGAGTGATATGAAACAGCAAATCGATGCAGTGGAGGGCGATTCAAGCAAGGTTACCAACTGGATTTCATTCCCTGCTTGCTTGTGTGCAACCGGAACTAGGAGTTTCTTTGTTGAAGCAACAAAACACAAAATGTTCAACGTTATTTCTACTACCTGTGGAACCCTAGATCATGACATTGCACGATCATATCAAAACTACTTCCACGGCTCGTTCGAACTTGATGACATCGAACTTGGCGAGCATTCCCTTATGCGATTAGGGAACGTTATCGTACCAAATTCATCCTATGGTGAAATTATCGAAGAAGTAGTGATGCCCGCCCTCGAAGACATATACAAATCAAGGCAAGAAGAAACCGGGCTTAGTGGGGCTGATGCATGGCTTGGGTTTGGCTCGATTCACTTAGTTTGGGAGTTAGGCAAGCGAATTGGCAAACCAGATTCCTTAATCTATTGGGCTTGGAAGAATCAAATCCCGGTTTGTATACCAGGAATTACTGATGGCTCAATTGGGGCCCAATTGTTCATGTTTAGACAAAAGCACCGTGATTTCCAT
>DANX01000050.1:16896-17636 GCA_002502295.1 Euryarchaeota archaeon UBA561 | reverse complement strand
AGACAAAAGCACCGTGATTTCCATATCGATACCCTAGCTGATGAGCAGGTGATGAGCGATTTAACTTGGGATGTCGAAGTTTCAAACGCATTGATGGTTGGCGGTGGAATATCAAAGCACCACGTCATTTGGTGGAATCAATACCGCGGTGGGCTTGACAGCGCCGTCTACATCACCACGGCTCCCGAACACGATGGAAGTCTTTCCGGAGCACGCCTCCGTGAAGCGATATCGTGGGGTAAAATGCGGCCAGAAGCCCCCCACGTTTGCGTGGAAGGGGATGCGAGCCTGCTGCTCCCTTTGCTTGGAGCAGACCTTTTTTCCGAGCCTCAGGAAGACTGAGCCTCGACCATGTTAGCGATCACAAACATAAGGCTCCGCCTAAGTGGAGTTGTGGGTCTCCATCCTTCGCCAGACTGCGATAAGAGGTATGCATGTGTGGTGCTGAGGTTTGGTCGTTGAGGCCTCATGTCGTCATCGGAAATGGCCACTGCGCCAACGGAGGGTATGCCTTTTGCTTCCAAATGTTCAGATTCAAAATGCCCCGTCTCCCCAGCTATCGTTCGCTGGTAAAGGGTGTCAAACTCTTGCCACGTTGCTTCAAGCGTCCATGTTCTCCGTCCAGCGAGGTTGTAGATGGCGGCCTCTGGGTCTCCTTTCACAAGGTCAATGATGGCAGGCACCACATCGTTTGAATCGCACCAATGCCGAGGCGTTTGATCAACTTCAGGCCTTTCTCC
>DANX01000050.1:2977-16535 GCA_002502295.1 Euryarchaeota archaeon UBA561 | reverse complement strand
CACAGGTGGTAGCATGTCGTGAATTCGAACATGGCACGTTTTCGGTTCCGGAAATTCGTCCATTGTCCCGATGCCTATGAGGAATCGTTGTGCTTCCGCAGGGACCGGTATTTCGTTGTGTTCTCCTTCAATTTGGACGTAAATTTTTCCTGGGTCATGCTGCATGTAAGGTTGCAGGGCTGAGGGGAAGACGCGAAGAGTAGCAGCGTGCGTTTTGGCCAACCTCTTCATTGACGATGCTGGCGCCTCAAACACAACGCCCTCCAACAACGCCCTTGAGAGGAGGGAGTGGGCAATGGAATGTTCTGGATTGACCAGGACGCACACGGTGCTCATGCTCAGACGAGGTGGGTCTAATTCATCAACGCTCCCGGTCAGCGACCACCTCTGATTTCACGATAGAAAGACAGAGAAAACCATCAATATTATTCAAAATTCAATTGATTTATTGTAATTTTAATCATGAAATCGAGGCGAACGAAGCCCGAGTATGCTTCGAACAAGCCAGATTGGTGAAACCAATTGGGTGTACGTTCGATTTCAATTTCTATTACATGCATATTCCTATTGCATATTTGCGCGTTATGCGACATTCAAAATCAAATAATTTTCTATATTTCAATTGGTTGAATCTAAAATTATGCGTCAAATACAATTGGAAATGATATTTTATCCTACGAAGATTATATTAGGTGCCGAGGTGGACATTGGGGTAAGCCGAACAAAAATCGGCAGGAGAGATGGGAAATGAAAAACACAGATTACGACATTCAGGAGTTAATCCAACGGGATGTTTATGTCAACGATACCAAAGTAGGAACGATTGTGGGTGAACGGCACCACCCAAACGAGGCCCGTGTGAAGTCCATGCGGATTCAAGTGGCCCCCGACGTTGCTGACGAATACATGAGGAAACCAGCGGAATTGGCGCCGTTGCCCAAAGAATTGGTGCACAGCATCCGTGGCGATGGAACAGTCAAGCTATCGAAATCAATGCGAGAATTGCAACGCCGGTGGCGAAACACGGTTCGAATTGATGAGAAGCTTTACGCTCCGGATGAAATGCTTGACAGAGCCGTCTTGGACAATCAAGGCGAGGAGATCGGCGTCATTACCGGCCTCTTCCGAGTGAAGCGCACGTACAAGGGCGTCATCGTCACCACACGCATGCGCATGCAGATGGAATTTGGCGTGGATGAACAAATCCGCATTCCAATTACCGCCTTGGCTCGAACCCGTGAGCGTTTGGATGAAGTGGTGCTTTCTCGTACCTTTGAGAAGGTCATGCAGTTGCCGTCGTACATCACGATCAACAGCATGGAAGAAGAGTGAATCTTTCGTTCAGAGGGTGCCGTTCGCAGGCCGTCATGCTTATGACGGGGCTTCAAGTCGGCGGGTTTACCCATGCGCGGGTGGCTTAGTCGGTTAGAGCACCCGGCTGATAACCGGGAGGTCGCAGGTTCAAGTCCTGCCTCGCGCACTTCTACGTTCCCTGACGCGTCTCGCAAAGAACATGAAGGGCCTGCTACTGGGTCTGCTTGAGGGGATGGCATGGTCGTCGTATCGGGGAGCAACGCAACCACCATGGCCGCCGAGCTCGCCAATTCCTTGGGTTGGGAACACCACCCACTTGAGACAAGGCGCTTCCCCGACACAGAAGGCTACATTCGCATCCCCACTGAAACCATTGATGCGCTCCGAAACGAGCCAGTGGTTGTCGTGTCCAACACCTTTCCAGACTCTGGTATTGTTGAAACCTTGTTGATGTTGGACGCCGTGCAGGACGTTCGTCAAGGTCGTTTGCAAAATTTACGAGAAATTGGTCCTCAGACCCTCCCTGACGTCGGAAAAGGTGTCATTTTGGCGATTCCGTATTTCGGATACTCCCGACAGGACAAGCGATTCAAGCCTGGTGAGTCCATTTCTGCCCGCGCCATCGCTGAAATGTTGGCGACCCGCTGTGACGGAATGGTCTTGCTTGACCTTCACGCCCCCGCTGTGTTGAGCCAGTTGTCCGTTCCCGTCGCCTTTACCACGGCCATGCCTGAACTGGCAGTCCACCTCAAACAAACCGTCAGCCCGGATTTCATTCTCTCTCCGGACAAGGGAGCGATTGATCGAGCCTCAAGCGTTGCTCAACAAATCGGCTGCGAATTCTCCTACCTCGAGAAAACCCGAATCGACGCTCACACCATTGTTCACAAGGCAAAAGACTTGGACGTTGCTGGAAAATCGGTCGCCATCGTCGACGACATGATCGCTACGGGCGGGACCATTTGCAGAGCTGCCGAAGCGCTCAGGAGCCAAGGAGCTGTCCAAGTTCACGCAGCTTGCAGCCACGGTCTGTTCACCGGCGGGGCCATCGCCCGGTTGCTTCGCTACGTGGATGGTGTTCATGCAACCGGCTCGCTCCCAAACGCCAGGGACCTCATATCCGGTGGTCCGGCGCTCGCCCGAGGCGTCAACCAGGTGATGGGCGAACTTGGCCTCGATGCGTAAAAACGAACGACTGCTCTCCATTTGAAACAAATCCATTCAATTTGAGGACCGATACGTGTTCCGTTGTGTTTATATCCGCGAGGTCGTGCGGAGGGATGCCCCTATCATGAGGAAGGAGAGATTCCAATGAGTGTACATGTGCAATTTGAAACCCCAGAAGACCTAGCAAACAAAATTTACGACATGATCGACCTGAACAAAAACGGTCGTGTCAAGAAAGGAAGCAACGAAGTCACCAAATCCGCCGAGCGCGGTACGGCCCAATTCATCATCCTCGCCGAGGACGTGAACCCCCCCGAGTTGCTTGCTCACATTCCATTGATTTGCAAAGAGAAAGGCATCCCCTTCGGATACGTGCCGAGCCAGGAATTCCTCGCTAAGGCCATCAACATGCCAAAAGACACCTCTGCAGCCTCCGTTGCCGTGATGGAAATCACCAAAGGCGCCCAAGAAAAGTTCCACGAAGTCGTTGAGGAAATCAAACTCCTCATGAACGATTGAGTCGACATTACGAGATGATCAACATGAGTGAAGAACTTGGTGGATGGCCCGCAGAAGTGGTCGAAATCGTGGGACGAACCGGAATGACCGGGGAAGCCACTCAAGTCAAGGTGCGAGTTAATGACGCTCCCAATCCACGGGACGTTGGTCGCATCATCAGTCGGAACGTCGTTGGGCCAATTCGTGTCGGCGATATTCTGATGCTCAAGGACACGGGCCGTGAAGCTCGTAAACTCAATGCACGGTGATGCCACATGCCAGAACGACGAATTTGCAACTTTACAGGCGAAGAAATTGAACCCGGCACGGGCATGATGTTTGTCCGCAAAGACGGCAGTGTTCTCTGGTTCAAGAGCAGCAAAGCTCGGAAGAATCAACTCCAACTGAAGCGCAACGCTCGACGTGTCAAGTGGACTCGCCACTACGTCAAAGGCGGCATTCAGTGAGCTTTTGGCCAGCGCCCAGCCTCACAGCAACGCCCATAAACAGGACCGATTTGGGTCGGCATGGTGAACACCATGGAAACCACCTATGTTATGATCAAGCCCGATGGCGTACAACGAGGACTAATCAGCGAAATTATCGGCCGTTTTGAGCGAAAAGGACTCAAATTGGTCGGCTTGAAAGCGATGGTTCCAACCGAAGAAATTGCCCGTGCTCATTACGATGTTCACAAAGAGCGACCCTTCTTCCCCGGTCTCATCAAATTCGTCACCTCAGGACCCGTGGTCTGCATGGCTTGGGAAGGTGTCGAAGCCATCGGCGTGGCCCGCAAGCTCATTGGTGCTACCAACGGTCGAAACGCTGACCCTGGTACCATCCGTGGCGATTTTGGAATGGACATGGGCTACAACATGATTCATGGTTCTGACGCACCCGAAACAGCTGAGTTCGAGTTGGGTCTGTGGTTCCCAGAGGGCTTGATGTCCTGGGAAAACACGATGGGCGCTTGGGTTTACGAGTGAACCCTCATAACACCCTCATTCCGGTGGGTTGAGCATGACCGTTGACGAGGCAGCTGATGCGGATGAGGCGCCAGCGCTGCCGCGCGGCCACAACCGTCAACCGATTGTCTCAGTGCTTGGCCACGTCGACCACGGGAAGACAAGCTTGCTCGACATGGTCCGTTCCATCGGAAGCCAACGTCAAGCCAGCGTCATGGACCGTGAAGCAGGCGGCATCACTCAGCACATTGGAGCGACAGAGGTTCCGGCGGATGTCCTGAACGAAACCTGTGCGGCCATGCTTGGGGGCAAGAATTTCAAATCCCCCGGATTGTTATTCATTGATACACCAGGGCACCACTCCTTCGCTTCACTGCGAAATCGCGGGGGTTCGGTGGCGGACATCGCCGTCCTGGTTGTAGACATCATGGAAGGCCTCCAACCCCAAACGATTGAATCTCTAAACATTCTCAAGGAGACCCGTACGCCTTTCGTCATCGCAGGCAACAAAGTCGACCGTCTTCACGGTTGGCGGTGTGAACAGGGTCGTTCATTCATTGAGTCGTTCCAAGCCCAGCGAGAAGATGTTCAGGCGTTGTTTGAGGACCGATATTGGAAAACCGTTGGTCAATTTTCTGAACATGGATTCAATCTTGAGCGATACGACAAAATTCGCGATTTCCGTCAAAATGTAGCCCTCGTACCCATGTCGGCCAAGGAAGGTGAAGGACTCCAAGATTTGTTGGCCGTCACCGTTGGGCTTGCTGAGCGTTTCCTTGAGGACCGCCTAACCGATACCTTGGGTTCCGCATTGGGTACGGTACTGGAAATGAGGGATGAGGTTGGCATGGGGAAAACCTTGGATATCATCCTCTACAGAGGAGAATTAAGCGTTGGTGATACGATTATGCTAGCAGGCCAAGACGGGCCGTTTACGACCCACATCAAAGGCCTCAAACGGCCTCAGGGTATGGCTGAGATGCGTGATGCTGGGAAGCGTTGGGTCAATTTTGATACCGTCGAAGCGGCTTGCGGTGTGAAAATTGTTGCTCCAAAATTAGAGGCGACCATCGCCGGAACCACCCTCCATCTCGCCAACACAGCGGACGAGATTGAAACGGCCGAAGAAGCCATACGCGAGGAATGGCGTGCGATTTTTGACACCATGCCCGTGATGTGCTCTTCATGCAACGAGATTTTCGCTCGTCAAGATTTTGCATCACACACTGCTTCAGGACCGTGCCGTGGTGCTGAGGAAGACCGCACGGGTGTCGTGATCAAGGCCGATACGGTCGGTGGACTTGAGGCCCTTGCGTTTGAACTTCATCAACGGAACATTCCCGTCCGACAAGCCACGGTTGGATCGGTCAACAAGAAAGACATCCTCATGGCAAAATCCGCTTCGGACCCGCTTCAGAAAGTGATATTGGGTTTTTCCACGAAAGCCAACACCAACGACGTAGCTCAACAACTTGAGGCAGAAGATGGCGATGTGAAATTCATTTCCGGACCGATCATTTACCACATCATGGATGCGTTTGAAGAATGGCAGGATGCCACAAAAGCATTGATTGAGGAAGAGCAACGCGAATCGATTGTTTATCCGGGAAAGGTGCTTTTCCTGAAGGACCATACCTTCCGCGCCAAGGGTCCAGCGATAGTTGGCATGCGCGTGCTTGGCGGGCGAATTCATGTTGGACAGCGTTTGATGAAACTTGATGGCACTTCGGTGGGTCAGGTCAAGAGCCTCAGAACACGGGCAAGTGAAGATGTAAAAGAAGCCATGCAAGGGGACGAGGTGGCTGTAGCGGTTCAAGGTCCAACCGTTGGTCGCCACATTGAGGAACTTGACGAATTCTATGTGGACGTTCCCGAGCGCCATGTCAAGCGCCTGAAGAAGGTGGATTTGACACCAATCGAAGAAGAAATCTTGGAGCAAATTGTTTCTCTTCACCGTAAAGACAATCATTTCTGGGGCCGTTAAGGCTCAGGTTTGCTGAAGTATCGATGAGCATTTTTACCAGAGAAAGCGCACACATTCAAATAAGATATGAGCAGTATTCCTTCTTACCAACAAGGTGTTTTCATGGAAGCAAGTATGCAAGGAGGCGCTGGTGGCGCCCGCACCCAAGATTTGATTGCGACCGTTTCGGCCATTTCCAACAGTCTGATGAACGAAGTCAGCAAGGTCATCATTGGAAAAAACGAGAACCTTCGCCGTGTAACAGTGGGTATTCTTTCAAACGGCAACATGCTGCTGGAAGACTTCCCTGGCTTGGCCAAGACGTTGCTCGCCAACACCTTTGCTCGAGCCCTCGGTTGCAAGTTTAAGCGTGTTCAATTCACACCCGACCTGCTCCCTTCGGACATCATGGGCACCTACATGTACGACCAAAAGGCGGGGGAATTCAAACTCCGTGCTGGGCCTTTGTTCTCCAACGTTCTTCTTGCCGACGAGATTAACCGTGCACCTCCCAAAACACAAGCAGCTCTGCTTGAAGCCATGGAAGAAAAGCAGGTAACCATCGAAGGAATTACGCACAAATTACCTGCTCCCTTCGTGGTTATCGCAACACAGAACCCAATTGAACAGGAAGGAACCTACCCTCTTCCCGAAGCTCAAATGGACCGTTTCCTGATGAAGATGAGCATGGGCTACCCAGACCGTGCGGAGGAGAAAGCCATCCTCGCTCGCCGAAAGTTGCGAGGACAGGACGACCACGTCGTGGAACAAGTAACCTCTCCCAAGAAGGTCGTTGCCATGCAAAAAGCATTGGAAACGGTGCATGTCGACCCTGCCATTCTTTCTTACATCATCGAAATCGTCCAACGAACCCGTGAAGACCACCGTGTCATCAACGGCGCATCACCGCGTGCAAGCCAAGCGCTGTTCAAGACGGGCCGAGCCGCTGCGGCTATTGCTGGACGCAATTACGTGATTCCTGACGACATCAAGGGCATCGCTCTGCAAATCATCTCCCACCGAATTAACATGAAGCCTGAAGCCAAAATCCGTGGAATAACCGGCATGCACATCGTGCGAAAGATCCTCTCTGAGGTCCCTGTTCCTGTGATTCAACCCGCCTGAAGCGTGGGCCTATGATGCCTGCATTGAAAGGGAAGGCCTTCTCTGCTAAGCATGCAGGAGGCCTGGTTTGATGAACCCGTACAAAATGGTCATTGCTGTAGCGAATCAAAAAGGTGGCTGTGCCAAGACAACGACCGCCGTTAACGTGGCGGCTGCGTTGGCCAAAGGCTCCCGTCGACAGGGGCTTCCGCCTGCCAAAGTCCTCCTCGTTGACCTCGACCCACAAGGTAACTGTGCCACATCGTTTGGTCTTGAAAAGAAAAAAATCAAGAAAACGGTGTATGATTTGCTGACCAATGATTCGGGCGAAGAACTCCCACTCATGGAGGATTACCTCATTCCTCCGAGTGAAATCACGAAGGCCATGCGAGAGGCCTGGAGCAACAGAAATGGCGGAAAAAAGGTACCCGAAACCATTGATGCTGGCCATTTGTGGATTCTTCCGAGTGACATCCATCTCTCTGGAGCTGAGATTGAGTTGAGCCACAAGATTGGGCGTGAAACTCGGCTACAGGAGGCCTTGCTCCCTGTCATGGATGAATTCGACTACATCATCATCGACACCCCGCCCTCTTTGGGCCTGTTGTCCATCAATGCCATGTGCGCTGCCAATTGGGTGATGGTCCCGGTCCAAGCCGAGTATTACGCCCTTGAAGGATTCAGCATGCTAATGAATTCCATCAAGATGATACAACGGCGTATCAACCGTAATTTGAAAATTTTCGGCATCGTCATGACCATGGTGGACGGGCGTTCAAAATTGAGCACCTATGTGTGCGATCAGGTCAACAAGAAGATGCCGAATAAACTGTTCAACACCACCGTTCGGCGTTTGGCCAAGGTGGCTGAAGCCCCGTGGAGCGGGGCGCCGACCGTTATCCTGAACAAACCAACAAATTCAGGGGCTGGCGCGGGCAGCCTGGAATACTGGACGTTGGCAAAAGAAGTTCATCAGCGCGTCCAAGAAGTCAGAAGGGAATTTGGCGTGGTCGAAGAATCCCGATTGAGGCGAGAACGAACCATTCGCTGATGGCTGCGTTGGTTGTCTACCCCTCAAAACAGCCTTCCCCATCACGAAACCTTTCGCATGGGTTAAGTATGGGCCGAGACCGAACGACGACCGGGTTAGCACATGACAGCAGAAGGGATGACGTCCGTTAGCGTGAGTTATGAGATTCGCCGCCAATTGAACACATTGCGTACAGCCGGTGGCCATCGCAGCGTGAACGATCTCCTCGGGGAGATGATTCGGACACATAAAATGCTCAAGATGAAGGGTGAAATTGACATCCTCCGAGACCGAATGAAGCAAGCGGTTGATGTGGACGTCGAACACCTTGCAGAACGCCTCAACCTCGCACCGTTCCAGGTTTGATGCCGTATGATGTCTTGGCGTCCTCCGGCCTACCGATTTCGAGCGAAAGACCTCGTCAAGGCACTTTGCAGCGATGAAACCGACCAGGCTCGTCTGTTGTTGGCGGCCGTTCATGGCAAGGTCGAGTTGTTTGCAGATTCAATCGCGTGGAACGGATTTCTCTGGTTGGTCATGGACACCTGCAAAGTGGATGGGAAGCCCCTCTACACTGGTCAAGAATTGGGTGATTTGAAAGCGAGTTTACCCATTGTTTGGCGCTAATTCTTACCGTACTTGGCGAGCCATTCATGACCATACCATCGCCACTGGTCCATGGTCCACCCTTCCGGCAATCCAGCTTCGGGGACCGGTGGGGCTTCGCTCGGCATTTCTGGGTTTCCAGCGGCCGGTGCTTCTGAGGTCGTATCGGGCGCAGATTCTGCGCCAACACCTGCGATGGTTTCGATGCTCTCTTCCTCGTAGGTCATCGAACCGGCTTCAACGGTGGGCCCATCGCTCTTGATGGTCATGTCTTCGAAGCCGTCCGCTTCTTGGTCGAAGTTGAGCTTGTCAACATCATCGTCCCATGAAGCATCGGCGATAATGCCTCCATCAGCGGAAAGTCCACCCCGTCCTTCGAGGGCTTCAAGGGAGGCATTCGTTGAGGCTCCGGGTCGTACGCCGCCGTACTCCTTGGTCGTCGCCGAATCCTTGCGGCGATTCATGATGAAGGCCACACCCAGAATGAAGGCGGTGATTCCGACGAAGGCGACCAGCCCAACGACGATCACCTGATTGAGGGTATCATCGTCAACCATGGAGACGCCATCATCGCTTTTCTCCTCATTTTGTGAGGTGTTCCAAGCGTTGTAGCCCAGCACCGGTATGCCTTCTTCCACGGCGTTGAGATAGGCTTGATAGGCGGGGTTATTCCATCCCATGCACGCTTCCGAGGTGTCGTTTTTATCGTTGAGGCAGTGGTCTTGTTCCGTTTGAATAAAACCCTTGGTATCGTCGTAATCTGAATTTGAACCAACTCCATCGCCATCACCGTCAAAGTGTTCGTCTGGGTCGACGTCCATGAGCGGTGATTCTGTTCGGTCTACCCAGCCGTCGTTGTCTTCATCCAGACAGCCATACGATGGAACAGAGATGTATCCCGTTGTGCTGTTCGAATCCGCTTGAACGGCTTTGGTTGAGGTTCCAAATTCCCAGGGGCAGGCATCGGGGCTTTGCCCATCAGAAGCATCACCGTATCCATCGCCGTCGCCATCCAGCCATTGAGATGGATTGTTTGGAAGTGCGTCGGCGCCGTCCCCAATGGTCCAGTTTTCGTCTGGGTTTGAATAGCCATCAAGGTCGCTGTCGGGACATCCATACCGGTCAATGCTCGAAAAGGCGTTGACTGTCGGGCAACTATCGGGTTTGAATCCATCTGGATTATCGCCGTATCCATCACGGTCGGTGTCGAACCATTGCGTGGATTCTTGTGGAAAGATATCTCCAGACTGGCCGTTGCTGTTGTCTCCATAGCCATCGCCATCGGCATCCGAATGCTGGTCAGGGTTGTTTGGGAACAGGTCGGGGTTTTCACCAGCAACGTTGTCGCCATACCCGTCACCATCGGTGTCCGCCCATTGTGAGGGTTCGTTCGGGAAGGCATCGGGTTGGTTTCCGTTCGGGTTATCTCCATACCCGTCATCATCGCTGTCGGTGGATTGTGTGGCATCAAGTGGAAAAGCGTCGTTGAGATCGTTGACGCCATCGAGGTCGCTGTCGAGGTCAAAATACCGGACTTTCGTCTCACTTGGTAGGGCGCCAATGGCAAAGAATTGACCTGTAAATTCTGGAAGGACGCCGATGATATCCCCTGAGGCGGTGAACGTTTCCACCACTGTGAGATTTGTTTGGTCCAGAAAAGACACCTTTCCTTGCTTGGCTCCGACAATGTACATGGAGTCATGTTGGCTAAGGTACGTGGTTTGTTTGGTATGCCCAAGGCTGACAGTGGACGAAGCCCACGTGTCGGTGAGGTAGTGGTAGAGTGTCCCGCCCGTTGTTCCAGCCAGCAGCGTTGCGTTGTCGATTTCTTTGAGGCTGGACACGATTCCATTTGGCTCCTCGAGTGTATCTGTGAGCGAACCGTCGCTCGCGTGAACGTAGATTTTTTTGTTGTATGAGGCCATTGCAAGCCGTCCATCGTGAAGGATTTCAAACGCTGAAATACCGGAGGCAATCACGGTGCTGCTCACCCCCGTAAATCCGGTCGTGTCGTATTGGTCAGCGCGACGCTTGCCAGCAAAAAAGGCAAGCCAGAGGTCGCCTTCCTGATCCAGAACGGCATCATTGACCGGGTCCGGTGATGAGATGTTCCAGTAGATTGTTTGTGTACTCATCTGGACGACATAAGCACCGCTGTCGTGAGCCACAGTGACCAATTCCTGCGCTGCGTCAAGGCGTGCTTTGTTGGCGCTGACGTCCAACAACACCGACCATTGCGTTGAAAGGACCCCGTTGGTGAAGGTGTTGACGCTTACATTGCCCTCGTCGTCCACCGTCAAGACCCTTCCGTCGTTCAGCGTGGTCCAAAGAACAAGCGGGCGGTCGAGGCTGTCGGTTTGTCCTGCGTCCGTGAGCAAGGACAAATCACCCGCCGCTGCACCCATGGTGCATTGCGTGCTAAGTAAAAATACCACAAGCAAGGCAAGCCTTCGGTTCATGAGGTCACCGAGGAACCCGTTAGATATGAACAGCGCGCTTACGCGTGCAGGCAACGTCTACCTCAAACCTCGTTGTCTTCTTCATCGGTCTTCAGTTGCTTAACCGGTGTTTTTGAAACAGGTATCAGTTGTCCGCGGATGGGCTTCAACGTCGCCGTTTCTGTGGTTCCGATGGAGGGGGGAGCTCCTCGCTTCTTTTCAGGTGCAATCATGTGACCAACCGGAGTAAGCGAGGCTGTTCGCACTTCTTCTTCCTCGACCAAGGGTTGGAGCGTTCCACGAATTGGACGTAGCATAGCGGTTGGTCGGGCCATGGTTGTTTTTGTTTCGACCTCTTCTTCCATAACGGCTTCTTCAGGGGCGGTCGTCTCTTCGAGCATGGTTTCGCCAACCTCCACCATGGCGGTGTCCTCTTGTGCGACGAACGCTGGTTTCGAGATGGGCTGCCGTACCGTACGCACCGGCTCGGGACGGGTGACGGGTTGGCGTACGTTTCGAACGGGTTGAACCTGACCTGCCAACGGTCGAGCGCTGGTCATCGGGGCTCTCATGTTGCCCAAACCAAGGCGGGGTTCATCCTGCGTTTGCTGTCCCGGCAGACCACGAAGCGGACGGCCGCCAGCTGCACCAAGCCCGTCAGGACGAGCGCCAAGGGCCGTGGGGTCCATGGCTCCCGCTCCGAAGGCCGCAGGGGCTTGTCCGGAAATCGATTGCATCCACTTTTGCCGCTTTTCAGCACGGGTGTCGGTGGCTTGCAAAGCGCTGAATTCCTGTTCTCGTGTTCGAAGTTCTCCTTCATCTGCGTCAATTTCACTTTGGATTTGTTGCGAGACGGCTTCACGCATCTTGTCTTCGGCCATTTCCTTGAAGGAGTCCATTTTCTCCGCAAGTCCCTTGAGGCGGTCTCGAATCTCAGCCCGCTTGAGCCCAAGTTGTGCCTCGATCTCGGCACGAATTTGGGCCTCTCTCTTGCGAACGTCAATGAGTGCTTTGTTGCGCATGATTTCTTCCCGCTTGTCCAATTGACGCTCGAGTTGTGTTGCAACTTCCTCTTCTTTTCTGGACTTGAAATCCTGGAGGCGTTCTTCCATATCGACTTCAAGTTCAAGAGCGGTTTCTTCCTTCAACAGGTCAAGATCGGTTTCATGTGTCAACCGCTCGTTGCGAAGTTGTGCATCAACCTCTGACATGATGGCTTTGCGTGCAGCGGCTTCTCTGGATTGGAACTCAAGGTCAAGTCGTTCGGTCCAATCTTGTTTGTTGGCGGTGTATTGTGCCTCAAGTTGTTCGCGTAGTTCGGCTTCTCGCTCGTACCTGTAGCGGGACAATCGGTTCTGAATCTCCGCTTCTCGAGCGTGGCGATAGGTGTTGAATTCATTCTCCTTTCGGTGTTCCAGCTCAACTTCAATCTCCGCCTGCAAACTCCGAGAGATGTCGTCGATGGCCTTGCTGAAGGTGAGGTCATACTTGGCTTTCAGACGAGCTTTCCGTTCGGCAAGTCGTGTGGCCTGTTGCTCGTTGAGTTGCTGTTCAATTTGCCCACGAAGTTCATCGCGTCGCTTCCCAATAGCGAGTTCGACGTCTTCTCGCATGCGGTCCTCGAGGTCATCGGTTTCGCGGCGTAGTTGTTGTTCAATGTCGATTTGAAGTTGTTGAGCAATGTCCTCTTCGAGACGAAGGCTTCGTCGTTCATAATCAACCTTGAGCCGGGCTTCGCGTTGCTTCAGGCGTTGCCGCAACTGCTGTTCAAGGCGGGTTCGAATGCCTCGTCGCAGTTGCTCCTCTCGTTCAGCCAACAGGGCTTCATGGCCTTCTTCTAACCGACCAATCTCATGGTCTTCCATCTCAACGAAACGCTCTTCCATCTCGTGTTCGAGGTTCGCTTCAATCTCACGGAGTCGCTGTTGCAGGGTTTGATTATAATCCAAGCGCAACCGTTCTTTCTGAATGGCAAGACGGCGGTCGTATTCTTCGTGGAGTTGTGTTTCAATTCTGGCTTTGATGTCCGCTTTACGGTCTTCAAGCCGCTGGTGCTGTTCAACACCGTGTTGTTCGTGAATGGCGTTGATTTGACGTTCAAGACGCAAGTCCAACTCCTGCCGAATGCGGGCCTCTTCTGCCGCCAGCGCATCACGCTCCATGGTTTCTAATTCAGCTTCCATCGTGGTTCTAAGTTCGGTTTCCAAGGCGTCCAACGTGAGTTCGTGTTGGGTTGCGAGATCCTTTGCAATGTTCGCCTTCATGGCGTTAACTCGTTCGCTGATGGCTTGTTGACGCAGCCGTCGTTCACGACGAAGATCGGCGCGCAGCCGTTCTTCCTGGCGGAATCTGGTACGGGTGCCCAAAGCTTCGTCAAGGGTTGACGTGTCTGACGATGTAAATTGCGAACGGAGCAAGGCGAGCGTGACTCGCTCACCGGGATTGTGGCCGGCGCGTGTTGTACTCTCTGGTC
>DANX01000050.1:0-2719 GCA_002502295.1 Euryarchaeota archaeon UBA561 | reverse complement strand
GCGTGACTCGCTCGCCCGGATTATGGCCGGCGCGCGTTGTACTCTCTGGCTTTATGTCATGGCTTTCGCTCATACCCATTGGAATCCCATCCACTTTTCCATCCGGTTCTCTTCATAGATAAGGAGCGCGACGGTGGCGTGGCCGTAGCACGCGCTTTTTCCACCTTTTTCACACGGCGGCTTGCATCAGAATCGAACCGTGAATTCTGTGTCGCAGGCTGGGCAACTTATCGCTCGCTTTCCCGGACGGCGCTTCATCCTCAGGTTTCGATGGCAACCGGGGCATTCAATCTCAACTCGTGGCACGTTGGCTGTAAGGGTGAAAAATGAATTGCATGAGCCGCATTTTAGCTCAGCAGGACGATGGTCAACGCCGGCGACGAGTACTTTTGAGCACGAAGGACACGTAAGCTTCTCTTCTCTCCATTTCCGGCGAGTTGCTGGGTGGTCAATACGGACACGGGCGTCGCAAAGAGTGCAACTCAGTTCCCCGAGGCCGATGGGCAGCATACCGCTGCACTTCGGGCAGGAGAGCGGTGGTGGTGCAACCTTGGATTCAACGCTCAATTCCTCGGTCATGGAATCACTTCTTCTTGGAGTAGAGAACCAGTTGCTCAGGAATAAAATTCCAAGGCACATCAAGGGTCAATCCAAATTCTTCGGAAAGGCGCACGATGAGTTGTTTTGCGCTGACTTGGTCGCGTGAACCTTCGAGGTCCAGCACGATCACTTCACGTCCCTCTTCGTCCACCGCCAGGGACGCTAGCGTGGCCCGTGTCGGTATGGGGGTTGGCGCTGCGGTTAAGGCGGGCACGTCGGCAGGAGATGGAGGGGTGGCGTTGAGGAGTTCTGGAAGGTCCACGTGGAGGTTTTTCTTCCACCAGCGTGCGCGTCCTTCGTCCCTGTGGTTTTCGATGAGTTCCAACGAGGCGAGTTTTTTGAGGTGATGATAGAGGTTGTAGCGGTCAACGCCCAAGGCTTTCTGCAGCTGCACAGTGCTCATCTCTGCCGTTTGTGCTAGACAGACATAGGCTGACCGACGTGTTGGATGGGCCAGTGCAGTGGTGATGGGGTCGCCGCGTACTCTTCCCATTCGCTCACCGGTCCGGAAGAAAGGCTCCTAGGGTTTGAACATGTCGCGCGGAAGCCAATCAAACACGTTTAGCCTTGAGCGGGAAAATACCTTGCTCGAAGGGTGGAAAACGCCTCTCTCGTGTCGCTGACCATGGCTGCCAAGCTTTCCTTCATGAGTTTGAACGACTGTCCATTTTGAGCCAGCCGTGCTCCGTTGAGAATGACAATCACCACGGACAACTCGTGGATGAGTACGCCCACCCAAAGTTGGTCGTACCACTGTTGAACGACGGCGAACACCAGCGTCACGGTGATGAAGACGGAAAAGAACAGGTTTTGCATGAGGGTGCGTTGAGCCTGCCTTGCGAGGTCAATCATCTCCGTCAGCAACCGAGGATCGTCTCCTGGAATCAGCACATCCGCGGCTTCAAGATTCACGGCTTCTCCCGTTCCGATGGCCACTCCGACATCCGCCACGGCGAGGGCGGCAGCGTCGTTGAATCCATCCCCAACCATCATCGTGACGTGGGAACTTGAGCGGGCCCGGACCCAACTCACCTTTTCTTCGGGGCTTAGTCCACCATGGGCGGCGCTTTCTGGCAAGCCTACCGAACGGGCGAACTCAGAAACGGCCTGTTGGCTGTCGCCCGACAAAATCTCGACGTTGATGTTGCGTTTTTTCATGGCGGCAAGCAATTCATCTGAACCGTCTCGGGTGTCATCGTGAATGAAGGTGACCAGGGCGATGCCAGCGTCGTCCTTCACCAAGAGGCTCGCACCATGCCCGCGGGCATTGGCCGCATCGTAGGCCTCAACCAACCTCTCATCCATTGTGTAACCCATTGCTTTCGCCCTGTCCGGTCGGATAATGGAAACCGTTGCCGTCCCGTATTGGCCCGAAACACCCGCCTCAATGTCCGTGATTTTTCTGACCTCTGCAGGCTTGATTCCTTCGCTTTCACCGTGTTCCAAAACGCTCAGTGCGTAAGGGTGATTGGACCGTACCTCCAGCCCCATCATGATCTGAAGTGCAGAGCGTCTCTGGCGGCCTTTCCCGATGACAACCTCACCAATTTTCGGTTTGCCAGAGGTCAACGTACCTGTCTTGTCGAGCAGGATGTGATTGACGTGTGCCATGCGTTCCAAGGCGTCGCCACCGCGAACGACCGCACCGCTTTGTGCGGCGTTCGAAAGGGCAGCGGCGTGGGGCACAGGTGTGGCTAAAAGAAGAGCGCAGGGGCATGAAACAACCCAAAGAAGGAGGATGATTTTCCAATCCTCTGGGAAGGCAAAGTACCACACAACAAACGCACCGAAGAGAACGAACGGCACCCATATGGCAGTGAATTTTTCGATGCCACTGTGAAGGCGAGGAGGGACTTCACGGAAGGTGTGAACAGCATCGATAAGCCCAGACAATCGCGTGTTATCACCAACTGCGATCACCTCGCAAACCACCGGTCCTTGAGCCAGAATGAGGCCAGCTTCAATGGTATCACCAACCTTGACATTGACAGGGACCGACTCTCCGGTCAACGGGGCTTTGTTGAGTGTACCCGAGCCTTCGACGATACGACCATCGGCCGGTATCAGTTCACCGCTGCGGATTTCAATGCGATCGCCTGAATGGATGAGGTCGATCGGG
>DANX01000012.1:51734-75374 GCA_002502295.1 Euryarchaeota archaeon UBA561 | reverse complement strand
GCCGTCTTGACTTCGACAGCTGACATCTTGCGAATTTCGTTCGGGTCCATCAAACCAAATCGAATCTGTGCGATTCGCTTGGGGATCATTGTGCTTTTTCGACTCATCTTCGGTCCTCCAGTTCAAGACGCATGGCCACACCTAAACTCTTCATCTCGTCTAGGAGCAACTTGAATGCATATGATGTCTGTACCTTGTAGACCTCAGCCCCATCACCATGGATTGGGCTCACATACGTACCACGCTTCGGGTCGTACCAAGCGATGTGTCCAGATTGGGCGCACACGTACATGTCAATTCCGTCGGATTCGTCCAACAAACGGTCTTTGATGACCATCGAGGCACCGTGGGCGATCAAACAATCACGCTCCATTTCACCAAACCGAAGTCCACCTTGTCGGGCTCGTCCTTCGGTTGGTTGACGGGTCAGAATTTGGACACGTCCTCGGGAACGAGCGTGAATCTTGGAGCTGACCAAGTGGTGCAGTCGCTGGTAGAAGATGCATCCAACGAAGATGTCGGCCGGGTAAGATTCTCCAGTTTCACCGTTGATCATGGTTTCACGGCCGGTGTGAGCCAGTCCATTTCGAACAAGGCCATCACGCAGGCTGGACTCCTTTTCTCCACGGAACGCCGTACCGTCGATGCGGCGTCCTTCCATGGCTCCGACCTTGCCGCCAATCATTTCCAGAACGTGGGCGACCGTCATTCGGGACGGGATGGCGTGGGGGTTGATGATGAGGTCAGGGACCACACCGTCTTGGGTGAAGGGCATGTCTTCTTGCTCAACCAAGCGTCCAATAACGCCTTTCTGTCCGTGCCGTGAAGCGAATTTGTCGCCAACTTCGGGGACTTTGTGGCTGCGAACCATCACGCGGACGAGGCGGCCAGAATCAAGGGATTCAGTGACATACACATTGTCTACCCATCCTTTCTCACCGTGGCGGACGAGCATCGAGGATTCACGTCGCTCTTGGGCCATGAGGAAAGAACCACCAGAGGATTCTTCGAGGAACCGTGGAGGGCTGGTTTTTCCAACCAAAACGTTTCCGCCTTCGAGCGCAGTTTCTGGCACAGGTAAGCCGTCTGCTTCAAGATGGATGTAGGCTTCTGGAGCCTTTACGCCTTTGATCTCGATCTTCTTGTTGTAGTCTGGTTTTTCAATTTCTTCAACTTGTCCGCCAGGGAATCGACGGCGTTCAGCGTTGTAGGTTCGGTTGAACGTTGATCGGCCGAGGGCTCGGTCGATGGAGCCTTTGTTCATGATGACAGCGTCTTGCATGTTGTAGCCGTGCAACGACATGATGGCGACGATGAAGTTCTGTCCACCGGGGCGGTCATCAAAGTTCGTTGTCTGCATGGCTTGGGTGCGGGTGATGGAGCGCTGCGGGTAGTGCAAGATGTGGGCTCGAGTGTCCGGGCGCATGCGGTAGTTGGCGCTTGGCAGTCCGAGGGATTGCTTGACCATGGCAGTACCTCCCGTGACACGAGGGGTTGAGTTGTGCTCGGGGTAAGGGATGAGGGAAGCGCAAACACCGAGAACGAGCTGTGGGTCAATTTCGCAGTGGGTGTGTTCGGCGGTGTACAACAAAGGCACATCAAATTCCGTGGTCGAAATTTCACCGTTCGGCATCGATACATTGGCTTTCAGGTGAGCAATGTCTGTGCGTGGTTCGCCCAGGTTCAACCATTCAACGTCTTCGTACTTGACGACACGACCGGCCAAACCGGCACTGTCGCCATCGGGGATGGTTTCAGGCAAAACAAACGGACGCGGTGCGATGTAGAGGTCTTCTTCCTCTTCTGCGTCGACCCACTCAACCACGCCTTCAATGATGAGGGAGCGGAAATTAATCTCGCCGCTAGCGAGCTTAACCAGATGGTCTTGCGTCAGGCGAGGAGCGCCGTCGTAGAGGATCAGCAAGGGTCGAAGAATTCGTCCTTTGTCCGTGTTGATGAAGATGTCTTTGTTTTCTGCATCGTGGCGGATGGAAACTTCAGAGGGAATCACGCCTCGGCGTCGGGACGACTTGAAGTGGTCCACGAGTTTCTTGCCTCGCTTGTGGATGCCGTATATGTCACCGTTCACGTGGACACGATCACCGTCGGTCCAATCGTCTGGCTGATACACGTCGAGCTCGTCAAGTCGCTCCCTGATCTCAATCTCATCAATGTCTTCTGAGATGTCAATCATTTGCGCTGCGTTCTTCACAAGGCCGCAATTTTGTCCTTCAGGAGTTTCGTTCGGGCAGAGCCGGCCCCATTGTGTGGGGTGAAGGTCACGAGCCTCAAAGTGCGGCTGGCTGCGGACCAAAGGAGAGGTGACACGGCGCATGTGAGACAGCGCAGCAAGGTAGGTCGTGCGGTCCAACAGCTGGCTGACACCAGAGCGGCCTCCAACCCAGTTCCCTGTAGCGAGTGCGTGCATGATTTTGCTGGTCAACACGTCGGGGCGAAGGCACGACGTGATTTTCAGCTCTCGCTTGCGGTTGTGGTGGCGTTCAAGTTGATACTTGAGATCGCGAGCGAGTTGTCCTGCAGAGACACGGAACAAATCTTCAATCAGGTCCCCTGCAAGGCGAACTCGCTTGTTGGCGTAGTGGTCCTTGTCGTTCGGATCTCGGCCTTCAATGGCCATTTCAAGCACCTGCCGGACGATGCGGCCTAGGTAGATTGCCTTCTTTTCTCGGTCTTCGAATTGGTCGCCAAGGTGGGGGAGGAGCTCACGGTCAAGGAGCTGGCTTACACGGGCTTCCCTGTATTCCTTTTGTTGACCAGCTGCGAATTTCTTCTCGAGCCATTGGTGGCTTTCTTCGGTCGTGACGACTTTGTATTCTTCGTTGTCGTTGACTTCGTTGATGTTGGCAACGATGAACTTGAACGAATCCGTGTTTCCGGCAATGGCTTGGAAAATGTGTTGATCGTTCTCGACACCGAGGGCTCGCATCAGGAGCACCACAGGAATAGCGGTGGTCCCAGCGGTTGAGATTTTGACCATCAGCATACCGTCCCGGCGCTTTTCGACGGTGAGGGGTTTGCGCATACCGTCTTTTTGTGAGAAAATCTTTGCCACTTCTGTTTGCTTGGCATACCGCTTGTTGATCTCAACTGTGACTCGGTTCGGAGCAAGGTCCTCCATCGAGATGAGGACACGTTCTGTTCCGTTGATGATGAAGTAGCCGCCAGGGTCGAGTGGGTCCTCGCCTTTCTTTTGGAGAAGTTCATGCCAGGTGCTCTTGTCCTCGGTTGAGGTTGTGGGCGTGAGCACGCGATCGCCGGCGATGTGCTTTGGGTGGAGGTTGCAGCGTTCTGAGCGAACCATGATCGGCATGTTTCCAACGGCAACGCCTGACTCGGTTGGTGATGGTACGCCGTTGCGCTTGATGGTGAAGTCAATGGTGACGGGGGACATGTAGGTCAGCTTGCGAAGGCGGCATTCCATCGGTGTTGATGGGTTGAGTGCTCCGTTGGCTTCCTTGACCGTGGGCTGGCCGAGTTTGACGTTCTTGAGGCGGATGACAATGTCTTGGTCGTGGACGTCAAGTTTGATGTATCCGCCTTCATCGTCATTGAAGTCTTCGTCGGTACCGACGCGGATGTTACGGATGATTCGCTCCATGCGAGATACCGAACTCTCGGTGGCAGGTATGCAGTCGTTGTAAGATGCGAGTTGGTGGTTGACAAGGCTGCGTTCTTTGAAAAAAGCTTGAATGATTTCCTGCATGGTTTTCTCCTCCTTAGTTCCCCTCAACGATTAGTCGGTAAGCAACGGTCTGTCCGGCAGACGGGGATTGACGGACGACCTTGAGCACACGATCGGCAATCCAGCCGGCCGCCAGCGGGGTGTGGTCTGGGTTGGCCATGTGGGCTGCAGAATCTGCGGCTTCAGCGAGTTCTTTGATCACCTGAACGACAGGGTCCGTGATGAGGACCTTGGGAAGCAGTTCTTTGGCGAGCCGGTCTTCGCCGGTTTCAGGATCGGGTTGCATCATTTTCCACGGGGCGAGGGCCTCCATCTCGATGGATAGTTGATCTTCGGGAGAAATGTTCGCCTCACCAACCAATTCTTGGTGAGGAACCAACTCATGGTTAAGGGCGTTGAATCGGGAGGTGATCTCAGGACGATCGAAATCGTCGATGGCTTTGGCACGGATGGTAATTTTGGTGCTCTTTTTAGCAGCACGTCGCCGAGAACCTTGTTCAGCGATGATTTGCATGGTGTTGATGAATTCCTCAGCGTCTTTTGAGATGCCGAGGGTGGATGCTACATCGTCGTGGGACAGGTTTTTGATATCCGTCATGTTTCTGTCCGTGGCCAGTTTGTGCGCATACTCTTCAGAGACGCCCAGTTCCATCAAACGCTTTTTCGTTGCACTCTTTACGACCATTTTCAATCCCCGGATCGCCCGCCCCACTGGACCGGTAGCGCATTCAGGCGGGCCCGACGGGGTTCGAACCCGCGACCATCGGATTAAAAGTCCGACGCTCTACCTGACTGAGCTACAGGCCCAATGTAGCAACTTGGGCTTTCTGTCCGACCTGCATGGCCTTCTTATACATTTCGGGCTGGCCGTGACCGTGGCGGCAGCGAGTGTGCCTTAGCGCTGCATCGGATGTCACCTTCATAAATCTGCTCGTAAGCAATAAAATCGCCGTTTTTGTGGCGCTGTCGTACGAATAGACTCATCAATTGTGTCCGTTTGGTTCGCAGCATGGGCCGGGGCAAACCGTTTGGGACCGCCCATGCCGAGGATGAAATCGAGAGGCTCGCTCGTTCCGCCCGATTCATAAAATGGACCACGCCGCTCGGGGAAATCATTGACCTCACCGTCCCACCAACCGTTTATCCTCCACGTGAGGACACAACCTTGCTGGCATCCGTTCTCAATCGGCAACGGCTCTCTCCCAAAACACGATGGTTGGAAATCGGATGTGGATCGGGGGCGCTGTCGGCGTATGCGGCTCGTTTTGGGTGCAATGTAACGGCCTGTGACGTCAACCCGCTCGCCGTGGCGTGCACGCGAGAGTACTTCTTGAGAACAGGAACCGATGCGAGGGTGCTCGAGGGGGGGCCAGGCCCAATCGAGGACGGGGGCCTTGCGCAGTGGGGTGGCGATTTCCTGTACGACGTTGTTGTGTGGAACACGCCCTACCTTTCGACTTCCGTTCTCGACGATGGGGCTCTGGGTCCACTGGAAGAAGCAGCCTTTACCGATACGGATTCGAAAGGTCTTCATGTTCGGTTGTTTGATCTGCTGTCGAAAGGGCAGTTGTTAACCGAGCAAGGAGTTGCTTACATTACGGTTTCATCAAAAGGTTTTGCGCCTGAAGCGCAAGCCGAGGCATGGTGCAGGGGGCTGGCCGCCCGGACGGTTGCACAAACCCGTTTTGATGACGGTGAAACCTTGTCTGTTTTGGCCGTCTGGAGACCATACACAGGGAGCCCGATACTCTCGGTTGAGTCAACCAACAGTACCAACGATGATGTGATCAACCTCTCCACACAAGCGGGTGCATCGGTTCGGGCTCAACATCAGTCCGATGGGAGGGGGCGGCGTGGTCGCCGTTGGACAAACACCGAAGGGGCCATGATGGCTTCCTGGCTGGTGACCGAGGGGAGCAGTCTTGAGCATCGGACGATGGATCAGCTCAGGATAGGGGAAGCCCTTGTCCACTTGCTCAGAGTTTGGTCAAAGTGCCACAAAAACGATGTTTGCCTCAAGTGGCCTAACGACGTGTACATTCGGGCTAACAAGGAACGTTTGGCGAAAGCAGGTGGCGTGCTTTTTGAGGCTGTTTCACAAGGACGCAAGCATCGGCTCGTCCTCGGGGTTGGTGTTAACATCGAGGCTCCAATAACCAGTGAATTTGGTGGAATAAGAAACCTCGGCCTTGAGATCGATGCTCCAACGCTCCACGCATCCATCCATGCGATGGTTGCATCGATGTTTGAACACCTTCTTGGCGTGCCGGATTCATGGGTCGAAAAAGCACGAATTGAGATGGCTGTGATGCACGGTGTTTCGTTGCTTGGAAATCCCCTCTATAGAGGTGATGAACTACCCGTAAACGGAATCGACAGCGATGGCGCTCTGACGGTTTTGGGAGGCGAACACTTGGTGGACGATCCAGATTCGCTGACGTGGTCAAACCTCTAGTTCAGCATCCATGACCTCAGCCTCAATTTGTCCAATCTGCATGGTCTTTGGTGGTTCAAGGGTGGTGGCTGAACGTTGGTAGATACCCAGGGCAAGGAACAGGGCGCCAAACGGGAACGGGAGCATGTCGAGCATAAGCTTACGCTCAATGTCAACGGTGATGGTGGCGCCGGTGTTTTTTGTGTCGATTTCATAGCTGTAAAATCCACCTTTGTTTATGGTCAATTCTTCGTTATGTTCTTCATTGGCGGCAAGGACAAAGGATTCAGCCGTTAAGATGTCTCCCGTTTCGTCCTTGAGCACGATTCGAAGGGTCGTTTCATTGTCGACCTTGACCGATATGCGGAACGAATCATCCTCCATCATCGATGCGCCGTTTGTAAACGGAGGGTCGCTTGCGCTGTGGTTGATGGGCGTGACCCAGGCATGCATGAACAAACCTCCCAAAAGAAGCGTGATTCCCGTAAGGATGAGGGCGTCGCTCATCTTCATCTTCGGGGCTGTGCCGCCTCCACCCATGGGCCCCCGGCGCCCCGGGAGCACTTGAGACCTGCGGCCTTCAGATATGGGGGGAATGAATGACGAGTGTGTTGTGTTTGGTCCTTGTTTACCGCTTTGGGCGTGGAAGTCCCAAGCGTTCCCGAACAAGGCAAATCTTGCCGCTCATCGTTAGGGTCTGCAAACCATGCTGTTCGTAGGCAAGCTCAGGCTCAAGGGTGGCACGTACAAGGGGAGCGTCGCCGAGGTGGATTCTGATGACAGCCAAGCCTGCCTCAGGATGTTCCGCCGCCAAAGGGCTAGGCTGTCCAAGCAACGGTCGCTGGTTGAGAGGCCACCAATCCATCAGACGAAGGTTGGGTTTTGGTTCGAGCGAGGCTGTCGCCGTTTCAAGCAAGGCTTCGACGTCTGCACGATGAAGGCATGACGGGTCAACCTTGACCCCTACCCAGCGTCGCTTTTTGCGAAGGGCCTTGGTCAATCGCTTGGGCATAAACTGGCGGAGGGCCTTCTTCTTCATCATGTTTGACTCCTCAGGCAAGGAATACCCTCAAAACAGGTCGCTGTCAGGATTTACCATGGAAGGTGGAACGCCGCTGGAATCTGAGGCCGTCGAGCGAACGCCGCTTGATGAACTCAAGGACGAAGAGTCCTCGTTGTGGAGCCTTCTACGACTTTTGCTCAGCGGCAAGACGCTCCCGCATTTGGTTCTCGTCATCTGTCTCTCAATGGTTCTCCAATTCTTGGCCATGCGGGGTTTTGAGTCGGCAAGCGCTTTGGGTTTCCTTTCCCTCTCTGGCGGGTACCTCCTCACAGGACTTCTTTCAGGAATTGGTCGGGTTCAGCGTTGGATTCAACTTCCAGATGATGCAGATTCTCCCGGCCACGGTCGGTTCAAAGGCCTTGTGTTTTCTTTCCGGATATGCCTCTTCCCGTTGGCCATGGCGGCGGTGACGCTGGTTGCCATGTTGGCACTGATCGGCGAGCAAGGTGCGTTTGGCGATTTAACGGGTATCCTGCCATTGGTGCTTTCATCTTGTTTTGTGGTTTGGGCCATCGTGCAGGGAAGAGGCTTCGGACGATGGCTTGCTTCGGTTTCTGCTTCCAAACTGCCGGATACAGCGGCTCGTGACGAAGGTGGACTTGAACGCCAGGCAACCGTTTCGTATGTGGTTGTGATGGTGTTGTCAGGAAGCCTCATCGCCGTGTTTGAGTGGGCAGCTGGAAAGTCGTTTTCACCCTCTAATTTCGCGGTTGACCACTGGCTCTTTTTTACCGTCTTGACGGTTGTTTTGCTCCTCGCCATGCGCCGATCCCGTCCCGCACGGATGCAAGCGTCTTCCCGCACAGATTTCCACGCCTTCTCCAACCGATGGATGCTTCTCAGTCAATTGTTGATTGCGTGGCATCTCCTCACCGTGTGGAGGCATTGGGCCATCACTCCGAGCAATGGCCTCTTAATGTTGGAGGAATTCTTGCTCATGATGTTCACGGTGTTGATGGCCATATGGGGTCTCACGTCACGGTCCTATCGCTCCTCGTTGAAGTTGGTCAACACCAACAACGCCTTGCCAGTCGGTCTTGCCTTTGGGTATGCCTATGCTGGAAGTGTGGCGATGCTGACCACAGTACTGAACGACATCAAAACGGTCATGATGGCTGGACACCTCGTTGTTGCCCTCACGTTCCTCTGGATGCAACCGCGTGTGCTGGCGTCCACCATGGGCGGCGTAGAATCGAGCGAACGCATCCAAAAGGTCGTTGACAAGGCCGTCCTTTCGGTCGAAGATGACTCTGCATCCGATGAGGTGCTTGCAGGCGAACATCAAGAGAACGAAACGGCGGGGGACGATGGGCAACTCGATGAGGTGGTTGAAACAGGACCCAAATCCATTGGAGAGGGAATTTCCTGGTCAACACCCGAAGTCTTGGCAAGCGACGTTTCATGGGACGACGATGAGATTGAACTTCTTGACTAGGACGAGTGGATACCTGCCAACAAGGTCACAACACGAATGGTGTCCACCAAATCTTCGCTCACTCTCGCGCCCAGAATGACTTGAGCATCAGCGTCGAGGGCGCTCGTGAACAGGTCAGCAACGGCATCAACCTGTCCAATGGTCATGCCGAGACCGCCCTCGACTTGGATGAGGCAACCTTTCGCACCGCCAACGTCCATGGCGGAGAGTGGTGCCTTCAGTGCCGCCTCAAGGATGCCTCTCGGGTCATCAGGTCTCCCAACGCCAACAAGCATCGTGGCCTCTCCGGTTTGGTCGACGATCGCTCGCAAATCCATGAGGTCAAGGTTGATCAGTCCCATTCGCATGAGCGTACGGACCAATCCATCCACGAGGTCTTCAATCCATTCGGCTCCCATTTGCCATAACTGGCCTTTTTCCCTGGCTTGCCGAGCCAGTCTGTCGAGCGAAAGTCGCACGGTGATGTGGGCGGTGTGCTCAAGTCGTTCCAATCCTTCAAGGGCGATTTCCATTCGTGTAGGCTGGCTCTCAAACGGCAGACCTGCGACGGCGAGCACAATCGCACCGGATTGGCGAGCTTGTCGGGCAAATTCGTGAGCAGCTCCGGTGCCAACGCCGCCACCGAGGCCGGCGAGAAGGATCACAAGTTCGGTGTTCTCCAAGAGTCGGTTCGTGATGGTGCTCAATCCTCGCATTCGTTGTTCAGCAAGTGGCGGCAAAGCAGCGCACCCCACGCTGTCAAGAGCGTGTCCCAGGCGCAGCACATGAACGTCATCTCCCGTTTTGAAACTCGAATCATCGGCATCGATGAGGGCCAAGTGTGCACTGCCAAGGCATTTTTGATGGGCTTGGTTGGCCCAAGAACATCCAATGCCACCCACTCCAGCAATCAGGATGTTGGAGGGGTCCATGGGCGATACGGTGTGTGCCATCTCAATGAACTTTGGTGTGCTCATTTAGTCGATGTAGCGGAGGTATCGGCGACGGGCATCTCTCGCCCAAGCGTTGTCGGGTTCAAGGGACAAAACGCGGTCGTAGTACTCAACGGCGGTCTTGAATTCTGACAAGTGACGGCCGTACAAATGACCGAGGTTCGAGAGCACCGGTATGCACTCAGTGTCCTTTTCTAACATGTCAAGTAATATTTTCTCGGCTTTCCCAAGTGATCCTTTCAACATCAAATCTTCTGCCTCGTCGAGTTGTTGGAGCTGTTCCTCGGAGAGGTCGTAGGTGTTGTCAAAGGCGTAATTTGGCATGGTGCTCTGTTGAGTCGAACGGCCCCAAACTGATGAAGTCTTCTCTCTTAATTTTGGTGGGTTGAAAAGGTGATAAATAGCAGGTCCAAAAAGTTCCAAAAAACGCAACACTGCGCCGCAACTTAAGTGGCGTTTTTCTGGTAATGTTTAAGGAGTCCGTGCAGGTCGGTTAGACTGCAAGGGTGAGACTATGCACAGATCTACTCGATTGTCGCGTACAGCCTTGCTTGCGCTGGTCGGGGCACTGCTTCTTCTTCCCACCCTCGCCTCGTCTTATCCTGGCGGCATTGGAGGGTCACAATCCCACCAAGGCTCAACCGGGCAGGTTGACATTGACGATGTGGCCAAATCAGGATGCCTCTGCCATAACGAAGTTGCCGACAATGCGGTCCAAGTTATTCTCGACGATGTACCGTTTGCTTACGTGGCCGGTGAAACCTACACGTTCCACCTCCAGTTAATCGGTGGACCGTCTGCAGGAGGCTCCTACGCTGGCGGCTTCTCCATGCGTGTCTCACTCGGCACTCTCGCCAGCGATGCTGGTCAAAACTGGGAGATCGACGGGGTGCTTGATGAGCAAACCCTTACCCACACAGAAGCCTCGGCCGGCAACCAAGAGCGCTCATGGATGCTCGACTGGACCGCTCCCGAAGCTGAAAGCGGGACGGTCAATTTCTGGATTGTTGGCAACGCCGTGAACGGCGACCAACTTCCCGGCGTGGAAGATCGCTGGAATCAGCTCAACTTCGCACTCAACGAGGGCGATGAGGCTTCCGCCGCCATGGGTACACGAACCCTCTTTGCAGGAGATGGAAACGTGAGCCCTCCTGAGCCTGCTCATCATGGGGTTGACCTGCACCACATGGGT
Source organism: Euryarchaeota archaeon UBA561 (assembly GCA_002502295.1). GTDB lineage: Archaea > Thermoplasmatota > Poseidoniia > Poseidoniales > Poseidoniaceae > Poseidonia. The sequence goes on along the minus strand of DANX01000012.1, from coordinate 64,615 downwards.
GCAAAACTTCGAGCTCACTGGCTCGGCCTGCTCGGCTTTGGTGCGGTGATTGGCGTCGTTATCTTCGCAGGCCTCCTGCTCCGTTATGGTTTCTCAACGTCTTACAAAGGCCGCAGCAATCAGCTGCGTTTGCGATACAAACTCATGCGACGAGGTGATCAATGATGGACGACACAATCACGACCTTGCTTCGAGGCGTCGCTGACGGAAGCATCGCAGTTGACGATGCGAGAACGGCTCTCGAAGGGGCTGAACTCACGGAGGAGGAGATGGCAACGGCCATCGACCACGGTGTGTTCAATGTCGCCGAGCCAGGGACCATTGTCAGTGCATCCTTGGCTCCTTCGGGTGCGTCTTACCTCACGATGTTTTTCCTCGCTTGGGGCCTTTTCTGGATTTGCTACTGGAGTTTTTCCATGATTTACGGCTTGGCCAAAGGCTGGGATCAACAACAACTGTCATTCCACCTCGCCATGACCATGACCACCCTCATCATGGTCGGCATCATCTACCTCAAGTTCATCCTTCCCGATACAATCATCGTGAAGCACGCTCAAAGCAAATTCATCCCAGAACACCAGAAAGACTGGCGGGAGTACAAGTGGTGAGGCAGCATGGCACGTGAATACGATCTCAAGCCCGCACCCAGCGACGCAGCTGACAGCATGGGCGCCGGCACGACGTCCATCAACCGTCGTCAATTCCTCCGCTACGGCTTCAACACCGCCGCCGGTGTGTTAACCGCCTCCATCGGTATGCTTGGGTTTGCAGCCATCCTTCTTCCACCAGGCGGTGGCGGTGGTGGCGACTTGGCCGTTCAATTCTGGGCCAAAGGTCGTGAGGACGAAGCGTGGTACGGCGCCAAACATCTGCAACCCATGACCAAAGCTGACTTCGCAGCCGAAGCCGCCAGTTCCTCAACCGGTACAGCCGGTGCTGCTGGCGTGTGGAACGGCGTTCCGGTCGTTGTCAACTATGTCGCCCATTCAAAATACGCTGGGACGCCTGAATCCAACGGTAAGGCCCGGTTCCAGTTTATGGAAGGCTACGATGAGACTGGAAAATACGTCGGCCACTTTGAAGATCTTGCGGAAGCCGACCCCCGCCTCATGCCTTCCGATGACCTCGTGATGGTCTTTGGACGGTGCACCCACCTGTGCTGCATTCCCGGATGGCAACTTGTGTCAAATTCCTTCACAGAAGACTCTTGGACGCCAGGTGGCGGCGACGACGGCGGCACCAAGATGTTCTGCATCTGTCACTCCTCTCGGTTCGACCCAACTGCTCTTGAAATGAACACTAACCGAAACCGCTCAAACGGAGCCACGTTCAACTACGCCGGTATTCGGCGAGCCGGTGGCCCTGCTCCGGTTGGTCTTCCCATCATTCCGATTCAACTCAATGGCGATGTCATTGAAGGGCTAACCGACTATGTGGATTGGTACACGTACTGTGATTGAGGTGATACGATGACAACAATGTTCTGGATTCTTTGGTTCTTCATCGCCTTCTTGGTGCTGCTCGTGGCGTTCACCCTCCGCAAGGAGAACGAAGAAATGCCTCGAAGAGACATTCTTCGAGCGGTAGAATCAACCGGAAAAATGGGTGTGGCTGAACGTTCGTTCCTTTGGGTGTTCTCTTGGCTCGACACACGTTTCCGCCTCCAAGATTACTGGAACATGTCCAAAGGTGCTTACTACAACATGCACCGGCAGATGCCACTCACCCACGCTGAGAAGTACAAACTGAGAATCATTTGGTATTGGTATCCGCTCTATTGTCTCGGCGGAATTTCTTTCCTTTCGTTCATCATCCTCGTTCTCACAGGAACCGTGCTTGGCATTTACTACGTCCCAGGTGGAGAAGGCGATCCTTCACCGGCCTACGCCAGCATGCAATACATCATGACTGAACTTCCCTTTGGATACATCCTCCGAGCCGTCCACCACTGGACGACCCACTTCATGGTGGCCAGCGTCTTCTTGCACATGTGCCGTGTCTACTTCACGGGCGCTTACCGAAACCCACGTGAGCTCAACTGGCTCATCGGTGTTGCCCTCATGGCGCTCACCATCGTCTTCGGTTATTCGGGCTACCTCCTTCCGTGGGACAGCCTCGCTTACGGTGCTGCCATCATCGGCATCAACCTCGCTAACTCAAGCCCACTGGTTGGAAAATACATCGCTACCTTGCTCTTTTCAGGCTCGGAGTTAACTCCGCTCACGGTGACTCGAATGTACTTCATCCACGTGTTCATCCTGCCTGTCATCGTGACGACACTCATCATCATTCATTTGTTCATCGTTTGGGTTCAGGGCATCGCTGAGCCGCATTGATAAAGGGGGAGAGAAAGTGGGACTGATTGACAATTTTGGCAGAGTTGCCTCCATGTATATGGAGGAAAAAGAAAACCTTCAGAAGGCAGAAGAGAAGCGTAAGCGAACGCGTACGGGTCACGGTTTTTGGCCTCATGAAGTGTTGCGAGACAGCATCATTTTCGCCTCGATGCTTTCCATCTTGCTGTTCTATGCGTGGCTGATTCCACCCCCACTTCACGGTGCTGCTGATCCTTACGCACAAGCAGGATTCGTGTTCCCTGACTGGTATGTGTTGTTCTCATACGGTTATCTGCGATGGGGGGAATACCTCCCTCAGTTTGTCGTCCCTACCGGATTCGTGGGCGAGATTGTAGGCCAACCCATGTTCCCATGGAACGCTGCTTGGTGGGGCGCTGCCCTAACCGGGATTCCTGTCGGTATCCTCGCTCTTCCACCTTTCCTCGGCGGACGAGAAAAGCGTCCGGTTGAAGATCCATGGTTTGCTGCAGCGGGGGCAGTCTATCTCGCTCACATCTGGTTCATTTCGGTGTTTTCCATTAACATCTTCCTTGAATTGTATGGGAAAAATCGTTCAGACTTCTGTAAATTGGATTCACACGGTGACTTGCTGTGTGGTACCCGGGAACCATGGATAGCGGAAGTGTTCAACTCAATACCCTGGGTGATGACTGGGGTCTTGATGTGGATATGTATCTATTTCATTGGGCGTGGCTTGCTCATCAAGGCATGGGGGACGGGTTTCACGCTCGCCAAGAGTCGACAACTCCTCGTTGGTGCCCTTATCATCTCCTCCGCAGCCACGGTGGCGACCTTCGACACCTATGACAGAGGCTTTTGGGAAGCAAAGGGTTTGCTCACCATCAAGGATTACGGCGAACTCGAAGCCATGCGGACACAACCAAGCGATGTTCATGTTCACGATGTCAATGAATTCACCGATGACCGAGGTTGGTCTGAGGACGGCATTGTTCCTACCACTGCCTGGCTGGGGTGGAACATCTATCAGCCAGCAAGGTACATCATTACCGACTTCAACGATGCCAACGGCCATCAGGATGCAATGCTCGGCATAAATGCAGCCACAGGAGGTACAACCTTCAACGGTGGAGATGGATTCACGACCACCGGTTCATTCACCATCACGGAAGATACAACCTACTTCCCTGAAGGCCATCCCGATGAAGTGACCACACTCACCACGGACTTGGCCTGTGAATACCGCTCCAGTGAGCGGAAGATCAACGATGTTTCCACTCAGGACATGGTCGCCACCACGCTCTCGGTGTACGACACCAACGGAAAGGAGATGGTCTCTTTTGCGAATTGTGAAGGCGCTACCGTCGAAATGACGGTGGGAACGTACACGTACACCTACGAAGTTGTGGCCAGTGGTGCTTTGGCACTCAACGACAGCATCACCACTGAAACAGCCTTCACCATTGCCTCTTACCAACCGCTCTTGGTGTGGAACGAAAACGCTCCGGGTGGCCTTGCAGGCTACACGGTGAACTTGACCAACGCAGAAGAAATGGCTCTCGGAGGTTCTGCTTACTCGTACATCGAGAACCCAACCTACCACCAAAATCCAAAGTCCCTGGACGCCAAATTGACGTATGCCATGTTCATCCCCTGTGTGACCTTTGGTGCACTCGTCTTCGTTCTCCTCCGCTACATGGCCCGTGGTTATGAATTCGAGATGAACAAGTGCTACGGTTGCGACTTGTGCGACGATGCTTGTCCTGTCCGTCTCTTCAACGGTGGAGACAAACTCAACATCATCTACAACTCATGGAACAACGAAGACGACGGCGTACCGTTGTATTCTTGCCTAACCTGTACTGCTTGTACGAATGCGTGCCCCCAACTCGTGGATTACGACTCCTATGTTGATATTCGTCGTTCGCTCATTGTAGGCGGCCCTCAAGCAGAGATACCTCACACGGTCCTTCAAGCGGTTTTGAACGCCGAAGCAGACGAAGCTGCAGACATTGACTTCATCGCAACTGAGGATTATCCCATCACGTCAAACATCGGCTACTATCCCGGCTGCGTTGATTACCTCGACCAGGAAATGGTGTTCTCTCATGTCAACGAGGGTACCATGAACCTTGGTGATAGCACCACCGCCGCCTTTACGCTCTTCGAAGAGATGGAAACCGATGTGTCCTACCTCGGTCGTGACTTCCTCAAGTGCTGTGGCCACGACCAGAAGTGGCAAGGTCTCGATGAAGTCTTTGAGAAGCTCAAGGCGTACAACCAACGCAAGATCAACGAATCAGGCATCGACACGTTGGTTTCCTCCTGTGCAGAATGTTTCCGAACCTTCGCACGTGACTACGAACTTGAGGATGTCAAGGTCATGCACACGACGGAATTCCTCATCGAGCAGGGCTTTGACATGAACCTCAAATCAGAAGAAACCACGGTGACATACCACGACCCCTGCCGTCTTGGCCGCCAAATGGGCATCTACGAAGAACCCCGTGAACTCATCAACGCCGTCGAAGGTGTGGAAATTGTTGAGATGGAACACAGCGGTGAAGACGCCATGTGCTGTGGTGTATCAAGCATGATGTCCTGCAACGAGAACGCTCGCTCCCTCCGTGTCACTCGCATGGAAGAAGTGCGAGCCACCGGAGCCGACACAATGTTGACCTCATGTCCGAAGTGTGTGTCCCACTTTGAGTGCTTGAAGTTTGAAGGCGATGAAGCCTATGCTGACATCGAGATTCTCGACGTCGTTTCCTTCCTAGCACGCCAAGTGAATGAGAAAAAGAGCACCTTGGCTTCTGAACCAAGCCCCGTTGAGAACGTGAAGGCTTGAGCCGGAGAATGGCTCAACGTTTATCTTACGACATTGGGTAGATCGGCACATGGTCATCGTTGAATGTCCACATTGTGATGAGGACATAGAACTCCCTGACACGGCCGATGGGTTGTTTGAATGCCCCCATTGCAATGAAGAATTTGAATGGGGCGTGAAGGGTGAACTGGAGTATGAAGCAACGGTTCAATCAACGTACTTCTGGATCGGTCTTTTGGTTCCTTTTCTAGCAACGTGTTGCGGTTTAGTGCTCACTGTTCTTCTTGTGGGGGATTCATGGGATGGTCTTGTTTGGGCGTTTCTCTCGCTTTTGCTCTGTCCAATGATGGCCCTTGGAATCGGTATTTACGGGTACATCACCACGCAACCCCTCCTGTGGATTGGTGCCAGCGTGGCGTTTGCAATTTCGGCATCGTTGTGCCTTTTGTTGTTCATAGGGGCAATGTAATCCACGCCTGGTTAATCCTCGTTCTCGTCTTCTTCGTTCATTCCAACGATCTCGTAGTTTGAGGGGAACAAAGCCACCGCTACACCGGCGACGAGGGATAGGAAGCCCCACGTGAACTGCTGCTGAACGAAAAGAAGCTCCAAGGCCAGAACGACAAGGATCAGGCCACCAATGTTTGAGGTCCAGACCAAGGTCTTGAAGGTTGAAAGTGAGACACCTTCTGTTCCAGGTTTACGGTAAGGTCCAAATTCCCCTCCAAAGCGCTGTGCTGTGGCTTCTTTCCCTTTTTTGGACATTCAAACACCTCATCGATCAATCATTGTGATGGCATCGGTTGGGCATGAAAGAACACAGAGCCGACAACCGGTGCAATCATCTCGAAGAATTTTCGCTTTTCGATTGCTTTCTACGGACATGAGCGGGCTGATGACATCAACGTGGTACAGGTCGATGGCGTCATCATCGCAAACGATGGTGCATTGGTCGCAGCCAATGCATTTTCTCTCCTCAACAAAGGCGACAGTTCCCTCTCCGCCCTTTGTTTTTGCACGCTGTTCGCCCCGTTGCCGGTTGAGGGCTGTTCGGATGCGCAGGGCTTCTTTTGACCGGCGCTTTCGCAACTCGTCCACCCCGGTCATGATATTACCTCCAGAGGAGGTTCCCCTTCAAACTTGGCAACGCATAGGTTCACCAGAACATCGCCAAAGCAGTAGAAGGCCCCGACCAAGAGGGGTGGGTTCCAAGCGGTTAGGCCGGTCCATGGTACTTCAGACGCCCATGTCCAGTTTTCAAGGTAGGTACCCCAAAGTTCCATGGCCAGAGCAGCCCACGCCATGGCGGCGTACAGACGAGGTTGAGGGCCCCATTTGGTAAATCCAAGAACGAGCAGCAACATGACCACCCCGGAGGTGTCTCCGCCGGTCCAAGCCCCGTAGGCAACAAGCGGAACAAAGGGCAGCAAGGAAGGCATGGCCATGCTTTCTCGCATGCGTGATGCGGCATGACGTCCTAAGTCAAAGAGAAAGTAATGGCCTGCAGGAACAAAGAGTGGCATGAAATCACGTTGATATTCGTAGACAAGCCACACCTCTGAGAAAAACAACTCCATCGGGGTCGCCAGGGCAACCACCGTGAGCATTTCGATGCGTTCTTTTCGCCCGGTGTTGGCGTAGATGAATCCAAAAACGCCCCAACACCAAACATTGACTGGCCACTCGGCCGCTTGGTCTGGGAGTAGCCCGCCAGCCCCTGTGGCTGAAATCCACAGGCCGATGGCAATGGTGCTCACGTACAACCATACGCGCCGGGTCAGAATGTGGGGTGCTGTCATCGGCGCTCACTTTGCTATGTTGGGGTCTGTGGTGTGATTCTCCCACGCCTTCGCCTCGGCTCCCATGGCGATCATGCTGAGTTCTGCCACCAAGGCATGCCATCCGTGCGCCTGTTCAATGTAGGGGTTTTCAGAGTCTTCATAATTTTCAAAACGGGCGCTTGGTGAATTGAGGTTGTCCATGTCCGATTTCTTTCCATTGATTCGATAAAACCACGATGCTGCTTCCCCGTCCACCAAATAAACAACCGGTTCAAGGTTTTCTCCTGCTGCGGTGGCGAGGGCTGTCGGGATTCCTTCTTGGATCAAGAAATTCTCAACATCGGCTCCTCCTTTAGCGTATCGGAGTCTGTTGGCCTTCCTGTTCGATAGGTTGAGTATTTGCTCGCCGGACGTTAACATCATGATGCCAAGCCCGTAGGTCCCGCTGTCGTTTTTGATGACGACGGTCGGTTCACGGCTTATGCCCAAAGAGCGGTATTTCTGTCGCAAGTCGTTGAGGAAATCGTCGATCTCTTCGGCCAACTTCATTCTGCACGTTTCCTCCGTCAGGCATTTGTTTTCTGAAACAAACCAATCAGGCATGAGATGCCATGGATCAATCTCAATCAGCGCAGCTATTTCATCCACGTAGGGCTTCAAGGCTTCATAATGTTGTGACTTTCTACGGCGATACCAGCCCATGTGGGGAGGTGGTGTGATGTTGGTGCTGTGAATGCCTGGAATTTCTCCGTCGGTCAAATCATTGTTGAGAAGAATCAAATCGGGGATTTTTCCACCCACGATCAATTCATCATCCTCATTCAATTCAACCTCTTGGAGGACGAGCGGCCCTGATATCCCGTTCATGGCGTGAAGGCCGTTGAGGTCAGGTGAGCCGACGGTACAGGCGAAACCTGCCTCTAGGATCATCGTTTTGATGCTTGAGATGTTTTCCGCATAACCCTGATTTCGAGTGTGACTTTCCGGGTAGATGTGCACCCATTCACAATCGGGACGGGTCCGTTTCACATGCTCCTTGAACAAGAGGGATAATTCAGACATGTTCTCTTTGGATACGTTGTTGAAACCTGCGGGAAAATGGTTGGCGTCAACCACACAAATTTTCCAACCAGCGTCGCGCACGTCCACGCTTCCATAAATCGGAATGTCCACCTCGTTTCGTTTCACTTTCATCCAAGCGGTGATTTCTTGTCGCTTGCTTTCCAGCATATCGTTCAAATCTCGTAGCTTCACGGTGAAATCACCTCGCTGATGAGGGCGTCAATTGAACGGTGTGTTTTCTGATAACCGTCTTTGCTGAGGTGAAGCGCCTCAAATAAACCAAGTCCCAAGGCCAACTCTTCTTGTCCTTTGAGGACGGGTGCCCACGGGCGGTAGTGGTCAAGCAGTTCTTCGGTTTGAGACCGGCGTTCGTGCAAAAATTGTTCAAGAAGGGTTGGAGAGGTCGCTCTTCCTGCTGGAAGTTTCGGTCGCCGGACAATTTCTTTTGGAAGGCCGGTCAAATCCGCTGCCTGCCGAAGAGCCGCCTTCTCTTCTCGTCCTTCCATTCGTTTCCAATCCATCGGGAGGGCGTAGGATGCTTCTCGGTGATTTTTTCCGAGGAACGGAACCCTCACCTCCAACGAATGGGCCATGGAGTGGCGGTCCACCAAACGCAGTTGAAAGTTACTGAGTTGTCCGTGCTCTAACTCAAAGTTCAACATGCTTTCAAGATCGTCGGTTACTGTCCTCGGGTCGTGAGACGAGCGGTACCATCCCTCCTCGTTTCTGAGGTTTCCAGAGGTCAGGGCTTTTCGTAGTCGCTCCGGGAGGGATTCCATTCGCTGGTTGAGTTCCCTACCATGGTGTTGGAGTTGCCCGTACCGGGGGTATCCAGCATGCAATTCATCGGCCCCTTGGCCGCACAGCCCAACTTTGACATGCTTTGCCATGTGCTCAAACAGGGGATGGAAGAACATGACGGTGACGTCAGCGTCTTCTCCGTGCCAGGCAAGTTGGGGAAGGCGTCGTTCGAAGGCCTCACTCTCCAAGAGGTGTTGGTGATGAACGAGGTCGTGATGCGAGGCTACCAATTCTGCCGCTTGCCAATCAGGATTGTCCTCACTTTCGGCAACCGTCCAACACTCGGGCACGGGTTGTCCAGCGCGTTCGGCTGCCTCGTTGGCCACCGCCGCCACCAAGCTGGAATCCAAGCCTCCAGATAGGACGATGCCGACGGGGACATCCGACATCAAGCGTTGCTGAACTCCGTCAACAAAACTCTCGAGGAGATTTGAGGCACCCATGGAAGGGTCCCAATCCTTTGCTGGATGAAGCACTTGACGTTCAATGTCCGACGAATCCATGAACACAGCTTTGCCTTCAGGACTGACCGACCAACGCTCAACGGTTCCGGGGCGAACTTGGTGGACGCCTTTTAGCAGAGTTGTTCCGTCAAGTGGGTATTCCCAGACCAGTCTTGCCGCCATGGCCACTTCATCGATTCTCGGCTGGTAATCCTCGTGAGCGTGGAAGGCTTTCACCTCACTGGCAAAAAGGAGTGACCCGTTCACCATGGTTCGGGCCAGTGGCTTGATGCCCATCGGGTCTCGGGCGAGAATCAATTCTTTTGATTGAGGATTCCACAAGGCAAGGGCATACATTCCGTCCACGTTGCCCAACCATGCGGCGTGCTCCCTGGCCGTCATGGCTGCTTTCTGCCCTCGTTTTGCCGCCTGATGCGTTGCGAGAATGGATTCTGTGTCCCCCGTCGTTTTGAATGGGTAGTTTGGTTGCTTGGTGCGGAGTTCATGATGGTTGTAGATTTCACCGTTGAGAACGAGGACATCTCCTTCCGTGCCGGTCATTGGCTGTTGGCTTGATTGAAGATCCACAATCGAAAGCCTGGCGTGAGCAAATCCGACGTGATTGTCAATGTAAACATCGTTTTCATCCGGGCCCCTGTGATGTTGCAACCGGTTCATCCTATGCAGCATGTTTGCGTCGGGATACCCCAATGCACCTGCGATGCCACACATGGAGCAACTACGGGGCTATCCCTTTTGAATGAATGTTCAAAATCAATTTAATTTGATTACCACAATGGATAACGGAACATGACCACGACAAGAAGAATGATAGCGACGGCAAAGGCCATTCCATAGGCGATTTGGGGAGGGTCGGAGTTTTTGGGTTCATCTTCCATGTCCTTCACTGTTTCAAACCACAGGAAACCACCATTTCAACGTATTGAATCCACGGGCTCCAAATTGATGGCTTCACACCATCACCAACGCAAACGGTTCCAAGAGCAGGACAAGAGCGAGTGGAATCAGTAGCATCGTGGCGTTGTCGTCAATGTAGGTCAATCGGGGCCACTCAGAAATCATGCACACCGGAGCCAAGAGCAGAGCCATCCATATTGGTGTTCCAAATTGCAGAGAGCAGAACAACCAGATGGCCAAGAGAAGACCCGTTGAATACATCATGACTTGACGACTTTGCATTCCTTTCCGCCGAAGCTCTCCCATCAGAGGGTCCCCAAAAGAAAGCGAAGCGATAAGGGGCCAGGCATAGGCTTCATGAGGCACAAGGAGGAGCACAAAACCAACACCTACCGCTCCCCAAGCCAATGCCGATACCTGTTTTGCCTCGTAATCACGTTGACCGAAGACGGTTATTCCCATTTTCAAGCGGAGCCCCTCAAGGACGAGGGCGATCAACACCACGCCGGCAACGACTTGCTGCAGGTCCATGCCAAGGGAGTCAGCTATCGATGTGCCGTGTGCAAAGTACAGGTAAGGTATGGCCGCCATGCTAAGGTGGACACCTCGCCTGAGGATGTGTCCACGCATGCCTCCGACCGATGTATCAACTGGATTGGTCAACTCAACTTGCCCGTTCATTCTCTTCGCCTTGAAGTTGTTTCAACGCCTCATCAATATCAAAGGTACCCTCACAAAGTCCATTGAGCACCTCATTGTATGATGGATGGAGGACAAGCCGCCGTTCATGCTGCCCCAGCAATCGTTCCCTCATCCTTGCTCGTAATGCTCTGCCTGAACTTGGCAATTCCAGCAAGGCCACGGCGGCTTCCTCGATGCCGATGCCTTTCAAACCAGAAGTGAGCAAAACATCCGGGGCATCTTCCCCATCAAGGGCGTAGGACTCTCTAAGTTCGCCGGCATGACGTTCAGCACCATCAAGGTCAGCCTTGTTGACCAGAACGATGTCAGCGAGTTCAAGCAGTCCTGCTTTTTCCGCCTGGACCCCATCACCGCGTGCTGGGCCTTCAACAACAACGATTCGGTCAGCCACCGCAGCACATCGGAGTTCGGCTTGGCCCGAGCCAACGGTCTCGATGAGAATGCGTTCCCATCCGCAAGCAATGAGGAAGGCCGCCATGTCTTCAACGATGAGTGGCACACTGCCTGAAGAGGAGCGTGTGGCTATTGAACGCACATACACTCGCTCGTTGATGTTGGGGTTGTCAACCGAAGACATGCGAACTCGATCGCCAAGCAAGGCTCCTCCAGTGCGGGGAGAACTTGGGTCCACAGCGAGCAGCGCCACACGCAGGCCTTGGCCAGCCCACTGGTTCATGAGCGCATCCACAAGGACAGATTTACCGACGCCCGGTGCCCCCGTAATGGCCATGGTTGACCACGAGTTATATTCTATAGATTGGTTGTCTGGGAGAACTTCTGAAACAAGCAGGTCACCGTTTTCTATTTGGCTTAGGAGCCGTGCCATGACCCGGCGGTCACCGCTGATTGCCTGCTGGAGTTTATCGGACACGATGGCGCCTCCGTCAGGCGGATGATTCCCAATACCAATCGCTTTCTTGACCGACGCCCGAGTCGTTTTTGACCGAGGCTTGTTGGATAAACTCCAGAATCTCAGATGTTGGTGTTCCCGGGCCAAACACAGCACGGATGCCCGCTTGATGCAAAGCAGGGCGGTCTTCTTGAGGAATGATTCCACCTCCAAACACAATCACATCATCTAAACCGGCTTCAACCAGTTTCTGACAAACTTGTGGAAAAAGATGAGCGTGCGCTCCGGACAATGAAGAAAGACCTAGAAAGCGAGCATCCTCATCACGCACGGCGTCCACAATTTGTTGAGATGTTCGTCGAAGCCCGGTGTAAATCACCTCGTGCCCGGCGTCTCGCAGGGCGCGTGCAACAACTTTTGCTCCACGGTCGTGGCCGTCGAGGCCCGGTTTTGCGACAACGATTCGGAGGGGTTGCTCCATGATACGACACGGGACCCATCCCATCAAAAACCCTGTGCGGTTTCGTCGTGCCAATGAACCGGTCGTGTGGCCTTCAAGCGATTACAACTATCGAAGAGATCAGTCCATCTTGGACAGGATGAGGTCAACGGTCGCCTTGGCTGAGTTCAGCACACCTGGGAGGCCGGCGCCGGGGTGTGTTCCTGCACCGACAAGGTACAGCCCCGGAATCTTTGGGTCCTGGTTTCCGGGACGGAAATATGCGCTTTGGGTCAATTTAGGGGCCACTGAGAAGGCCGATCCTTTGTAAGCGGCCAGTTCACGCTCAAATGTTTTCGGTGTTATGTGCCGTCGGGTTGCAATGTGGTTTCTCAAATCTGGCATCTCGACTTCCAGTGCCTCGATGATTCTGTCGCCGTATTCTTCTGCAAACGTGTCCCAATCAAGGTCTGCTCGTCCGAGGTGTGGTACAGGGGCAAGGACGTAGGCTGCACTGCACCCTTTAGGGGCAAGACTTGGGTCCGTTACGGTGGGTACGTGTAGGTACAAACTGAAATCTTCCGGTAGCTTGTAGCCTTTGAAAATCTCATCCAAGAGGCCCTTGTAGCGGGGACCAAACAGGATGGTGTGATGAGCCACGTCTTCATAGGCGATGTCCGTTCCAAAATACAACACGAACAGTGACATTGACCAATCCATTTTTTCAAGTTTTTTTGCTCGTT
>DANX01000012.1:51267-51436 GCA_002502295.1 Euryarchaeota archaeon UBA561 | reverse complement strand
TTTTTCAAGTTTTTTTGCTCGTTTTTGGGCAGTTTTCATTGAGGCATAGAGGTGTTTGTAGGTATGGTGGACGTCGGCGTTTGAGACCACCATGTCAAACGCTTCAACGCCACCTTTTCCGTCGGTGATGATGTGCTTGACATCGGGCGCTTTTCCCTCCACATCAACG
>DANX01000012.1:0-50984 GCA_002502295.1 Euryarchaeota archaeon UBA561 | reverse complement strand
TGACATCGGGCGCTTTTCCCTGCACATCAACGGACTTCACCGGTGTGGACAAGCGCAATTCTCCGCCCAATTCTTCAAACAACTTCACCAACGTTCTGACCAGAGCATGCGTCCCTCCTTGCGGGAAATACACTCCCCATTCTCGCTCCAAAAAATGGATGAGGGTGTAGATGGAGGAAGTCTGAAACGGATTTCCGCCCACCAAGAGGGAATGGAAGCTTAAGGCCTGTCGCAAGTGGTCGTCCTTGACGTATTTTGCTACCGTTTTGTAGACCGATCGGTCTGCTCGCAATCCGATGAGCGATGGTGAGACTGCCACCATGTCTGAAAACCTCAAAAACGGACGGTCGGCCAGTTCCGTGTATCCTTTGTCGAATACCTTCTTTGCATACTGAAAAAATCTCTGATATCCGTCAGCGTCATCTTGGCTTCGCTCGGCGATTTGAGCGACCATGGTGGCTTCGTCTCGCACATAGTCAAAGCGGTCTCCATCGCTCCAAATCAATCGATACATCGGTTGAACTTCCATCAAATGGATGTAATCCTCGAGCTTTCTTCCGCTTAAGTCAAACAATTCTGTTAGCGTATGGGGTGCCGTGATGACCGTGGGGCCTGCGTCAAAGATGTACCCTTCATCTTCGTAGACATAAGCTCTACCGCCTGGGAGATCCCTCGCTTCGTAGAGAACCGTTTTGATGCCGGCCGATTGCAATCGAATGGCAGCGCCGAGCCCTCCAAATCCACTCCCAATCACAGCGGCTTTTTTCGCAGTGTTTGATGGAGCAGCCATGCAGATGCCTGTCTTCTCTTCCTTGATAATGTATGCTTCATGTTGTAAGAAAACAACGCCAAAAAAAAACAACTTGTTATAAACAAAAAGAAGGGTTTCTGTGACAGTGAAGAGGATGATTCAAGAACATCACCTCGACAACCCAGAATATATTCTTGCTACCAGTGGTGAGAGTTTTTTTTGGGCTCGCCGCTTTCTTGGCCGCAAGATGGGCCACGATGCTGCGGTGCTCTACTCCTTTTGCCGTGTTCTTGACGACATGGCCGACGGCGATATTCCGGATGGACCCGAACACTTGGCTGAAATCCAAGGACTCCTGAAGCAAGGGCGCTGGGGCCAGCATCCCTTGCTAAAGCACCATTCACCCATGGTCCAAGCATACGACCTTCCGACCGACGTTATTTCTTCGCTTGTTGAGGGCCTGATGGACGACCAAGAACCGGAGGTGTTGATGAAGGATGAAGAAGATTTGATTCAGTACGCCTACAAGGTGGCTGGAACCGTTGGTTTGCTCATGTGCAGCATTCTCAATTGCCATGAACCACGTGCCAAGCTTCATGCAGTAGACCTCGGCATTGCCATGCAATTGACAAACATCGCACGGGACGTTGTAGAAGATGCAAAAATGGGACGTAGGTACCTGCCAGGAACGTGGGTTGACAACCTCACACCTGTCGAGATTGTCGAAGCGGCCAATGACCCGAACGGCCATAATGGCGTCCTTATCACGCTCGCCGTCGAACGACTTCTCGCTCTTGCTGAGCAGTACTACACAAGTGGCCGAAGCGGTCTCGCATACCTGCCGGCAAGGGCCCATTTCTCGATTGGCGTTGCTGCAAAAGTCTATCGGCAAATTGGACGGCAGTTGTTGCGGTCAAAGGACTCATGGCATGGTCGGCGCCAAGTGACATCAAAACGCAGCAAAATGGTGTGCACCATCAAAGCGACCACCAACCTTCTTGCTCGTTTGCCTCATCCGCGACGCCCGCACAATGCTGAACTTCACACGTGGTTGAAACCGTACAGCAACCAAGGAGGCGGTTGGGGTTGACCGGCACAACACATGTCCTGGGTGATGGGTGTGCGGCCATGATGCTGGCCTCCCGAGTAGATGAGTTGCAGGGGCACTCGCTTTCCGTTCTTCGTCCAACTGGAGCCCCGGAAGCCAAAGATCACATGCTCGGTTTTTGGGGCACTCCTGGCCTTGAATTTGCTGCTGAACTTTCTCGACATTCATGGTCGACATGGGCGGTCATTACTGATGCAAAACAGGCGGAGTTGACCAGCGAACACCAACCCTATCATGCCATGCACAAAGCCGTGTTCTTGGAGACCTGCCGTCGCAAGGCGGATGCCCTCGGCGTGCAGTTCATGACCCAGCAAAAAGGTCTGAAGACTCACGCAGACCAGCTTTTTGATTCTCGTCCTCCTCGAGCCCAACCCAACGCCATGCTCCAACACTTCGTGGGTCTGGAGGTTGAGATGGGTTCGCCTGTTTTTGATCCGGAGAAGGCCATTTTGATGGACTTCCGCGTCGATCAGTCGCACGGTATGCATTTCATGTACCTCCTTCCATTTTCACCCACGTGTGCGCTTGTTGAATCCACCATGTTTAGCACCGAGAAGATGCCTCGCTCGTATTACGTTGAAGCCATTGAATCCTACCTCTTCGACCACTACGGTGCGTCGATTGACCACATCGTGCGCGAAGAGCAAGGTGTCATCCCCATGGGCAATCTCAGCCCTCACGACCCAGACATTCCAGGGCTCGGTGCAAACGGGGGAGCAATCCGTCCAGCCAGTGGCTACACCTTTGCTTTTCTTCACCAGCAGATTCAGGATGGGATTGAGCGTTCCAAAACTGGAAAACCCTTGGTTTTCAAACGCCCACACAAGCGTGTTGATGTCTGGATGGATTCCATACTCCTGACCGTTTTGAGGCACTGGCCAAATCACGGTCCTCACCTCTTCGTCAGGATGGCGGAAGCCATGTCAGGCGAGGAATTTATCCGATTTATGACCGGTCAAGCAAATTGGAGGCTCCGTTTCAAAGTCATGAGGGCCATGCCAAAAATGCCGTTTATTCGTGGGTTCTCCAAGTGGATGTTTAGCCGTCCTCACAAGGTGGTCTCATGACCTTCCTTGCCTCCCTCATTGAACCCGAAGCACTGAACCTGATCGCTCTTCTTGGAGTGGTCTTCATCGGGCTCCCCCATGGTGCAATGGACGGAGCCCTCGCTGCGCACTTTGGCTGGCTCAATCGTCCATCAAAAGCCGTTCTTTTTTTGCTGTCATATATCGGGTTGGCTTTGCTGGTTGTTGGATCTTGGATGGTCGCACCCGTGCTGATTTTTGTTGGCTTTCTTGGAATAAGTCTGCTTCATTTTGGTCGTGGCGATTCAACATCCAACGATGCTGGCCAAGAGCGCATCGAAAGTGTAGCCAGGGGCGGCCTTGTTATCGCAGGAATCAGCCAAGCTCACCGAACAGAGGTCAACGAAGTCTTTCTCACACTCGTCGGTTCATCAACCACAATGATCTGGGTTTTTCTGGACATCATGCTTGTCATAACCCTCTTTTCCATGATGGAAGTGTTGGTGTTTAAACAGCGAAAGGAACGACTGGGTTTTGTTGTGGAAATGATCTTGCTCTCAACCTTGTTCATCTTGGCGGCACCGTTGGTCGGCTTTGCCATCTATTTTTGCTTTGTACATTCTTTCCGCCATTTCTCAAACATGAAAACTACGCTGTCTCCAACTATCTCAAAATTCAGAGTCACTCAAACCACGCTTGTCTTTTCACTTCTCACGTGGGGTGCGGGTTTGTTGGTCTTCAGCCAACAATCGGCTTCCATTGGGTTTGAGCCTGCTCTCCTTCGGGTGGTCTTCATTGGCTTGGCCGCATTGACCGTGCCTCACATGATTTTGATCGACGGTATATTGGAACACGAATCACCCAGGAAAACGCTTGCTTAAAGGGAACTTTGCCGAGTGCCCTGGCTACGGTAAGAACATGATTCTTCGGTTCATGCAGAGAGCAACCAATAAATGCGGCTTGGGACAAGAACAACACGGGGAAGTTGATGTCTGGTACAGATGAGCGTCTCAAGGACCTGCGAAATCGTAAGGCCAGGAGCGAAGCCGGCGGCGGTCAAGCCCGTGTTGATGCCCAACACAACCGTGGAAAGATGACGGCACGTGAGCGCCTTGAGTTGCTCCTCGACGACGGAAGTTTCCAAGAGATTGACGCACTTGTTGAACATCGTTGCCGTGATTTTGACATGGACAAGAACGTCATCCCCGGGGACGGTGTGGTCACCGGACACGGGACCATCAACGGCCGGGAAGTGTTTGCTTTTGCTCAGGACTTCACAGTGTATGGCGGTTCGCTTGGTGAGATGCACGGCCTCAAGATTTGCAAGGTCCTCGATATGGCCCTCAAAACCGGCCGTCCCGTCATTGGCATGAACGACTCGGGTGGTGCTCGAATTCAGGAAGGCGTGGCCTCCTTGGGTTCGTATGCTGAGATTTTCTTCCGCAATGTTCGTGCTTCTGGCGTCGTTCCACAAATCTCAGTCATCATGGGTCCGTGTGCAGGCGGTGCCGTCTATTCTCCCGCCATCACTGATTTTGTCATCATGGTTGACCAAACAGCCCACATGTTCATCACCGGTCCGGAGGTCATCAAAACGGTTACCAATGAAGTGGTCAGCTTCGAAGACCTTGGAGGTGCCTCCACACATGGTTCCAAGTCAGGCGTGTCCCATTTCACCGCCAGCGATGACGAACACGCCATCCAAATGGCAAGGGATTTGTGCGACCTCCTTCCTCCAAACAACCTTGAACGCCCGCCCACCAAGAAAACTTCAGACAGCAAGGATCGTTCATGCGATGGGCTTGACTCCATCATTCCCGATGACCCCTTCAAGCCTTACGATGTATTGGACGTCATCAGCGAAGTGCTTGATGACGGCGGTTTCATGGAAGTCCAAGCCGAGTGGGCACAAAACATCGTGATTGGTTTCGGTCACCTTGGTGGACATACCGTTGGTGTTGTGGCCAATCAGCCAAAGGTTCTCGCTGGATGTCTCGACATTGATGCCAGCGACAAAGCCGCCAGATTCGTTCGTTTTTGTGATGCCTTCAACATCCCTCTTTTGACGTTTGAAGACGTTCCAGGTTTCCTCCCCGGAACCAATCAAGAATGGGGCGGCATCATCCGACACGGCGCAAAGTTGCTCTATGCGTTTGCCGAGGCGACCGTGCCGAAACTCACGGTGATTTTGCGCAAGGCCTACGGCGGAGCCTATGACGTGATGTCGAGCAAGCACATTCGGGGAGATTACAATGTGGCATGGCCATCAGCGGAGTTGGCTGTGATGGGTGCTGACGGAGCGGTCGAGATCATTCACCGGCGACGCATTGCCCACGCTCGAAATCCTGAACAGGAACGGGAGCGCTTGACCGATGATTTCAAAGAAACGTTTGCCAATCCCTACAAAGCAGCGGCGCTGGGTTATCTTGATGATGTCATCGAACCCAATCAGACCCGTCAGCGCTTGAGCCGTGCCCTTGAGATGCTCATGGACAAAGAAGAGCTCAGGCCTGCTCGCAAGCACGGAAACATTCCACTCTGAGGCGTCGTTATGGGAGAAAGCATGTCTGAATTGATGATGGCGGCCATCGCTGCGGTGTTGGCTGAAACCCAAACAGACGGAGAGGACCCGGGACAAATTGCTCGTCAACTTGGGTCGGCTTGGTCTCAAGACCACCGCCGGCAAATGACCGGTAAGACGTCGCTCATGAACGCTCGAGCAGGGCGATCGCCATGGAGGTGAAGGCATGTCTGAGACTCGAAAAGTAATCGTCAACGGTACGGAATACGAAGTTGAGCTTGAAGGTGAGGGCACAACTTGGAAAGCCACCGTTGGTGGACAAACCTTTGACATTGAAATGCCAGAGGTTGCCGTTGCTGCCAAACCTCGCCGCTCAGGAGGGCGGAAAAAGAAGAAATCTGGAACGGTCTCTGCCAACATACCTGGAAAGGTCGTCACCGTCGAAGTTGCGGTTGGGCAGACCGTCGCAGAGGGCCAAGTCATTTTGATTCTTGAAGCCATGAAAATGCAAAATGAAATCCAAGCACCCGTTTCTGGAACGGTTGTTTCAGTGGAATGTTCCGAGGGAGAGGCGATTGAAGCCAACGTCCCTCTGGTGGTCATTGAACCTGAAGCCTCAGAGGACGAGGATTGAGGCGAATTGACCAAGAGTTAATGTAGAATCGGGGAGACTATCTGGCATGGACGGTGAACCAGCGTGCGACTTCCTCGGCTGCGGAGATGTTGGCACCATCGTTTCCCGCCTCTCACCGGAGGGGTATTTGGTTGCCACCGGAAAGAAAGCATACTCCTTCCGAGAGGCTTACCGCCGTTTCCACTATTGCCAACAGTGCCATGACAACCTCATGAACGGTGTTTGGTCCCGTGTCAGAAAGCCCGATGATAAGAGCGACGGCCACGTGGCTCCAACGGCCATTTGAGGCCGATGAAGCCGGCGCAGGCGTGATATACCTCGAAGTCTTGGCAAACTTATGAACGCCCCCGGGAAACAATCTGTACAGCAAGGTCGAGCCACAGTCTTGACCTTAATGCTCGTTCTTGCATCAATGATGGTATCGCTTTCACCGGCCGTCAGCGCAGTGGGGCCAAATCAAAGCGATATTGGGACGTCGGGTGGAGACTTGCCAGACAACCTCTCCTCGCTGACAACGATACCAAACCTGGTGTTCAGTGCATCCGTTAACGGATCAGGTGAGCTTTATTCATCCACTGACGAATACGATTATTTGAGGGTCAGTTTGGGCTCAAACGAAGGTTTGGCAGTCGAACTCTCCTTTGATTCGTCGGATGATTTTGACTTGACAATTTATGACTCAACCGCTCAGAACGTCATCGATGATTCATACATGAACAATCCGGAAACAGTGACAACCAACGGTTCCACGCACGGTGGCATGGTTTACATCGAGATTTACGGGTACTTGTTCAGTTCAAATTCAAACTGGTCGTACAACCTCACCATTTGGAAATTCACGACAAGTTCAACCGGAGGTGGCAACGGTTCTTCTGTGACCAATTGCACGGGTGCGGGCACAGTAACTCAAGACATTCTTGAGCCCAACGATTCGACAACCACGGCCACTTCGGCCTCCCTCCTTCCCCTCACTTGTACTGGCCTTTCCATCCACACATCCACTGATGTGGATTACTTTGAAATTGACATGACGGCCGGGGTTACCTACTACGTCAACGTCACTTTGAACCACATCAGCGGAGATTTGGACACGGGTTGGGACACTGCCACAGGTGGTTTTTTGGACAGTTCTGGTAGCACCAGCAACGTAGAATACATGCAGGTGACGGCGACCGCCAACCAAACAACCTACGTCGACGTCTACGGCTGGTCTGGTGCGACCAACACCTACGATATTGAAATCACGACCGATAACCCCGGAGGCGGGCAATCGTCGCAATTTGTTGATGTGAACATCATCAACACCACCCACGCAACGCTTTTGTTCTCCGGTTTAACCAGCGGCACCACCTACAATTACAACCACACATACGGGCAGATTCACCTCGATGACGACGAGCATTGGGGCCCGTCAAGCAACGGCACCTTCAACGCCACAAATTCAACCCACAGCGTTAACATCAGCATCGCTGCAACCAACAATGAATCATCGCTCCTCGTTTCCTCAACGCTGTTTGACGCCTCAGGCGCAGCCTTGAACACGGACATGGATGCGCTCTACATCGAGATGGTGGAAATCGAAGCAACATCATCAACCACGGGTGATATTGAACTGACCAACCTCAGCATCGGGACAGATTATGTGGTTGAATGGGCCGTCTTAGATTATGTCGAGTGGGCGAACAATTTCACGGTTTCCAACGATGTCAATGCGGCCGTCAATCATTCAATGATCGACTCCGATATGTGGTATTTGACGCCGACCAACACTTCAACCTCATACCAAATCAACTGGACGGGTCCGACCACCATGAACGAGCACCTCTTCCTCGCTTACATCGCCATCAACGGCACAACCGTTAACCTCAGCAACAACGATAACTTCAGCGGATTGCATTTCTACGACTTTATCCCACAACTGCCAACCCTCGTTATCGCTGCTTATTCAGCGAGTTCAGCCTCATCAACGAACAATGTTCAGGCAGAAGGGCTTGACTTGGTGGTGGGTGACGCCTATCAGTATCAATACCGAGTTACCGATGCATCCAATGCTAATTTGGCGACGTCGTCCATGACCGGTTTTACCGCCACGGCGCAAAACATGAGCCTCCCCAGTTTTACCTACTCAACGCCAAACGCATCCGG
The DNA here is from genome assembly GCA_002502295.1 of Euryarchaeota archaeon UBA561. Taxonomy (GTDB): domain Archaea; phylum Thermoplasmatota; class Poseidoniia; order Poseidoniales; family Poseidoniaceae; genus Poseidonia. The sequence goes on along the minus strand of DANX01000012.1, from coordinate 42,800 downwards.
TACCTACTGCGTTCATGTCGATCTTTATTCGAACCTCTCGGTGCAACTCATCGGGGACTCGGACTGCTTCAATTTGGTTCAAGACGACGATGGTGATGGCGTTCCAAACGAATCGGACCTTTGTCCAAGTACAACGGCAGGGTCCATGGTGGACCAATACGGATGTGCCCTCTCCCAGAGAGACACCGACGGCGATGGGTACAACGATGATGTGGACGCTTTCCCTTCCGATGCCACGCAATGGTCTGACATGGACGGCGATGGATATGGCGACAACGCGAGTGGCAACATGGCGGATGATTTCCCGAACGATGCAAGTCAGTGGTCTGACATGGACGGCGATGGGTATGGCGATAACGCCAACGGAACCTATCCTGACGCCTTCCCAACTGACCCAACCCAGTGGTCCGATGCCGATGGCGACGGATACGGCGACAATGCCAGTGGCAACAACCCCGACGCCTGGCCATCGGACAGTTCACAATGGGCGGATAGCGACGGCGATGGTTTTGGTGACAACTCCTCCGGTACCAACGGCGACGCTTTTCCGAACGATGTGAGTCAGTGGTCTGACGCAGACGGAGACGGCTACGGGGACAATCCCAACGGCACAACACCTGACCAATTCCCTGCCGACGGCACACAATGGGAGGATGCTGACGGAGATGGCTACGGTGATAATCCGCAGGGCAACAATGCAGACAAGTTCCCAAGCGATGCCAGCCAATGGTTTGATTCGGACGATGATGGCTACGGCGACAACCAAGCGGGGACTTCACCGGACGCCTTCCCGAACGATTCCACCCAGTGGGCGGACAGCGACGGTGATGGCTACGGTAACAACGCCGCTGGCCTGAACGCAGATGCGTTCCCGAACGACCCAACCCAGTGGAGAGACGCTGATGGCGATGGTTATGGGGACAATGCGAACGGTAACTCGCCTGACCTTTGCTTGGACACACCAGCCGGTGAAGCCGTTGATGTGAACGGCTGTTCCGCCTCTCAACTCGATGCTGATATGGACGGGGTGAGCGATGCGAACGACGCATGTCCTGACACGCCTGCAGGTGAAACGGTTGACAACGTTGGCTGTTCGAGCAGCCAAGAAGACGCTGATAATGACGGTGTAATGGATGCCTTTGATGCCTGTGCCAACACGCCACTCGGAGCGATCGTTGACGCTGCAGGTTGCGCTGCCAGCCAACTGGACAGCGATGGAGATACGATCAACGATGACCGCGATGAGTGTCCCACCACCACAACTGGAGAACCCGTAAACGGTGTTGGATGTGCTGCTTCCGAACGTGATAGCGATGACGACGGTGTCGTCGATGCCTCAGATGTCTGTGATAACACACCGTTCTCAGAAAATGCCGACATTCAAGGATGTTCACCGTCTCAAAAAGACAGCGACGGAGACGGAGTTACCGATCACATTGACAACTGCCCGGGAACAGAAAACGGGTTGAACGTTGACATGTTGGGATGCGCTACCAATCAACGGGACGCGGACAGCGACGGTGTTTCTGATGCCGATGATACCTGTCCAGCCACCCCAAAAGGTGAGCAAGTTGATCCAACGGGTTGTTCAGATTCGCAGAAGGATGCCGATCAAGATGAAATCATGAACAACAAAGACCTCTGTCCCGACACACCCACCACCCAGCGAGTGGACATTGATGGGTGTTCTGAGCAACAAAAAGACGACGATACGGACGGCATCAAGAACCATCTTGACGAGTGCCCAAACACGCCCGAAGGAGAGTTGATTGATGTTGTTGGATGTGCTCTCGTCCAACTCGATTCCGATGGCGATGGTGTGAATGATGCAGAAGACGCCTTCAAATTCGATGCCAATGAATCGGTTGATACAGACAACGACGGGGTCGCTGACCGCTGGGATGCTTATCCTGAAGATGCCACTCGAAGCCAAGCAGAAGTTGAAGAATCCGGAAACGGTCTTCTCTATGCGGTCATCGCCTTGCTTCTCATTGGTCTCCTCGGCGGTGGCGGTTATTTCTACACTCGAAAGCCAGAGCTGACGACGTCTGGACCGTTTGATGAAATGATGGATTCATTGGACGCTGCTACGGAGGAAAACATGGGCGACGGAAAGGAAATCCCAGTGCTTGAGGAGTCTGAAACGCAGCAGTGGGAAGAGGACGGTGTTCATTGGTCACGAGAAGCCAACGGCCAGTTGTCCTACTACGATGCGTCCTCGGAACAATGGCTACCTTACGAAGGTTGAACGGCCTTCGATGACGGAAGAACCGTAATAGGTCTCGCACGGCAAGGTTAGTTACATGGGCGAACTGGATGAGTTCTGGACATCCGCTCAAAACCTCCTTGATGGCGAAGAGATTGAAAAGAACCACCCAACGGCTTCGGATGTTGGGCCAAACGATGAAGAAATGCCGATACGTCAGTCTGACATCTCCACACAACGAACCTCCATTCGCTCGCCTGGTATCGTCCTTGCCACGGTCCTTGTGGGTTTTTTGTTGGTGTCGTCCGTTGTGGCGGTCTGGCTTTGGAATCTCTCGGACCAGGACCCAAACGATCTTGACGGCGACGGCCTCAACAACGGAATTGATGCTTGTTTTGATGGTGTTTCGGATTGGATATCAGATGCGGTAAGCGACCATGATGGCGATGGTTGCCATGATGAAAAGGAAGACGATGACGATGATGATGACGCCTTGACGGACGCCGTTGATCTTTGCCCAAAGGGTGAGGTTGACTGGATTCGTTCAAGCATAACGGATGCAGATGGTGATGGTTGCCATGATGTCGTTGAGGACCTGGATGATGACAACGATGGCACCTCCGACCTTGAGGATGTCTTCCCCCTCAATCCGAGTGAATGGAACGATAGTGATGGAGACGGCACAGGGGACAATGGCGATGCTTTTCCCGATGACCCGGCCGAACAGTTTGATGCCGACGGTGACGGGTGGGGTGATAACAGCGACCTGTTTCCATACGACACAACGGAATGGGCAGATGCTGACCGAGATGGGACGGGAGACAACGCTGATGCTGATGATGACAACGACGGTTTCCTGGATGAGCAGGACATGAACCCAGGAAAAGACGTTGGTGTACTTGTACGGCTTGAAGCCTTCACGCTTTTCGACGCCGTGGATTGGTTCTCAAACCAGGGCGAGATGTATTTTTGCATCGCGATCAACAACGGGTCTGAAGTTTGCCAGCACGGCACAGGTTATGTGACGGCGACAGTTGGAGAAACGGTCCCCATCAATGTCAGTCACTACCACAACCTCGATGAATCGTTGCGCTACCATTGGATTCAGCTTTCTGTGTACGACAGAGACCCGATTGTTGATGATAAAATCGACATCAATCCCGAGGCCAACATGCTGGACTTCACCATGGTATACGACAGTATCTCGACCTCTGAAAACCTCTCATTCATCACCAATGGGAGCGGCGACGGTGATGCAGGTTCGTTGGAATTCTCCCTGCTTCCCATTGATTATCTTGGGATGACTACCATCGATTACACATGGATGTTTGAGGGCACAAGTCATTCGCTTACCGTGGTCACGACCTATGCCGATTACATGATGTATCGATACATGAATCACGCCATTGATTGGTCAAATGCCTACACTCACGCCGATGTCATTCCCCAATATGCGGCCTTTGCCACACCCAAGGACCCGACCGTCATGGGCCTGGCCAACAACCTCTCTGCAATGGCATTGGAGCAAGGTGCTGTTTCGGACCTTGACGTCTTGCGGTACATCTACGCCTTTGTTGGACAGATACCGTATGCCTACGACATTGATTCCACCAACTACACGGAATACCCGAAATATCCATTGGAGATGCTTTACGATCGAAGCGGAGATTGTGAAGATTCCAGTGCTCTTTTCATCAGTCTTGTTGAACACCTTGGCTATGATGCAGCCCTGATGCTTGGGACCGTTAAAGCGAGTGAAGACGACGAATGGGGAGGCCATGCTTGGCCGGTCGTGGCCCTCGAGAACCATTCAGGTTGGAGCGTGAATGGCGTCGGAGAGAAAGCAGATGTCTTGTACTATTTTGTTGAGTCAACGGGATACTACGACGGCACGAGTGATGTTGGAATAAATCCGTGGTACGACATGGCGAACGAGACGTTCTACGATGTTGTGATCTGACGCCGCCCTTGGTTGAATCAAAAGGTTTGAGTCTTCACGTCAAGACTTCGAGCAACCGATCTTGCTCAGCAGCCATGCGGAGTTCCATGGCGATTCGGCGACCGCTGGACATTGGCTTGCGCCACGTAGCATTTCCGTAGGGGTGTCCAACACTAACGTGTACGTTGGTTCCGCCGCCGAGGCGTGGTGCTACATCGTAGATGTAGTAATTCATGTCCTTGTCAATGCAAGTTTGCAAACAAAAGGGACCAATGATGCCCGGATCGTAGTGCTCTTTGCTTGCCTTGATGAATTTCTCTCCAAGTTCAAACGCCTTTTCGAGCAACGATTCTCGAATGGTCGCTGTGTTGTGTCCGACCACCGTCATCTCAGGTATTTGCTGATGAAGAGGCATGGTCATTTGTTGGGGAGCAGGCAGACGCACATGGCCATCAAGCGAGGACTCAAAGCGCCAGTCCACGCCCAGGAGCTCAAGCCGCTCACCTTCTTCAGCAAGAGGGCTGTAGAAGAAGTTCAAATTGAACACAGGGCCGATGACGTACCGCTCGATACGTGCGCCGTCCAGTGAGGCTTGGTCAATTACACCCTCTGCGAGCAAAGCGGCCGACTTTTCTTGGTATTCTTTGTGAGAGGCACAAGTGAAGAATCCTCGCTCAAGTTTCTTTTGGGCGTGATGGAGTTTGACGATCACCAAGCAATCGATGTCTTCGGGACTGTCAATTTTTTCCGGGTATGGAAGGCCGGCCTTTTCGAGAATCCAATAGTAGTCCTGATCTTCGGTGCGCTCTTCCATCCTGAGCATGTTTCGGGAACCAAACATGGGGACGCGGAAGTTTTCCTCAATGTCGGTGATTGAAGAGTAGGAAGTAAACGACCGATTCGGGATGTATATCACGTTTCTTTTTCGCATTTCGGCCTGCATGTTTTGATCCAGAACATCGTTGAAGTCGTTGAGTACAATCGCTTTGTCAACCATGCCTCGAAACACGCGGCCAGATGAGCTTCGATGCGTCTTGAAGTAGTTCGCATAGGTCTTGTGTCGTCCTTCTTTGCAGTAAGCCACCGTTGGGAAGCCTTCCTCGATGGCGCCGTCGCAGATGTCCAAGGCCGAATGGGAGGCCGTCATCCCAATTCGAAGTTTCAATCGGTCGTATTCCTCCACGATAGAGGCGATGTCTGAATGGCCAATCATGCATACCACGTCCATGCACAGTGCTAAGTTGGGGGTTTTTGATGTATCCGCACGATTTGGTTCAATCAAATCGTTGGAGTTGCATCAGTTCCTCGGTTGAAAGCGTTTCTCCAGCCAACAGTTTGGCCATCAAATCCTGTGTTTGATCGCTTGCGGCAGGTCGCTGGCCTTGGCCGGCGCTCGCACCACGCATGGCCCGAAGAATGTCTTGGATTGAGTGCAAGCATCGAAGGGATACAATGTAGAGGCTGTGCTCTTTGTCTGCTTCCTTCTTTGAGGTGCGGAGTTTACGATGGGCTGCTTCGGCTTTTTCACGCTGACGATCAACTTCAGCGTTCCATTGAAGCATGTTGTCGTGGGCGCTCTGTGCTGCTTCTGCAGCTTCGGTAACCGCATTGTGAGCGGATTCCTGGAGTGCAATGGCGTCTCGCAGTTCGCTGCTTCCCTCTGCGTTTTCTGTTGCGACTTGTGCGGCTTTGAGTGCTTTACGCTTGGCGTTCAGCTCCTTCATTTTCTTGAAGTATTTGCGCTCGTTTTTCCCTTGATGCTTGCCTTGTTCAAATTCTCGTTCGAGGCGCTCCATGGTTCTGGTCAACGATTGGACGGTGTCGGGGCGAATCGGTCGCCCACGACGGTCGAATTGCTGAGGTTGCTCAGGTTGGCCCTGACGCATGGATTCCTTGGCTTCGCGGACGGTTTTGTTGGCTTCTTCTCGCTCTCGCTTCTTTTCACGAACCATCTCGTTCATTTGGTCCCGCAAGTCCCGTTGTTCACGGACTTGGACGATAAGTTCTCTGACTTCGTTGTTCAGTTCGTTTCGTGTGCCGGTGAATTCTTTGGTTTTCTCATTCCAATCATCTCGAATTTCACGATGTTGTGTTGCTTTCTTGTCAACCATCTTTCGTCGCTCATCAAGAAGATCTTTGAGTTCTGCCATTCTTCATCTCACCTGGTCTGTGGAGGATTCCCATCCTCCCGCGGTCTTGCCACAAACCTCCCCCATTTAATCCTTCATGGAGCCACAGACCAACGCCCTGCATGGTGATTCGGCCACCTAGCAAACACCCCTGATGGTAGACCTGAGTGCCCCGAGGTTTGCATCCCGTGTGCATTTTACCACCAAGATTTGAGGTCCAAACATGTGGAAAACAAGGTAGCCTTGTTCCATTACGAGGGTAATCATTGACTTCTTTTCCGCCGTTTGAAGAAGGGTCTGCCATCGTGTGAAATCACCAGACACACTCCCAGCGTTCGCTTCTCCGTGTGAGTAAACCACAAAACCATCTTCCTCGAGGAGATGAACGGTTTGAACACCATCGATGGAAGTCAGTTGGCGCATGGCCTCTTCAATCATGATAACAACTTGATACCAAGGTGAATAATCCTTCTCAATCCTTTGGTGGCGATAGCGGGCCTCTCATCATGTATCCCAAACCCGATTGGTAATATCCGTTCAATTCGTTTTGAATCGTCAACCCGCGGCGTTGGTAAAACCTCTGAGCACCTGTATTTTCGGCTTTTACTTCGAGCTGAACTTGACGAAATCCTTTCATCCAAACTTCCTTGTTGAAGCGATTCCATGCCTCGGTTCCGTGGTCGTTTCCCTGGTGTTTTGCGGCAATTACAAAGGCGGCCACTCGGACAATGTTTTCTTTGAAAGGCGTTCCAAAAAAAACACCCTGAATTGTGCGAGGTAGGTCTTGTTCGAGGTCGACCAGCACAAGATTCGCATCCCAGATGGGAATGGGCAGATGCCGTACTGATGCCTCTGCATAGCGCTCTCCAGTTTCGTTGAGAAAGAGGTCAATCACGTCCTGAACGGCTTCATCCGTGTAATCGAGAAGGCTTCCTCCTTGCAGCCAAGCCATGGACGGCACGCATCTCACTCCTTCTGGGGGTGTCGCCGTTTTTTTCGTCGAGACTTGGGCGGTTGTTTCTGTTGAACTGCGGGTTTTCCTGGAGATTCCATGCGATTTTCCTCGCTCATCTCTGTGAGTCCTCCGTGCTCCAACATGGCTGCAAATTCCTCCATGCTGAGAGCATCACCTGCTAGCAGGCGTTCACTCAATTCTGGAATTGAGGGGGGCACGGTGTCCTCGGAGCCAACAGTGCTCTGTTTGAGAAATGCTCGCAACCGCCCGGCCTCTTTTCGGAGTTGCTTTGAGGATTCCCTTTTCTTCGTGATTTGTTGAGCGTACTTTCGGTCATTTTTGTTCACGTTTTTGACGGTTTCGAGCAACATTCGCCTCGCTTGATTAAGATCGGCAACAACCGATTTTTGCTCTTGGTAGATTTTCAGCATGGCTTGCAACTCAAAAAACCGAGAAAACATCTCGATTTCACTGGCCAACGTTGGTGACTCATGGTGGTTGCTTGTGGTGGTTAATTTGTCGAAAAATTCGGAAATCGTGTTGCGCACGCGATGCCGAGGAACGCTCAGGCGCTGAACCAAGCGATCCCGATCAATAAGGCAGGTATCGAAGCGATTTTTTTGTTCAATGGCGAGGCTGATCAGTTCCTCTGCATGCTTCGAATCTCCGATAACCGGTGCGGGGCCTTTGTTGACGGCAAACCGGATGGTCTCTGAGTGGATTTTCTTCTTTATTTGGAGTTCGACAAGTGTGGCATCTGTAGCGTTCACTTTTTCCAAGACTTCACCGTACATGGCTTCAACCTCAGCGGCTTCAAGTTCAACAAGGTCCTCGAACAGTGAAGCGGTTCTTCGAGTCATTGCTTCTCCTCCGTGACCGGTTGCTGCTTTGATTTTGCATAACTTGAATCACCTCCCGAAGCGAGACGGTTCGCATCTTCGAGCAGATGCCCCCAATCACCATTGCTCATGTTGGTCCAAAATTCAATTGATTCATCGCAATCTTTGACGCTGTTTTTCAACGTCTGAAGGCGGGAACTCGTTCGTCGTCGAAAGGACTCATGTTCGTCGTAGATGTTTTGAGCTTTTTTCAATGCCGCCTGGTGTGCTGATGAATCGTTCTCCATCGATTTGAGCGTCATGAGGGCATCCCTCGCATCTTTGGCGAGTTTGTAAGCCCGATTGTTCTCTTCAGTTCGTTGTTGAAGGGCTTCCGGTAGGCTTGCTGCCATGGATTGTCTCCGTCCCAATATGGCCTCGACCATTCTCTCGGGCGTGATGGACAACAACTCCTCCGCCTGCATTGGTTTGGGGTGTTCATTCAACGTAAAAGAAACAACCCCTTGGGTCACCTACTTGCGAGAAGGTGAAGAACCACTTTCTCCACGCATCTTCATGCAGGGCGACTTGGCTGGGGCGAGGAGGTTGAGTCTCGCGTTGGTCGTTTTGTTCATGATACCCCTTTTTTCTGGAGTTCAAGCCCAAGGAGGTGGCGTTTTAATTGAGGAGGCCTCGTTTGGAATCCCGGACTATGCCACGGTGGAGTCGTCGAACCTTTCAACCACATTAGAAGTGCATGAAATGGTTGGGTTCTCAGCCAACATAACCCTCACGCTCACAGTGGAATCTCTTGAGGGGGTTCTCCTATCCAATCAAAGTCAACTTCTTTCCGAACTCGGCGCTTTTGAGCTTCGGAACATCTCCGCTAACTTCACCAATCTTCCATACGGATTTAGCAAAGTCACGGCAGAACTCTCTGGAGAAGTTGGGACGAATACAAGCACGCACAAGAGTTCAATCTCTCGAACCGTGCAACGGCTTAGGCCGCTGTCTGTTTCGCTTGGAGGCGTGGGGAGCATTGTTTCCGAACCTGTGCATCAGAACGGATCATCGACCACAAACCTCTCGCTTCATGACGGCGATTACCTCCGCATTGACTTCCCGATTATCAACGACGGGGATGTCAACTGGACAGGAGGGGCTGTCGTCGATCTTCACAACAATGGTCACCATGAACAGGTCGTTTTGGAAAACGCAAGTGTGGAGGCCTCCTCCTCTTCCTTTGTTTCCCTCCAACCGACCATGCAACTCACCGAAGGTGTGCTTTCTTGGTGGGTCAATCTTACCGGAAATGTAGGAACTGAACCGGGAACGCACGAGTTGAACGGCACATGGGTCGTCGGTCCCCCTCCGTTGGCGATGCTCGAAGGGGCGCTCTCTTCGGACGCAGACGAAGTAGTAGCGGGTGGTAAACTCAATCTTTCCCTCCGCGTTTGGAACAACGGTACCATACCCTACGACGGAGGTTTGTCATGTTTGGAAGACGGCATTGAAGTGTTCAACCTTAGCGACGTCAGCATCGGTGCTGGAACATCCGTTGATTGGACCTATGAGCGGTCAGCAAAACCAATGGTTGTCGTATGTGAAACGGTTGGTTCTCGGATTGATCCCTCGTCAACGTTCCCAGTCACACTCAACGTTGCTATGCCATCTGCGGTGTTTGAATCAGCGGGTTCGTCGACCCCGACATTGTCAGGTGGTCCATGGCACAAGGGCGACACAGTGGCTGCCAATTTGCTTCTTCGGAACACAGGGGAGCTCGATGGGCGCGTTCGTCTTGTACTCTCCATGGATTCATCGGTTGCACAAGGAGCGTGGGTAGAATTAAGCGAGGGTTCAGCTGGAGAGGTCTCCTCAAGCATGCAACTTCTCAACGAGGGCATGCAAACGCTCTCATGGTCGCTGGAGAGCGATAATGGCTTGGTGGTCGGTGTGGATGAGGGGGCACTCAGCATGTCTGTGCAAGCACAACAATCCGTTGGAGTCTCGGTCATGGATGTCAACAAAACAGCGGATGAGGGCGTCCAGTTCACCGTGAAATTGAACCTGGATGAAGGGAATGAACGAACGGTTCGTCTCCAAGTCGGTTATGAAACGGGTGATTCCACGGTTTTCTTGCAAGAAAATGACCTTCTTCTTCAACCGGGCATGCAGATGTTTACCTTTTCTTTTGGAGACATTCAAGCGGACAGTCTCGTTGCTCAAATTTCTCCGGTTGGATGGATGATTGGGCCAGGTCCACTTGCGACCACGGCATCCCTTTCTGATGAGCCAACCGTGTTTTGGATTGAGTTTTCGAGCACAACTGATCCAATACGGCCTGTTCAAGGGGATGAGGTCACGCTTCAACTCACGGTGCGACAAACCGGTCCGTTCCAACATTCACAAGGCGAGGTCTGGGTGGTTGATTCATACGGTTCAAGTTTGGCAAAAGTCACTTCTCCAGCTTGGCAGGATACGTCAGAAAGGACGTTTTCAATGGAGATTACCTGGCCCAAGGGTAGCAACGTCGCTCTCCAAGCGCTTTGGCACATAAATGGGAACGTCGTCAACGCTGAAGTAACGTACGTTTCTGGTGAGGATGTCGTTGAAAACTCCAATCAATGGCCACTGGCGGCCATCGCTTGGGGATTGATGCTCGGTGGAGCAGTTTCCTTGGTGCTTCGTCTTCGAGCACAAAAACAACATGCACCTCGGCCAAAAAAGGAGTCAACCGCACAAAAACCATCCATGACGACATCGTTCAACAAGGACGAGAAGCGCGAGGTCTCTTGCCCTGAATGCGATCGTCGCCTTCGGGTTCCCGTATCATATTCAGGGAACATCGGGTGCCCAGATTGCGGATTCAAATTCACCGTGGATGCCTCAGTCCCCCCCTCCTCGGAGCCTGAAACCGAAGATGATGACGATGTTGAGGTCCAAGAAAACGAAAGTGAAGAGCTTCCGGAAAAAATAGAGATCGGCTGCCCTGCTTGCGACCAGACATTGCGGATACCGAGTTCCTACGAGGGTTCCGTTCGATGTCCGTCGTGCACCCAAGTCTTCAAAGCCAATGAAGGCTTACGCACCCCGTAGGGTGGGACAATGGTAGGACACTTTCAAGAATTTGAAGATGAGTATCTTGAGATGATGTACGAATTCCATGAAAGTGATGAAGGTGGCGTCGTCCGAACCGGCGACCTTGCCTCTGGATTGGGCGTAAGTCCTGCCTCAGCAACTGAGATGGTTCAGCGGCTTGCTGCACGTGGTTATCTTGAATACATTCCATACAAAGGCGCCCGTTTGACCGAACAAGGGCTGGTGCACGGGCAGAAAATGAAACGTCGCCATCGCCTCGCCACCGTGTTGCTCAAACTTTTGCCTTACGACGGAAATCCACACGACACAGCATGCAGGTTGGAACATGCCATTGACGACGACATGGAGGTTGCGCTCTCGCATTTGGTAAACGCCGAAACCCGTGACCCGAGCGGTCGTTTGATTCCAAAACCCACCTCTGATATCGCCGAACGACTTTCTTCCATGGGGCAAACATGTTCACTCGATGTACTGGCCGAGGGTGATTCCGGACGTTTAACCATCCTGCTTGTGCCGGCAACTGAATTGACGGTCATGAATCAACAAGGTTTTGAAATCGGTGCTTTCGTTCGGAAAGAGAACAGTTCATTTGTGTTGGAAAACGGAATTGCCATACAACTCTCGGACGATGTGATGAAGTCAATTTTTGTCAAAATTGAACCAAAAACTGTGTGAACACTTTAGAACAAACCTTCGCATCAGGAACCATGGCTGAGGAAGACCCTCTGGTGATTGACGAGGTCGATGAGAAACCGTCTCCAAAAACGCAAGGTTTCGGATTCTACCTCTCCGAATCAATTATCCATGCCATTGACCGGCAAATTATCAGCTCTGGCTTACGCCTCATCATGTTTCTTCCAGCCTTTTCAGCCATCACTTTTTTCTCAAGCTGGGCTTTTTCACAATCTTCTCCATCCTTTTGGGAAGAAAACATTGCCCCAAACATCGGGCTCGGATTCGCTACGTTCATGGCGAGCCTGACCTTTGTGGTTGTTTTGGGTTACATCTTGGCCGTCGGATTCCATCGCTACAGGGTCAGCATTTCTCTGGCCACGTTCCATGAACGCGTCAATGCATCGAACAACGAGCATCGCTCTGTTCAGTCCCTCCATGGATACGATGGTTTGCTCCATCAGTTGCAAACCTCCATGTCCCACCATACAAAATCGCTGATGCTCGCGATTACATCTGCTACGACGCTGATCATGGTTTTCTGGTACGGCACTGGGACCGTCTATGGAAACTTGTTCTTGCTGACCTCGGCCTCGTTCCTTCTTTTGTCGTTTGGCCAGCACCTCCCAACACGAAGTACACCGTTCAACATGGTCGAGCAAACGGGCTTACTCCCGGCGTATATCCCCCCGGTTCATCCGTCGACGCTCAACATGGTGTTCAACGATTTGATCAAGACCCACATGGACCCTCTGCTCCGGTCGCAATACGATGAGTACACCAAAACACTTGAGACAAGTTTCAAGCGAGGAATTAATCGCCACTTTGCCCATGAGAAATTTTTGATGACCCTCTACCGACATGCTACGGGCTTGGACAGAAAAACGCTGGAATCTGAGATGGGAGAAATTTTGACGAAAAAAGGAATGGAGCACGTCTTTTCCCACGAGACCTTCACTCTGGAAGCATGGCTGGTTCTCCTTGGTCTCATCAACCAGCGTTGCCCAGCCTTTTTCCGGATGGTGGATCGGTTGAAACAGGATTTGGAAAGTGGACGTGAACCCGCCATGAACGGCCTCATCTTTGAAGTGGACATGGAAAACGTGGTTACAAACAAGGCCAACTTGTTCACGTTGTTCCACAACTTGACCGATAAGACGCGAACCGTTGTGTTCCGAGTTCAAACTCCAAACTTCGAACCAAAAGATTTGGCGCTGACCTATCGTCTTGAACCAGGTGAAAAGTACTGGTGGTCTTCCGAGGCCTTGCCTCTTGCAGCAGAAGGCGACGACGACGTTCTCGGAAAAATGTCGGGCTTGCTCAAGGACAGCACGGTTTCCTGGCAAACCCTAATTCCAACCACTTCAGGAGACGCAACTGTCTCGGTTCGATTGGAAGAAACGAACGGAGAGTTGTTGCTTGGACGACAAATCAACGTTCGAGTGCGCGCAGAATTCCGTCAATGGCTTCGCTCAACAAGCACGTACGTGTCGTATTTGTTCGGCGGCCTTGGTCTCTTGGCCGCCAGCGTTCGTCTCCTGATGGAAGTTTTCGGCGGCTCTGCTCTTTGATGTTCAAACCCGCCTCAAGCATAGGCTTGAAATGGTGAAGGTGGTGGAGCAATCATGCGCGGCATGCCCAATGATGCTGAGAAGAACCCTGACGTTGAGCTGCGTGAGGAGCTATCGTCTATGGAAGCTCGCGTCCGCAAAATGCGCGATAACCGAAACAACCTTCGCGACCAAGGCAAAGCGATGGCAAAGAAGCGCAACGCTGTCCAAGACCAGTACAAAGAACACCGAGAAAAACTGGATTTGGTGAAAGCCGAACTCGACGCCATCCACGCTGAGCGAAACGCACATCGAGCCAAGCGGGACGCCGTAAATGCACAACTCCGTGACCTCTTCGCCCAAGCCAAGGGCCGCCGTGGTGAGCAAGGTGAAAAGAAGTCAGCCACTGCAGAGTACGCTCAGCTCGTGAGCCAAATCAACACGCTTGAAGAGCAATTCCAAACCACATCCTCAAGCACAAAAAAGGAAAAAGAAACCATGGAGCGAATCAAGCGAATGAAACGCCGTGCTGATGAATTGGAACCTGAAGTCGCCAAATTTGAAATGGTCTCTGTCGATCTTTCAAACTTGGATGAAGCCATCGCCACGCTAAAGGCGGAATCAGACGATGCTCACAACCTCTTTGTTGAGGCACTCAAGCGAGCAGATGAAAAATGGGCCGAGTACAAGGAAGGCCTCGACCATCGTGATTTCTTGAAATCCGAGGGCGATCGCCACCACAACGAATCGGTTGAATTCCATGAAAAGGCCAACGCTATTCACGCTAAAATTGACGAATTAATGGTCAACGTCAACAAGGTCCGAGATCAACTGAACATGGCCCGACAAGAACGAGAGTCATGGATGACCGACCACAATAAAGCGGTTAAAGCGGAGATGAAAACCGGCGCTGAATCGGATGAAGTCGCTGATAGGTTGGTCGAATCTCTGTTGTCTGACGGAGAATTGGTCTTTGGCGGTGTTGGACGAGATGACACCGTCAACAAAGCGAGGCGCGGTGGGAACTCTCCAAAAAAGAAGAACATGCGCCGTGTAGGCCCCATCCGACGACGTTGAGGTCGTGCGATGTTGGGAATCATCATGGCAGGCGGGCAAGGTTCTCGCCTCATGCCGTTAACAGCAACGCGACCGAAACCGATGGTTGAGGTCCTTGGTCGGCCAGTCATTGACTTCGTCAAGGAAGCCATGGTAGAGGCAGGCATTCGAGACATTGTTGTGACGACCGGTTACCGTGGAGAACAACTCCAATCACACGTGGAATCGTGGTGTGTCCAAGGACCAGAGAGGCCCACAGTCAATGCTCGAATTAACCAAGAGGCAACGCCAATGGGAACGGCAGGTAGCGTTGGCTTGTTGAGGGATTTTGTCTCCACAACCTGCGTTGTTGGTTCGGGTGATGCCGTCGCCTCGTTTGATATCTCGTCGCTCTTGGATGCTCATCGTCAACACGGTGCAAAAGTCACAATGGCATTGTGGGAGGTTGACAATCCCTCGGAATTTGGCATCGTAGGATTGGCACCAACACAGGATGGCGATGTTGATGGTGAGCTCCGAGAAGGATTTATCCGGCGTTTCCTGGAAAAGCCTACCCGCGAGGAGGCATTTAGCAACGTCATCAATGCAGGGCTTTACATTCTTGAGCCAGAGGTGTTTGATCACATTCCTTACGGCGAGAAGTTTGACTTTAGCAAACAACTCTTTCCGAAGTTGTTAGAGTTGGGTTGGCCCATGTATGCAAAAACCATCGATGGGCTATGGTTTGATGTCGGTCAGCCGTTTGAACTTCTAAGGGCTCAATCCACACTGATGGAACGCTACGATGAACTGCCCTTTTCTTATCCGAGTTCCTACGTTGTCACCGACGGCGTGCTTCAAGCACGCGATGCTCGCCTCAACGGCGATGTCAGCCGCTCAGTGATTGGTCATGGGTGCTTAGTGGACATTGATTCAACCGTTGCTGATTCACTTCTCATGGACGCCTGTACGGTTGAATCTGGAGCTTTTGTTCACCGTTCGGTGGTCGGCGTGGGGGTGGTTGTTCCTGAGGGCACAACCTTGAATCATTGCGTGGTAGGGGACGGAGCAGTCCTTGAATCCGGTGAAGAATACATCGACAAAAAAATTCCTAAAAACTCGGACGCGTAGGGCAAGCATCTATGAAGGGGTCGCTGTCGTCTGAAACTCCGATAATCATGTCATCTACGCCGAACCGAACCTACGAGCGCACGTGGGCAGAAATTGAGGAAATGCTTGACCAGGCCACTGAAAAAATGCATCAGTGGAAGGAATGGTATGAAGCATGCAAAGACGAAAAGGACAAGGCGGGCATGAAAGAAGCTGCTCGAAATCACAAGGCTCTTGAGGGCGTTGTCAAGACGCTGAAATGGACCCTTGGTGAAGAAGGTGTCAGCGATCCGCTGAACTGATGCGCTTACCATCCACGCTGATCCATACGGATTTCCAACGTTTCGAGTTCATCTCCTTTCATGGGGATGCCTTCCATCATGGCCATGGCCTCTGCCACCTTGCTTGGCTCATCGTAGTGTGCGGTGGCCATCACGATGGCATCGGCCATGGTTGGTGGGTCGCTGGACTTGAAGATGCCCGATCCGACGAAGATGCCATCCATCCCCATTTGCATCATCAGTGAGGCATCAGCAGGGGTTGCAATGCCGCCAGCGGAGAAGGTCACAACCGGAAGCCTTCCCAGCCGATGCACATCGTCGAGCACTCCACGAATTCCGGCATGCATTTCATCGTCGATGGCTCCAAATGGCGTTGTGAGATGGGTTCCTGGGAGTTCGGAATGGGAGGCAAGGACGCTGTATCGCTCCATGATTTTCTCTGTCGCGAGGTCAAGTCCGTGGTCATCAAGGGACTGAATTTGCCGAATTTCTTGGTCGATGAGCCGGGCGTGGGTTACCGCAGCAACCACGTTTCCGGTTCCCGCTTCGCCTTTTGTGCGTATCATCGCACAGCCTTCCCATATACGTCGGGTTGCTTCGCCGAGTCCGGTTGCACCGCAAACAAAGGGAATTCCGTAGTCGTGCTTGTTGATGTGGAAATAGGGGTCGGCTGGGGTAAGAACTTCGCTTTCGTCGACCATGTCAACACCCATCGATTCAAGGATCCGTGCCTCTCCGTCGTGGCCGATTCTGGATTTGGCCATGACCGGTATGGAGGTGCAATCGAGAATGCCCTGTATCATGTCGGGATGGCTCATTCGTGCTACGCCGCCGGCCTTTCGGATGTCGGCCGGTACACGCTCGAGCGCCATCACAGCCACGGCACCGGCGTCTTCAGCAACAGCGGCTTGTTCTGGGTTTACGACGTCCATGATGACGCCGCCTTGCTGCATTCGAGCAAATCCTCGCTTGAGAAGGTCGCTGCCCATACGGAGTTGAGAAAAGTCGGTTTTCATGGTGCTCACGCCGTGGCGTGGTCGGCCTCCCTTATGACGGTTGGTTCTATGCCATGTGGTGGTCAACTGCCCAAGATAGGAGAATCGCCCTCAGCGACATCTGCATCAACTGCCTCGTCTGCATTGCGGTCAATCCATGCATCCTCTTCCTCTGGAATTTCTGCGTCTGAGAAAATTGCGTCCACGGGGCACTCGGGTGCGCAAGCTCCGCAGTCGATGCATTCGTCAGGGTCGATGACAAGGTAGGTTTCAGCCTCCCTGAACGCTTCAACAGGGCAAACATGTACGCATTCCTGGTACTTGTGATCAACGCAGGCGGAAGTGACGACGTGGGGCATGATATTTCCTCGTTCTTACCAAGTTCCTACGCCTACTTAATCTCTTGTAAGAAAGGAGGCTGAATTTCGTACATACGAAAAAAATGCTGCGTCGTGTCATCTTTTCGAACGGCGCAGCCACCACGTGAATGCAGCCAAAAGTAACATTCCTCCCACGAGATAACCTGTGGTGTTTTCCTGTGTCAAGATGTTCGCATCGTCTTCCACTTGATTCACGGCAGGATTGGTCGGTTCAGTAAGAGGTGCGTCGGGTTGTGTTGCATTTTCTTGGAGGCTACTCGTTGTTGTATCGCAATGGTCCGGCACGCTATCTTGGTCAGCATCCAACTTATCATCGCCGCCCACACACACGTCGTTATCATCGCTCACTCCATCACCGTCGGTATCGATGAGTGGGTCACAACCATCCGCTATCCCGTCAAGGTCTTCATCCACTGAATCGTTGTGACCCGGACAGCGGTCGAGGTCGTCACTCATGCCGTCGCCGTCGCTATCAACCAAGTCATCGCACGGTTCAGGAACACCGTCTTGATCGGCATCAACTGTATCGTCATGGCCCTCACATGCATCGTTCTGGTTTGCTACACCGTCTGCGTCGTTATCGACCAAGGCATCGCAGGCATCGGGCACGCCATCGTCGTCCTCGTCGATGAAATCACTCCCTGAGGGGCACTGGTCTTCGGGGTCCAAGGTCCCATCCCCGTCGCTATCGTCAATGCAACCATCGCCGTCTCGGTCCCACCCCCATGCGTCTTGATTCGGACACGCATCGGACCAGTTCTCGAGGTAATCCCCCACCGCAATGGTTTGACCGAGGGAATGGACGAATTCTTTGGAATAACTGGTGGCTTTGAACACCGTATTTGCCGTGGTTCCCGCACGATTTCCGTCGGGGAGTGTGTCGCCTTGAGTAAAGGGTCCATCTGAACCAATCGGTGCAATGTATTCCCACACTATGTTGCCTTCTCTGCTGACTTCGTAGAGCGTTCCTTGTGTTCCGTGCGTGACCAAAACATTGCCGTTTGTCAGGGCTTGAGCTCCTGAAATAAACGCTGAATACATCGCCTCTCCGTTGTTCCACGACCAGGAGGGTGATGCAGGTCCAAAAGTTCCGTTGGATTGAAGTACATAGGTTCCGTTGTCCACTTGTGGGTCGATGATGTCCACCGAGGAGTAGGCTGGATAACGCCCATTTCCGTTGTTGAACACAATCAATTTTCCTTCATCAGGGTGTCCAGCCTCAATCCATTGAACATCGTGTTGGGCGAAGAGTTGTTGATCACTTGAAAGTCCCTTTTTGTAGACTTGTGGGTTTCCCCAGCGATAAAGGATGTCTCCACCCTTTCCGGCGTTGCCACCAATCTGGCCTGCGGCTTCTTCCGTTGTCGTGCTGTGGTCGATGACGTAGACTTCGTTCATGCTTCGACACGAAAGGGCAATTTGGTCAAGTTCAGCGTTGTAATCAATGCCGTTGCAATGCATCCAGTCGGCTCTTCCGGCAGCGTTGCCGCTGGCGCCAACAAAATTGATGTCAATGCGTCCAGGGTGGTCCGCGACGACGCCATAATTGTCTTTTGTTTCGTCGTAATCCTGTATGAGGTGATCCCAAGCATTCCATTGCCAGACGATTTCGGCCTCATCGGTGCCAATGGGTTTCACCTCTACGACACGGTCCGGCCAAACATTGTTTTGGCCACCCGGTGAATCACTGGCTATGTCGGGGTTGCGCCCAGCTTGAAGAGCTTCTTCTTCGGTACGCTCCTCCCATGCGATCAGGAGAATGTTGCCGTTTGGCATCGGTTCAATGTCGTGATGTGAAATATGCAAGTTGTCGTCGTACCTCCACGACCATTCCAGCGTCCCATTCCATGAAATGCGCTCTATTTTCCCACTCGTCCCGCCTCCCGAGAAGTTCCCGACTGCCTGCTCTTGATTGTTCGCTGTACGAAGCAAGTCTCCGTCGGGAAGCAGGTATGCCGAGAGTCCAGGACGATGGCCACCGGGTGAAACCCAGTCGTGGACATGACGTCCTTCGTGGTCGATCAAATAGGTGGTGTTGGATGGGATGGGTGAGAACAATGTGTAACCACCAACGGCGCCCTCGTCGCAATACACGAGCCCAATGGTCCAGTTACTCCGGTCTGCATTGCATGACGGCTGAGGGTTGAAATTTTGTTGGTTTTCTTCTGCGAAAACATGGGGTGCATGAACAAGAAACAAGAGCGCCACCATAACCGCAGGGATGGGTCTTGGTTGGCCAAAATTCATTCTTGATTCCCCTCAACGAGTTTGTAGACCTCATCGAAGGTATCGTCCAGTTGTTCTTGTTCAGTTCGACCCGAATACACTTCGAATTTTGCTTGTCCCTTCACGGTTCCAGTGCCAGTGCTTGTGGCCAGTATCGGTGCTCCTTCAACCACCGACTCAACGGACACTCGAAAATGGAGCACATGTTCGTCGTCCATCCGATGAGTCAGTTCCGTTTGGAGTCGTCTAAGGTTGGTTTCGCCTAGCCGTGCGAGGGATTTCAAGGCCTTTCGTTTGTTTGTGGTTGAGGCCGTCAAAAGCGTCAGCTCCGGTCCGTGATAGGAAGTGCTTGAGTCCTTTTTTACAGCGGCCTCATCACCGATAAGCCACGCCATGGCCTCGGTCAAAACATCGGCGTTGGAGAGGGCGCTTGCCGTCGCCCTCCATGTGATGTGATGAAGGCCCACGCTTTCCCGGTGGAGAGGGGAGGTCAAGAGGTTGCCGAATCGTCGTGCATGAGAGTATTCTTGAGATGAGGCTCATTCAAATAGGGGAGGTCAGTCCGCAACTTGCAAGTGGGGTAGCCCCCGCAAGACACACCGAGTTGATCACCATGGCAAAGAAAATCAGTGCAAAGGCACGCGCAGCAGCGCGTAAACAACGTGACAAGTGGAAGACAAAGCGATGGTACACGATTCGTGCACCTCGACATCCATGGGATTTCAAGCCAATTGGCGAAACAATCGGTGAGTCGGATGAACACATCATCGGACGTGTCTACGAAATGACGCAACAAGAGTTTGACGGAAACTTTTCGAAAATGCACGTCGTGATGCGATTCCGTGTCTCCGAGTGCGTTGGTCAGGACGCCTTGACCACCTTCATCGGACATCATCACCAAACCGATCACACACGACGTCAAATCCGTCGCTATCGAGGAAAGGTTGACGATGTGGTTGACGTTGTCACCACGGATGGATACCTCGTGCGAATGAAACCACTCATCATCACCCAGCAGCGCGTGCAGACCTCGGTCAAGCAAGACATGCGAAGCCGCACCCGCGACATCATCATCTCCTTCGCCGCGAAGAACACGTATTCCGATGTGCAACGAGCCCTCCTTGATGGAAAGCTCGAAGAAGAGATTGAAAAGGGTGTTAAGTCCATTTACCCTGTTCGTTCTGTAGCTATCCGCAAGAGCCAACTTCTGCAAGAAGGTGTGGTTGTTGCTGATGGTCCCACGCTTGATGAGATTCACGCTCAGGAAGAGCGTCAATCCGCTGAACTCAAGGCCAAGAAGGCTGCAGCGCTTGCAGCTGCCATGGCCGAGGAAGAGGCTGAAATGGCTGAAGATGGGGCTGACTCAAACGCAGGCGACAATGATGACCCTGTGGAAGAAGCACCCGCCGAGGCTGCCCCTCAAGAAGCTCCTGCTGAAGAGGCTCCTGCTCCAGAAACAGCCAACGATGCCGATTATGACAGCATGACGGTCGCAGAGCTCAAGGAGTTGCTGAAGGCCGCTGGCAAGCCCGTGTCTGGCAAGAAAGCCGACCTCGTCGCTCGTCTCAACGAGTAAACGGCGTTGCACCATCGATTTGATGGCCTTTGACCCCTTGGGCACTTCATGCAGAGGCTCTT
Organism: Euryarchaeota archaeon UBA561; assembly: GCA_002502295.1. Classification (GTDB taxonomy): domain Archaea; phylum Thermoplasmatota; class Poseidoniia; order Poseidoniales; family Poseidoniaceae; genus Poseidonia. The sequence goes on along the minus strand of DANX01000012.1, from coordinate 21,767 downwards.
CGTTGCCTTCCTATTGGTGGCGTGCATGGCGTTGCCGGGTTGTGCCTCTGTGTCCAACGAAGCGGAGGAAGCGGTTCAAGTTCAGGAGCACGATGATGGAATGGTGTGCAACGGATGGGACGTTTTGTGCTCTCGAACTTATGACAATGTCACCTTCCCTGAGACTCACAACGCCTTTGCAACCCATGAGGATGGAATTTTCTATCCGGCAAGCAACCACCGGACTGGACTTGATGCCCAGTGGAATGCAGGCATGAGGGCGTTCATGCTTGACACGCATTACGCTGACCCCTCCAATCCAAATTCGGATGGTGTTCGCTTGTGTCACGGGAACAGTGGGGGGGCGATCAACCCCTGCAGCTATGGCAGCGTAGACGCACGAACATGGCTCACTGCGTTGCAATCCCACATGACGAGCGCACCAAATGACGTGGTGACCCTTCTGATTGAAAACTACGTCGAACCCGCCCATCTACACGAGGTCTTGAACGACTCCGGGCTCATGGACCATGTCTTCGTTCACGGCATGAACGAACCTTGGCCAACCCTTCGGGAAATGATTCAAAATGGGGAGCAGATGGTTGTTTTTTGGGAACAATCCTCCGATGAAGCGTTTCCTTGGTTCCATGACTTCCTTACCCACAGTTGGACGACGAATTACGCCGAGGAAAGCAAGGAAGAGATGGATTGCACCCCTCATCGCGGCGATGAAAATCAGGTTGTTTTCCATATGAACAATTGGCTCAGCGGCCCGCTTGGGCTTTCAAGCCCGACCGACGCTGATGAAACCAATGACCCTGAATTTTTGGTCAGTCGAGCCCTTGAATGCTGGGAAATGCATGGGAAGCGACCCACCTTTGTAGCGGTCGACTGGTGGGAGGATGGTGATGTTGTCGCCGCTGCGCGAGCGATCAATGAACTGAATTTTACCACAGAAGATACCCAATCGCCGTAGACTTGACAAGTCATCACCACGTGCGGCAAACATGCGACTCGGTGTGATTGGAGGAACCGGCCTCATCAACATGGACCTCTCCGCGAAAATCGGGGCCGTGGGTGGAGAAGTCGCCCGCGCCGACGACCTCCTCGTTGACACTCCATTTGGCCCTGTGCCGTTGCGTTGTTTCTCTCTGGTCATCCAAGGAGAATCCCATGAATTGATTTTCCTCCAACGTCACCACAGTGACTCGGGGCACGGATGCCCACCTCACATGATCAACCACAAAGCGAACATGACGGCCATGTCTCAATCGAACGTCGATGCCGTGCTCTCGGTGTGTTCGGTGGGAGCCATCGCCTCTACGTTTGTCCCTGGCAAGGTTGGAATCGCTGAACAATACGTCGACTTTACCGGCGTGGCTACCACGTTTCATGACGATGAATCCACCTTTACCTCGGTCACTGTTCCCTTCGATGAGTCAATGAATTCAGTCCTTGAAGGGGTTCTTCGGGAGGTTCAGGGCTTTGACGACAACGAAATCATGCGCTATACCTATTGGTTAACCCAGGGGCCTCAATTTGAAACGGTAGCTGAGGTGGACGCCATTGAAGGTCTTGGCGGAGACATGGTGGGCATGACCATGCCTCGAGAGGCAAAACTCGCCTGTGAACTCACCGTGCCCTACGCGGCAGTTTGCATCTCTTCAAATTGGGCTGCAGGTCGCGATCCGTTGGATGCAGAAAAGGCGCTGAATCATGAGGATGTTTCTGCTCAGGCCAATGACCGCCTTGAACCTGTATGGGCCTGTATTTTTGCCATGCTCGGCTAAGACAACCATCAAGGGCTGCTCGGTTGAGGTTCAACCATGGAAGGATTTTCGGTAGAGGATTGGATGTCCCACGAGGCATCGAACGAGTGGGATGTCATGATGAAGAAGGTCGCAGCGTTTCACCACAAGCACGATTTTGCCGGTCAAAACGGCCACGACATGGGATACAGGCTTGCTCTGACAATTGAAGAACTCGGTGAATTGGCCGCCGCCATAACCAAAGGTAAACCAATTGCTGAGTGCGCTGAAGAAATGGCAGATGTCCTCATCCTCCTGATGGGCCATAGCCTTGCGATGGAAGTGGACTTGAAAGCGGCCTTCGAGAAGAAGTACGCTCGTATCATGAAACGAGAGGCACTCCAGGGCCGTCTCGGAGTTCGAGTCACTGAGTACCGTCCGGATTGATCAAACGATCCAATGTTGAAAGGTCATGGGATAATCGTCCCGCTCCCCAGCGAGGACATGACGTTCAGTAAGCAAGTAGTAGCCCTCTGCTTCAAGTTCAGGCGCAAAGGTGTCGGCCCCCTCTACCACCGTGTGAATGATTGTACGATGAACTTCCTTTGCGTGGGGCAAGAACAAGGCATAGATTTCCCCTCCTCCAATGATCATCACTTCTTCGTCTTCAGCGAGTGCCATGACCTCTTCATGCGTCATGACCTCGACATCGTCGTCGATTCCTTGACGCGTCATCACGATGTTTCGACGCTTTGGCAGAGGCTGCCCTAAACTCTCCCAAGTTTTTCTTCCCATGACGACAGTTTTGTTGAGGGTTGTTCGCTTAAAGTGCTGAAGATCTGAGGATTGACGCCAGGGTAAATCTCCATTTTTTCCAATCGCCCCTTCCTCATCGCAAGCAAAAATCATCGACAGCATATGAGGGCCTCAGACAGATATGGGTGCTTTGATGTGAGGATGATGTTCGTATCCTTCAATTTTAATGTCGTCGTAGGTAAATCCATCAATGTCGGTGATGCTTGGGTTCAATGTTAATTTGGGAAGCGCCAGTGGTTCCCTTGAGATTTGGAGCCTGGCTTGGTCAAGATGGTTGTTGTAGAGGTGAGCGTCGCCTAGGGTGTGAACAAAGACCCCGGCTTCTAAGTCGCAGACCTGTGCCATCATGTGTGTCAAGAGGGCATATGAGGCAATGTTGAACGGGACGCCAAGAAAAACATCGGCGCTCCGTTGGTAGAGTTGGCAATTCAGTTTTCCATCCGCCACATGAAATTGGAAGAAGGCATGGCATGGCATCAATGCCATCTCCTCAAGTTCCCCTACGTTCCAAGCGGACACAATGATTCGGCGGCTGTTTGGATTTGTTTTGATGGTTTCAATGGCTTCCTGTACCTGGTCAATGATCCGGCCGTCCTTGGCTTCCCACTTCCTCCATTGCTTTCCATAAACTGGTCCGAGGTCCCCGTTCTGATCCGCCCATTCGTTCCAGATACGTACGCCGTTCTCTTGGAGGTACCCAACGTTGGTATCGCCTTTCAGAAACCAGAGAAGTTCATGGACGATGGAAGGCAAGTGCAGTTTCTTCGTGGTCACCATTGGAAATCCTTCGGCCAAGTCAAACCTCATCTGATAGCCGAATACGGATTTGGTGCCGGTTCCCGTCCGGTCGCCTTTGTCAGCTCCGTGGTCGAGGATGTGACGCATCAAGTCAAGGTACGCTTCCAAGTTTCCACCTAACGGAAGACAGCAGAGGAAGCACTTAGGCGTTGTTCATGCCGTTGATTCCAAATATGGAAGAAACAAGATGTCAGCCGGTGTGCTCGGACGGAGAGCATAGGCTTCAATCTCTGCCTGAGTAATTCCTTCGAACAGCGGCAGAATGTAGCGCTTCACCGCCTCCATCTCCATGCCTTTGCAGGTGTAACACCGTCGAGCAAAACTGCACAACAGGTCAATGGCGGCGTGTGAAACTCCCAACTCGATGGCCTGGCGCACATCCGCAATCTCTTCAATGTCTTCCAATGATAAATTGATCAAGCCCAGCTTGAGGTGTTTCCCCAAACGTTGCCGTTCGGCTTCTTCAGCAAATTCCCTGAGCGTATGGGGGGTGGCCGCCCTCGGCCAATTTGATTCTCCCAGCAAGACCAATGACACGATGGCGTCTGCTATCGCGCACCCGGGGTGACTTCCTGTCAAGGCAATGCAAAGACGTTCAACCGAACCGACCGTTCTGTTTCGTCCTCGATAAAGGTGGACTTCGAGGTGTGGGTCGTTGTGGACCAAGAACGATGAGATGGTTTTGATGATGTCGATTCGCATTTCATAGCCTTCTATCCTTGTGACCAACTGGCTGTTACCCGATCTGTGGCAGTTCAATGAAGTCCAGTTCTCGACGTTCAGCATGATGGTTTGCAGGAGATCGAGACCGCGCAACTCGGCCTCAATTCGGTCCGGACTGATGCCATCCAGAGGTTCATGGGCGCCGAGGAGTCCGAAAGGCGTGAATACCAACGACACATAATCCTTAGTGCGTGAGTCTATATGTAGATTTAAGGAGCGCCTAGAGCAGCCATTGACGCCATAAGTTGGTCAGTAAATTTCCTGAACAAGCGTGAAAGTTCCGCTCGAATTTCGTGGTCCTCGGACTCGGCCAGGGTGGTGAGGGAAGCGGGTGTCATACCGCCACCGGAAGGGGATGAGAGCCAGTCATGCCACGTGACACCTGCTCCAGCATTGACTCCAAATGTGCGATGAAGTCGAGGCCATTTGTCGTGCTGTGGACGCATAATGTTGCGTGTTCCAACCAGAGCCATCGGAACCACAACGGCGTCAGGATAAGCTGCCGCCAAGCGGGCAACACCTGTTTTCCCGGGAAGCATAAACGGTGGTTCCTGCCGTTTCGAACGCGTTCCTTCGGGGAAGATTCCGAGAGCTTTGCCGTGGTCAAGGATGCTCGCAGCGCTGGCCAATGCATCGCTCCCACCTGCTTCCCGATGTGTTTCGATTTGGCCGGTTGCTCGCATCAAGAAGCTGGTCAATGGATTGCTGAAGTGGCCGTCCTTGGCCAGATAATGTGTGGTCCTGCGGGCGGCCGCAATCACGGCAATGGGGTCAATGTGTGAGAGGTGGTTGGCGGCGAGTATGGTCGCTCCTGAGCGAGGGATGCGTTCAGCACCGGTTATTTTCCAGCGAAGCAGCGGTCGCAACAACGGCGAGAGAAACATTCGCAACCCAGCGTAAACGGGTGTTGAAGGGAGCGGATGCGAACTTGGTTCGATGGCCCAATGGGGTCGAAGGGCGCCCCATGCCTCTTCAATGGCTTCCCCATCGCTCATGACTGTGCTTCTGGCCCCCTCTGTTTTGATGTTTCTTCTCGGCACGGGTATGAGCGTTCAATTTCCCTTCCATTCAAAGTGCGCCAAGGACAAGCGTGAAAGGTCACCAACAGGAGGCTAATCCATGGCAACCAAGGGGAGTGGTGTACTTTCTGTATTCCTTTGTGCCCTCGTGGCCTCGGTGGTCCTTCACCCCGTTGCTTTGGCTCAATCAGCGTGGGAAGAGGACGGTTGGTTGAGAACTTCTTTTGGCCAAGAGCGGCTCGAGGCCGGAGATGAATTTGGCTGCTATGGGATACCAGGTCTCTCTTGGGCCAACGATCCTGGTGCGGTCGCGCAAGCCTGCAAGAACTACATTGAGGACCGAATCAACGCCAGCCGTTGGGGTGTTTCGCCGCTTTCAATTTACACACCGGACACACTGACAATGGCCGACCACACGAAAGTGGCTTCGCAAGGTTTCACAGTCCACGGAGACAAGACGAGTTTGGAGTACACTGCGTGGCACAACGCTACAGACCAACCCACCGACCTGTGGGATTGGTACAACCTCGGTCGAAGGGGAGGCAGTTTGGAAAAAGGGATGGCGTCCCTCGAAGACGTGCAGTCTGAGGTTGAACAGGGAGGGTTGCTTAACCTGTATTGGATTGGGCGTGTAAACGACGCCACTGTGCGTCACGACCGAGATGTCCTCGCCTACCTTGATGACACGCCGGGCATTTGGCTCACAACATGGGGAGAAGCCTGGTCCTCTTGGTCCTCCAAGCGTTGCTTTGAGACCACACAAGATGTCCATCAAAGTGACGGTCAGACAATTCTCACCTTTGAGTCGATTCAAACTGAAGCCTGTAAATCCGTTTCAGATGATTTGCCTTGGAACATTCCATTGACATGGCTCATCGACGTGGCTGGCGTGGAAGTCGCCGATGTATCGACCGTGAACTCCACTGAAAAACTTCCTTCTATAGAATTCGAGAAAGTGTCTCAAGAAGGGTGGTGGCAGCAAGCCGATGGGACACTTGTGCTATCAACCATCAACGGCCACGCCGTCAACATCACCCTCAACGGTACCGATGTGGACCACGATGTTTTGGCACAAGCTGATTTCTTCAACAACCACTCCTCTGCGGTCACCGTGGCTGGGCACCGCACCACTGATCTGTTCAAGTGGGCCAAACGATTTGTCGACGACACCGAGGTTCGGTTTACTTGGCTTGTAGAACCACGAACCGCTGAAGGCATCGATGCATGGATTCCATACGCCGTGGTCGGCGTCGGATTAATGACCGTGGTCGGGATGTTGGGAGTGTTGGGTAAAGAAGGTCTTGGCCCCTGGTCATCGTTGGCTGAACGAAAGCACGGCCAAAACACAACTCCCCTTGGGCTGGATGAGCGAAGCCTTGATGCGGACGAGGAAGCCTAAGGCAGATGGAGGGAGCAGAGATGGCTCAAGACGAACTCGTCATAGACCCTTGGGGGAGTGCTCAATCCACCGATTACGACCGAATGGTTGAACAATTTGGTTTGACTTCTATGGAGGGCGTCTCTCTACCGAACCCTTCCAAACTTCACAGGAGAGGCATCGTTTTTGCTCACCGAGACATTGAGCAGGTACTCGAAGCTCAACGAACGGGTGGTCCATTTGGTGTATTGACGGGCCTGATGCCGAGCGGGCAGATGCATCTCGGGCACTCGATGGTCGTTGAACAGGTCAAATGGTTCCAGCAACAAGGAGGCGATGTGACCATTGCCGTGGCGGATTTGGAAAGCCAAGCGACCCGGGGAGTTTCACTTGCCAAAGGCCGTACAGTCGCCTTGAAAGAATACATCGCCCACTACGCCGCTCTCGGTTTGGATCCCGAGAAAACCAATGTCTACTTCCAATCCACTCGTCCTGTCGTTCAAAGGCTCGGCTTCCAACTCGGGAAACGCACAAATTTGAATGAGTTTGAAGCCATCTATGGATTCAGTGGAGAGACCAATCTCGCCCACGTCCAAGCACCTTTGGTCCAAGTAGGTGATATCTTACATCCGCAATTAGACGAACACGGCGGCCTCCGCCCGATCGTCGTACCGGTGGGCGTTGACCAAGACCCGCACCTCCGCTTGACCCGAGGGTTGGCCTCGAAAACCAACTGGTTTAATCTGCGGGATTCATCCTCAAGAGGTCTTATGGTGAGTTTGTCGGTTCACGATGAAAACGCCGAAGTCTTCGGCCAACTCGCCAACGGTCGAATTGACAAAGCCAAGGTTGCCGGCGTGTTTGAAAACGTGGTCGCTGCTGTCGCATCACTGGGTTTCTCGGACGTCCTCTCCAACCCCAAACAAGGAAACGTCCACATTCCGTCCGCCACCCAGCGAGACAAACACGCTATCCGTTTGGCCTTGCTTCGTCTTGAGCGCGAACTGGGCGGCCCCGGCTTGATGGCTCCTTCCTCAACCTACCACCATTTTGCCGTAGGGATGACGGGGGATAAAATGAGCAGCAGTAAGCCCAAGACTACCTTGTTTCTCGGAGACGACCTTGCCACGGTGGAAAAGAAAATCAAACGAGCCTTCTCTGGCGGACAACCAACCGTAGAGGAGCATCGCCGCCTTGGCGGAAACCCAGACATCGATGTCGCCTATCAATACATGATGTACTTCTTCGAGGAAGACGATGCTCACCTCGCTCAACTGAATGCCTCTTTCCGCTCTGGGCATCTTTTGGCGGGTGAAATGAAGCAATTGTGCATCGAAAAGGCCACGGCATGGATGGGTGAACTTCACGAAATGCGCGACCAAACGGCTCATTTGGTTGAATCGTTCTTGGCAGAAGACTCACGCTGAGCCATCGTCATCGGTTGAAAAAACCGCCGGGTCCGGACCAACCGGTAGCGATTGCAACTCCTCGTCAGTCAGGTCCCGTTCCTCGGCGTCCGGATGGAGGATCATTGAATGACCGTGGGGGTCGAGTAAAACCAAGGTGATCGCCTCAGCGCTTGGTCCGCCCAAATTCGCCAGGGTCAACGTCATGTGTTGCAGCGTGGACATCTGCGCCATCAACTCCTCTCGTTCTTCGGTGTCTGCTTCGAGAAATTGCTTTGACAGGTCTCGCTCGACCATGGTGATAATTTCCTTGAAGCGATGGAGCACACCCTCCACGTTGGATACATATCCCGTGGAACTTGAACCCGGTTTCACCTCGAGGTCGAGCTCCGGAATCAACACCGTGCACGATGATGAGCGGATCACGCGGGCTGCTAACTTTTCTTCAACGTCGACCACCAACGACCAACCACCTGCTTTCTTCCCCTCAGCAGGAATAAAATCAGTCTGCCGCCATCCACAATCGTGGCAGAGGATGGTGACCTGTGTGTGCTCTCCGAAGTACGGTATTTCGTCGACGTGAGCGATCATGTTGACATTGCCTGATGATGAACACACCGGGCAGGGAATGTCGATGGCCTGTTCGTTCATCCGTACACGTCCGTGAGGTCGTCTGGAGCGACGGCAAAGCTCTCCATTTCGGTTCCTTTGATGCCTCTGCAACCCTGTGGGAGAAGCAACAAGCGCGTGTCCGTTATGCGTATGATTTGACCTTGGACGTCTCCCTCAACGAATTCGTAAAGGATGCTTAACGCCTGATTAAATTCGGTTGTGCGCTTCATCATCCGCCGCATTTCAACCACGCAACCGTGGCCTTCTGAAATCCAATCCATCAAGGCACCGCAGCCGGTTAAATCCAACAGGGTTGAGTTGTGAAGAACCATTTCTCCTTCGTAGAGCGGGACGGGTGGGTTCGGGTAGAGTTGTTCCAGGTTGTGGTAGGTGACTTCGGCTTCAGGCATCCGAGGTGTCACGGTTGTGTTTGAACTCGGCATGGAAAAACTTCGGGGACCCACCGAGGCGTTCGGCGGAGCTGCTGTTGCTTGTTGTTCTTGTTCCAACTTCGCTTGAGCAGCCTCAAGCAGATCCAAGTCGGGCATGGATGGAACGGGGCGTTCCTCGGGCACGCCGGACACCTGACCGGGTTGGGAAAAAGCATCGAGGGAAGACTGTGCTTCGTCTTTCTCTTTCTTTCTCCTTCGCCGCACATCGGTCTGTCAATGACGAGGCTTCTTCAACACTCCCCCAACAGAGGGACATGTTCATCGGTTCTTCTCGGTGAATGGACCATCCCGGTGTCTTCCATTGGCTCAATGCCCAAGGTTCAAGAAGTGTCGGTGGAGTGAGGTTAACATGTCAGAACAACAGACCGTCATGAAGACAGGAACCAGCACCGTCGGTATCACCTTCAAAGGAGGTGTCGTCGTCGGCGCAGACCATCGAGCAACAATGGGTCATTTCATCGCCAACAAAAGCGTCCAGAAGTTGTTCAAAATTGGTAACAACCTTGCTCTCACCACCGCCGGTTTGGTTGGCCATGCCCAATCGCTCTCCCGCACCCTCACGGCAGAAGTTGCTTTGTTTGAACTCCGACGACAACAGCCGATGACGGTCAAAGGCGCTGCGACTCTCACCGCCAACATTCTATCTGGACGCCCGCACTGGGTACAATTGCTCATTGTTGGCGTCGATGACGCTGGTGGACACGTCTACTCCATTGACTCTGCTGGTGGTTCGATTCCCGACGTGTATTGCGCTACAGGATCCGGCTCACCCTACATGTACGGTGTTCTCGAAGATGGGTTCAAGGACAACATGACGCAATCGGAGGCCTTAAAATTGGCAGCGAGAGCCCTCCATGCATCGGGACAGCGTGATGCGGCCTCCGGCAACGGCATGGATTTGGCCGTCATCACGCCCGCTTCCGGCTACCAACAAGTCTCTCAAGACGACATTGCTAAACTCCTCAAGTGAGTTTCTTTCTCCCGCGGCGAAGCCGCCTTGCACCCGTTCGGGTGCGCTGTGGTCTACACTGACTGCGGGAGCGGGTGTACATCATGCGAATGACCTACAAGGAACTTAAAGATGAAATTGCGAAAATCGTCCCTCGAAACATCGAGTACAAGGTTGACTTGGAGGCGGGGAACATCGCCATCATCACCACAAACATGCGACCGTTTACGGGCTCCGATGGATTGATTGGCAAAATTGCCCGTCGGATCAAGCGGAAGATTGTCCTACGAACACCCATTGAATCAATGATGGATGCAGACAAAGCTCGTAATGTCATCCAAGAAGTCATTCCAGAAGAAGCAGAGATCACGGAGATGTATTTCGACGCGTGCTACCGTGAAGTGACCATCCAATGCCGACAACCGGGCACAGCCATTGGCCGCCGTGGCGAAAACAGCAATGCCATTCGGGACAAAACCGGCTGGTCGGTAAAGGTTGAGCGAGCACCGCATTTGTTTGCGAAGACGATTCACGACATTCGGATGTATCGACAAACCAACGGCGATGAGCGAAGAAAATTACTGAAGGATTTTGGTCTCAACATCCATCGCCCGACTCGACCAGGAAATCCTTGGGCACGGGTTACTGCCTTGGGCTCCTACAGGGAGGTTGGCCGGGCTTGTCATCTCGTTACAACCAACGAATCGAGAATCATGATCGATGTGGGGGTTAACGTTGCCAACGACAACGACCCAATGCCCTTCTTCACCGCGCCAGAGGCACTGCCTCTGGAAAAACTGGACGCAGTGATTTTGACGCACGCACACCTCGACCACGCAGGAATGCTGCCAGTGTTGTTCAAATTTGGCTACAGAGGCCCTGTTTACTGCACACCTCCCACACGAGATTTGATGCTGCTTCTCCAGACCGACTACCTCAAAATTGGCGGAGCGGAGGGGAAAGTGGCCCCTTACGGCATGGAAGACATCCGTACTTGCATGAAACACGTGGTTGATGTGGAATGGGATTCAACCACCGACATCGCTCCTGACATCAAGATGACGTTTTCAAACTCAGGACACATCATTGGTTCTTCAGCGGTTCACCTCAACATCGCTGATGGTAAACACAATCTCCTGTTCAGCGGTGATCAAAAATATGAGAAATCTTGGCTCTTTGACGCCGCCAACACACGGTTCCCTCGAGTGGAGTCGCTCGTGTTGGAGTCCACCTACGGTTCCGAGGGCGATTACCAACCGTCCCGCCAAGAGGCCAATCAAGAGCTGAAGGACATTGTTTCTCGAACCCTCGCACGGGGTGGAAAGATGATTTTCCCCGTCTTCGCTGTCGGCAGAAGCCAGGAGGTTATGATCGCCATCGATGAACTGTTCCGGTCGGGTACTGTGAAGCCCGTTCCTGTTTGGCTTGACGGCATGATTCAGGAGGCGACAGCCATCCACGCAGCTCATCCAAATTACCTCACAAAGAGCCTGCGTAAATCATTGCTCAGAGATGACGGAGACAATCCATTCAGCAACGAATGGTTCCGGCCAGTCAAGGGACGTGAACTGCGAGAAAACATCCTCATGGACACATCACCTTGCATTGTTTTGGCGACCTCTGGAATGATGAACGCCGGACCGGTTGTAGAATATTTTAGGAACTGGGCTCATAGCGACCGAAACTCCTTGTGTTTCGTGGGTTATCAAGCCGAGGGAACGCTTGGTCGCCGGCTACAGAAAGGATTTGGAGAAGTACCCATGATCATCAACGGTCGAACTGAGATGGTGAAGGTAGGTTGTGAAATGGCCACGATTGATGGCTTCTCTGGCCATTCAGACCGGCGCCAGTTGTTGGAATTCGTGGACAAATTAAGCACCAAACCGAAAATCATCATTTGTCATCACGGTGATTACCACAAGTGCAATGAATTGGGTCACACACTTCGAGAGCGTTATCAGTGCAGGTCATATGCGCCTAACAACCTCGAAACGATTCGTTTGTTTTGATTAAAGCGGCATATCCACGTCATAATCCATAGGATCGGGCAAGTCCGCTGTGGTTTTGATGGTTTCACCCTGACTGAACGCCCCAGTCTGACCGGGACCGAGCGCTCGATGTGTGGACTTGGCAGGTTTGGAAAGGGCCATCCAAGCAACGGTGGTGAGCGTCGCTAAAAGACCTCCAGTCGCCAATGTAAGGGTGTGCTCACCTGATTCAAGACCTGCGAAAGCACCGGCTAAAAGAACAGCACCGACGCTGATAACGAGGAGCGGACGTGAACTCCCTGCCATGAGACACCGACAACCAAGTTGTTCATGAACCCGTTGCGTTTAACCACACTTCATGCAATCCGCTCGTTCCCCCGCCTGCCCGGGATGGCTTATGACCGCCGTAGCTCCTTGGGGTGAAAATGCCGAAGACGCCTTCGATCAAGGATTGGTTGAATTGGGGCTGGGGGATGTCCGATTGATTCAGGCACAGGGGGCCATGCTTCCTTTGGGCTTTGAATCGACGCCTCCTCGCCCTCTCCCAATGGGTTCATTGGTTGAGTGTCACCTTGCCACGGCCTATGCATGGAGCGGTTCGTCTGCGTCCGCTGGCGTCGCATGGGCATCGTGCGTCACTCCGGAAGGGGACGAGTGCGCCATCGTCGCAACCATCTCCACCGACCTTGATTACGAGGAAACGGTGTTGCTTCTTCGAAGAAACCTGCAGCGTCGCTTGGCAAGCCGGGACCTCGAAGTGCTCAACTTTGATGTCGCTGTGGATGAGGTCACGGCAGGCCCAGAACATCACGGTGTCGCAGTAGCTGCCCTCATACTTCCAGAGTCGCTGTCGTTGGGTGCGCGCACCAAGACCGGCCCAATCCGAGGTGCACTCACCAGAAAGGCGGCCCCAGAAAGCAAGAAGCGCGTTGATACCAAAGCACCAGCGGCTCCAGCACGGCGTCCTGGACAACCCCAAAACAACCACGATTTCTCACTCTGAGGCGAGCGAAGTGTCCGACCAGCGGTGGCTCGTCATCCGTTGCGTTTCGTGCGGCCAATGTTCTGGACAGCGGAGGCAACAGGGTCGGTGTCCGCATTGCGGTTCCAAAATTGATGGGGCATCAGAAGTCGTGAAGGAGTGTACCTCAAGTGCTGAACTCCACCATGAGGTTGGTTTGGCCAACACTCCCGATGCCTTGAGGGGTGAACTGCAGAGCAGGCTGTCCAAAACATCTCCTGCCGAGGCATCGGGGGACATTTCTCCACGGTCTTTGTTGCGAGAGTTGAGGTCACTGGCAGATGCTGACGACACCATCGACTTTTCAACCGTCCAGAAACATCTGGAAAAGAAGGACGTTCACATGCCCACGGACGGCCTCATGGAGCAAGCGGAAGTTGAGGGTGTTGTTCTTCGCTTGCCCAACGGGCGCTGGATGTTCTTTGAGTGAAGTTCATAGGTGAGACGCCGTGGCAGAGACCAAGGGCGTATGGGTTAGTTTGGCCTATACTCGGGCGTTTGGGACGCTTGGACCCAAGTTCAAATCTTGGTACGCCCACCATCACTCGGGAAGCAGGATGCTGTGCACCCAAATGACATGAAATCCAAATTGGGTTTTGATGAAGTTTTGCGGTACGGCCTCCAATTCTGAAGACCACACAGCATCTTCGAAGGTTTGGACCATTTGTCCTTCAATGAATTCTCCTAAATCTCCACCTTTGCTGCCACTGGGACAATTTGAGTATTTTTTGGCCATTTTCTTGAAGGTACGGAGCGGTTTTTTTGATCCGTTGATCTCATCAAGAATCATCTTTGCCTCTGGTTTATTGGCCACCAGGATGTGGCGAACATGTGCCTTGCGGGGTTTTCGGCGTCGGTCATGTCGTCGCATTCAATCTCAACTCCCGATGTACCCGTGTTGCTGCTCTGTCAAAAAGATGCGCGATGGCCCAAAAAGACAGGCACAACACCACTTGAGGAAACCCCCTTGAAATCAATTCCACTTCCAAGTCATTGGAAAGGAACGGCAGAATGGCGGACCAACCTAGCACGTACGACATCAGAGCAAACAGCGTGTGTGGCGTCAAATTTTTTGGACGGAGCCAGGCGAGGTTTCGACGATGATGCTCCACTGCCATCATCCAACCAACGCTGAGAAAGAAACGGCTGGGTTTGATGCCACTTTCTTCGGTTCTATAGATTGATTCAACGGGTACTTCTCGTATTCGATAACCTTGTTTTGAAAGGTTGATTAACCAAAAATTTGGGTATCCGTATCCTGCCCATGAACGGTTCCAGTCCCAGGTCTCGAGGACGTCAGAGGTCGTCGCCGTGAAACCACATTGTGGGTCACTGATTGGCTGACCAGCCGCCAGTGTTGTGAACCATGTCAATATCCTCGATGCCCGTTGTCGGTGTTGTGGCATTTCGTTGAAACCATCTGCATGGAGTTCACGGTTTCCTTTGACATGGTCTGCGTTGCCGTCGAGCAGCGGTTGAATCAACGCCTCCATGTCGTTGGGATTCATTTGCCCATCACCGGCCATAACGACGCTGATAAACGGGGCAGTAAACAGACCAAGCAAGTGTTTGTGTCCTCGGTCAATGGATGCTCCGACACCGTCTCCGTGTCCGTGAAGGAGGATGACCTCACACGATGCAGTTGCATCGGTGACCTTATCGGCGGTGCCATCCGTTGAACCGTCGTTCACCACCACAGCGACGTCAACGATTTCGGGAAGTCCTTCGAGCACCTCAACAATGTGGTTTTCCTCGTTCCTCGCAGGGATGACCACGCCGATGTGCCAGCCCTGCTTCATGTCTCACCCACCTTGGTGGTCCCAATCAATCTATGCTTGAAAGCGCTCCAGTGTGTCCGAGATTGGAACAGGTTTCATAGCCTGTCCGGGCGACAGCCGTTTCGTGAGTCCTCCATTGGAACGCGTTGTCCTCATTGCGAAGGACATTGAATTGCGCATCGTTTCCTTGGTTGTGCGTTGCCGAGAGATCGCCAACCAGATCGTTCTGTTTGATACAGGTTCGACCGACGAGACCATTGAACTCGCAAAAGAGGTGGGTTGCGACGTCGTAGATTATTCAGGTTCCTTGACGCCTCAAGCCTTGGCTCAACAAGCTGAATCCAGTGGGTTAAGCAACGGTCTTCTCCTCTTCCTCCCCATTAGCTCCGTTTGGAAACTCTCCGAACTGCCGCTCAGCGTCAACCGAGCCCGGGAGGGGTGGGACATTCACTACTTGTATCGGCTGAATCAAGGGAACGGTTCCGATGATTCAGTGGTTCTCGGGGAATCGACCGTTAGCCACCTCATTGCAAGCGAGAATGGCCTGCGACACCTTGCAAAATTGGACAACGATGCCACCGCCGATGATGTTTCAGATGAGATTCGAGTCCGATTTGTGAAGAGCGATGCTCCCATCCAACTGCCCCAACGCCAATCGCTTGCCACGGCGTCTCGCTTTGCTCAGCTCTTTTACTGGATGTTGGAATCGAAGCATCCCTTGCTGTTGTTTGGCATACCTGGAGTTGTGTTGTTTGTCTTGGGCTACCGTCTCTCAGGTGACCTCGCCACCATGTTTACTGAACTTAACTCGACATCGATCGGCGTGACACTCATCACGATTGCCATGACCTTGATCGGTCTCTTTGCCATGATGGTCGCTCTCATCCTTTACATCATGGGGAAGCAGGTTGCTCGTATTCAGAACCAGTACAACTGGCCGAAGGGGAGTTGATTCAGTGGGAGGCCATTTGGTTTGTTTGGACATGGACCGCGTCTTAGTGGACCACCTGTCGACGTGGCAATACGTCTATGACCAACTCGGCATCAACAACGATGAATCATTCGAACTTTACAACCAAGGTCTGCTGAATGAATGGGAGTGGATTAAACTTGATTTGGCGCTCATCAAGTCAGCCCCCGGTGGAAACATCACCGACGAGCGACTTCGGAGTTTAATGGCAGGTATGCCGATGATGAATGGATGGCGTGCATTGATTCAACACTTGCTCGACCACGATGTACACGTCGCCATTGTCAGTGGTGGCCTTCAAAAAACGGCCAGGGACATTGCAGCAGCCTTTCCTTCCGGTGAGCCGTGGCGCCGAAGATGGGGGGGAATTGACCGCCACACGGCTTTCGAGCAAGCCGAGGGCCTGGATTCCAAACTCCATGTGTTCACCAATGGATGGTTGGTAGAAACCAACGATGGAACCACACCTGAAGGCATTGGTGATTTCGGCCGCTACCAAGTTCAAATGAACGGGAAAGGAGCCATTGTTAAGATGCTTCAGCGCCGTCTGGGTGTGTCCAAAGACGCCACGGCTTCCGTTGGTGATTCAATGGGTGATGTTGGCATGTTCGGGGAAAGTGGGTGTGCCATTTTGTTCAATCCATGGGATGACCGACCCAGGGAGTACGCTCATCATGTCATTAAAGAGAAAGATCTCCATCTCGTGCTCAATCAAATCTGTGAACACTTTGGACTGCCAAAACCTTGATTGACAAGGCTGGAGAGGTGTTCGCCATGGTGATTGATGACCTGATGTCCATCTGCCCGCACTGTGGATTTTTGCTCGGGGCCTTTGTTCCGGGCATGCCGTGCCCGATGTGCGGTGAAATCCTTCTGTGATCACGGTGTAAAGCGGCGAGAAGTACGCGGGAAGGGAATAACTTCCCGAATGCTCGTTGCCCCAGCAAGCCAACTGACGACCCGATCCACTCCAAGCCCGAAGCCGCCGTGCGGCACGCCGCCATATGACCTCACATCAATGTAGAATTGGTAAGGGTCGCGAGGTGTTCCTTCTTCATCAATGCGTTCCAAAATCTCTTTCTCAGTCCACGTTCGTTCTCCACCGCCAATGATTTCTCCGTAGCCTTCTGGAGCCAACAGGTCGTGGCACAGCACGTACTTCTCGTCGTCAGGGTCCACGCGATGATAGAATGGTTTAGCGATTTTTGGGTAGTGAGTTAGGAAGTGAGGTACGTCAAAATCTTTGGTCAAGACGGATTCTTTGGAGTGGTCCAAGTCTTCTCCCCACTCTATCTTGACACCCTTTCCTTGGAGGATTTCAACCGCTTCGTCGTACCGCATTCGAGGGTATGGGTTGTCCGCATACCGTGCGACGAGGTCGAGGTCGCGGTCAATGGATGTAAGTTCTTGTTCACATTCATCGAGCATGGTCTTTGCGATGTGGCGAACAACGCCTTCACCGTGAACCATGATGTCGTTGTTGTTCGCCCAAGCCATTTCCATTTCGGCGTGCCAGAACTCGGTTAGGTGCCTTCTGGTGCGTGACTGTTCCGCTCGGAACGAGGGAGCAATCGTGTAGAGGCGTTCGAGAGCAGGCATAGCGGCTTCAGCGTAAAGTTGCCAAGACTGGGTCAGGTAGACTTTCTGGTCTGGGTTGTCCTCGTCTTGGAAATAAGGCACCTCAAACAACGTTGAGCCGCCTTCAACCGCACCCGCAACGAAGTTTGGTGCTTGGTATTCGATGAATTCTTGGCCTCGGAAGTAGTTGTGAATTGCTCCGAAGGCTGAACTTCGCAATTTGAGCATGGTTGTTTGGCGACCAACTCGAAGGTAGAGGTGGCGATGGTTAAGGAGGAATTCTGAGCCTCCGTAAAGCGGTGATCCGTTTTCGTCAACCACCCTGAGCGAATCCTCGTTTATTGGGAACGGTCGTTCAGAATTCACACCTCCAACAATTTCCATAGATGAAATTTGTAATTCATGCCCGCCCGGTGCCTTTTCTGAGGCGGATACGACGCCCTTCAAAATGACACTTGTTTCGATGAGTATTCCTTTGAGAAGGTTGAACGATTTTTCGCCAAGAGCATCGAGTTTACCGACGCACTGTATGCTTCCGGTGGAGTCTCGGAGCACGATAAACCGAAGCTTGTTGCTGCCGCGTTCCCGCTTAATCCAACCCATCAATTCGACCTCTTTGCCGTTGTATTGACCTTTTTGCACATCGCCTATCCATGTGGTCTTGACCATGTTCTCACCGTCTGTTGCCACCCGCTCAGCCTATGTGAATGTCTCCCTTTCTCTCCTTGGAAATTCATGCTCAAATCCTTGATATCGTGCAAAGGGTCAAAACCGTTCGGTGAGAGGTGAAGCCGTGAGAAAGACCGCAGTTTATGCTCTCGGCGGCAATGCTCTGCAATCGCCAACCGGTTCTCCTCAACAATCCGCAGAAGTCCTTGCAAGAGTGATGAGCGACGTCATCGACCTGTTGGAAATGGATTGGAGCGTTGTTGTCACCCACGGAAATGGCCCCCAGGTTGGCCATCTCCTTGCACTTGACGAAGACCACACGCAGACCCTTGACGATTGGGTGGCGGCGACGCAAGGCATGATCGGCCACGAACTATCCCTGCATCTGCAAGGCATTCTTGAGCGAAGGCGTCGGCCAGAACGGACGGCGGTTGTGTTGACGCATGTAGAAGTTGACCAAAACGACGAGGCCTTTGATTGGCCGACCAAACCCGTCGGCCCAATCCTTGATGCTCAGACCGTCATGTCAGCCGATTGGGACATCGCAGAAACGGTTCATGGTCCCCGAAGGGTTGTTGCCAGTCCACGCCCTCTTCGGATTCAAGAACTTGACGTGATTCGCCATCTCGTTGACCTTCGAGCCGTTGTCTTTTGCGGTGGCGGTGGTGGAATTCCAACCTGCAGAATCGGTGAACACCTCAGAGGCGTGCCCGCTGTAGTTGACAAAGATCATTTTTCATCGTTGCTGGCACAGGGTCTCAAGGCCGATGCGCTCATCATCAGCACGGAGGCTGACGCAATCTACCGTTCCTTCGGTACGCCAGACGCTGAGGCCCTTCGAACCATGGATCTAAAAGATGCCGAGGCCATGGACAGAGCAGGTGAATTTCCTCAAGGCTCGATGGGTCCAAAGGTCAAAGCGCTTTGTGAGTACGTGGAGAAATCGGAGAATGGAATGGCTGTTTTGTGCTCACCAGGGCATGTTCTTGAAGCCCTCCGAGGGGAACAAGGAACCACGATTACAACCTAAGATTCTGCCTCGGGTGAGGAATCATGTTCATATGGTTCAAGCGCCTCGGGTAAATCATGAAGACCCCCATTGTTGCCGAAGCCCATTGCGATGCCCCCTGTGGCGTGTACGACCCAGCCAGCGCTCGGATTGCCGCCGAAGCGGTCCAATCCATGACAAAGAAGATGCTCGCCATGTCGTGTCCAGACACCAGTGATCCAGCTGCTATGGCCGCCTACATGAACACGATGTCTCGATATGCCCTCGTGAAGGAAGAGGAAGCTCAGAAGTGCAAGGATGAACTGCTCGTGTTGTGGACGGATTTCTTTAAGCCACAACACCTTGAAACCATTCCCGATCTCCACGATACGTTTTGGCATGCAGCCAAACTTTGCTCAGCTTGCAAGGTGGAAGTTTCGGCAGATCACGCGCAAGAACTCATGGACGCCTGCGAGGCCGTTCACCACATGTTCTGGTCCGCCAAAGGCCGAGAAGTTCCTTGGACGCGTGCATCCTGAGGGAGTCCAATGAACACCGCCGTGGATGTCCGCATCCAAGGTGATAGCATGTGGCCGACCTTCTCAAGCGATGAACTCGTTGAGTTTACCACGGTTTACGACCTTCCGCTCGGGAAAGGAGACGTGGTTCTCGTCTCACACCCGTTTAAGCCCGATGTGTTAATGGTCAAACGAATTCTCCGGGTTGAACCCGATGGTCGTCTTTTCCTCGTCGGCGATAATCCCGATCCGCTTGCCAGCGAAGATTCCCACAATTTCGGTCCGGTTTCACTCGAGGCAGTCCGTGGGAAATGGAACGAAGGATGATGGCGGGCCTGACGGGGTTCGAACCCGCGACCGACGGATTAAGAGTCCGTCGCTCTACCTGACTAAGCTACAGGCCCACTCCGGCCTTTTGCCGCGTCTATTTAATGCTTGATGCAGTGTGGTTTTGGAAATGGTTCAATCATTCTTTGTCAAGATGGAAACGCCCGTGTCGGAGGCCATAACAACGACACTGCACATGTTGTTGAACAAACCGACTTGGACCACGCCTGCGAGGTCTAGCAATCGTTGCTCCATTGTTTCAGGGTTGGAGATGGTTGGCCCCGTGTGCGCATCAGCGATGTAATTTCCGTTGTCGGTCTTGAGAAGTTCATCGTTTTTCATTCGCATGTTTACTTCGCAACCGAGAACAGACGCAATGGCCCGTTTCGTGGTGTTAAATGAAAAGGGCGTGATCTCAATGGGTAATGGAAAGGCTCCCAAAGTTGCCACTTTTTTTCGATCGTCCGCCACGACCACCATCATTTTTGAAGCCTGAGCCACGACTTTTTCCCGCAGCAAAGCGGCCCCACCGCCTTTGATCAATTGGAACGACGGGTCAAATTCATCCGTGCCATCTATCACCACATCAAGTCCGTTGAGTTCGTCAAGGTTCGCAAGGGGAATGCCCACCTCGTTTGCGAGGTTTCGAGTGGCGACCGACGTTGGTACTCCGACAATGGACAAGCCTTCTTCACGAACACGACGACCCAGCTCAAGGATGGTGTACTTCACGGTTGAGCCTGTACCCAGCCCGACATGCATCCCTTCTGCAACGTATCTGCATGCAGCGATCCCCGCTTCCTCTTTCAAAGCCTCAACATCCATGGAAATGCCTTAAGTTCGCCATCTATGGACTTTCGCTTAAATCTGGTCATGCCCGAAAGTCCCAACCCTTTAGACCTTGAAGGGGTTCGTGGGAACCATGAGCCAAGGCATTCGCGCATCCGCTTTGGCTTGCGGTTTGGTTCTCTTATTCCTCGTTTCGTTGGTTCCACCAACACACCACGAAACCGCTCCTCTGCGTGAGCAGTCCACCGAAATGGAGACGACACCCCTCGGGCAAGCACAAAAACTGACGATTGGTTCATGGCCAGATGGCGCCAATCAACGTGTGGAGTTCAACGTACCTGATGGGCATTCAATCAAGTCGTTGGACGTCGATATCAGTGCAGGGTCGCTCGGCAGTTCCATGGCCAGCCAACTGACGGATGTCGGTGATTTTGATGGCAATGCTCTCTACGACGGAATGGATGTAAACAAATCCTCACTTCAAATTCTACCTCAAGATTGGAGGTATGATTTTGAATCCGGTACGCTAGCACCGCCCGAGTGGAGTCTTGCTGGAACTTCAAACTGGGCCATTCGAGCAGACACCCGTCTTGGGGGTGCTCAACTGGCCAAAGCAGGCACGATCAGCCACAGCCAAGAAACACGCATGACGTTGGATGTTTCTCAGATTCCTGCGGCCACCGGTACCTTCCAGTACAGCGTTTCTTCCGAATCGAGTTTTGATTACCTTCTCTTTTGCATTGACAACACCGGTTGCTCGAGGAGTTCCGGGTACAGCTACCGATGGTCTGGAACGGTAAACAACGCGCAACAAGCCTTCACCATACCGGCAACTGCCCAAACGCTGACTTGGAAGTACTCCAAAGATGGAAGCGTCAACTCTGGTTCAGACACCGCTTGGGTTGATGACATTGTCATAACGCCCTCGGGCGGTTCCGGAACCGGTGAAGGAAACTGGACGTCTGAGCCGTTTGGACCGACGCTGCTTGGCCGAGGAGAAAACCTGATGCACGGTATGCTGCACATGGATGCCTTCGTGTATCCTGGTTCTGTGTTTGAATGGCAAGTTCTTGACGCAGCAACAAACACGCCTGTTCCAGGGTTTGAGCGCCTCACCGCAACTTGGGCGGATTTGGGCATGATCAATTCGGCGGATTACCCCCTGTTGCGTTTCAAGGTCCACATGAAAGAAGCCGCAGGAGGGGGTACTTCAGAAATAAGGAGTTGGTCGTTGAACGGTCATCTCGAAAAATCATTTGAT
>DANX01000100.1 GCA_002502295.1 Euryarchaeota archaeon UBA561 | reverse complement strand
GTGATTCGTCAAAACAGGGCATGTCCGCCTTTCCAGCCGGCCCATGCAAGAAGCGGCCCGGCCAAGGTGCTCAGTGCAACGTAGACGCCCGCAGTGCGCCATTCACCTTGTTCAATCAGCGTGATGGTTTCAACCGAAAACGTTGACATGGTTGTGAAAGCACCCAAGAAACCGACCCCCAACAACAGCGCTTGGCTCTCCGTAAGCACCTGTGCCAGCGCTGCTGAAGCGACGACACCAAGGAGAAGAGAGCCAACCAAATTGATGCTCAACGTGGCCCAAGGAAACGATGAGGCTGGCATTGTTTCGCTAATGTAGAATCGGAGAACCGCCCCCGTTGCGCCTCCACAAGCAACAAGTAACCAATTTGAGAGCATGTCCATCTCACGCCCTCACGGGATAAAATCTCTCCTTTGGTGCGTGGAGGCCATGTGGGAAACGGACAGGGTCATATGCCGTCTCGCCATGGAAAAGGCATGAACCCCACCGTGTGGTTTCTCACTTCCAACCAAGGAAAGTTGGCCGAGGCCACTCATCACCTCGCCGCCGCTGGTATCGCCGTTCGGGCGCTTGAGGTGCCCGATGGAACTATTGTTGAACCCCAAGCCTTCGACCTTGAAACGGTTGCTGAGGCAAAAATCCGTCAAGCACTGGCTCACCTCCCCCACGAAGGAGCAATGGTCATGGTTGAGGATGCAGGTCTTTTCGTGGAGGCCTTGGATGGTTTCCCTGGCGTCTATTCCTCGTACGTCCACGAGACGGTCGCCAACCAAGGCATGCTTCGACTCCTCGATCATCTCCAAAGCGATGACCCGGTGATGGCCAAGCGCTTGAGAGCAGCTTCCTTCCAAGCCGTGGCGGCGATGTGGGACGGAACCCAAATTCTGATGGGTAGGGGCAAGTGCAAAGGTTCCATCGCTTCCGAGGTTCAGGGCGACGGCGGATTCGGTTATGACCCAATTTTCATCCCGGCGGATTTGGACGAACAGGGAGAACCTTTGCCCCCTGATGTTTTGGGGGTCGTCAGCACGCACGGCAAGACATTTGGCGCGATTGATGTTGCGCTAAAACACCGTTTTAGTCATCGCAGAAGAGCACTGGAAGACTTAATGCGTCAGTTTCCTGATGGCGGCTTGAATGGATGACCCCCCCTCCATCATCGTCATAAAGAACCGATGATTGGATGGCACGAGGGACATGGGATTTGCAAGGACCGCCGTTGGGGTGTTGTTCATCTCCGTGTTGGGCTTTTATCTCTCAACGGTCGGTCAACTAACCGACCAAGCAAAGTGGGGCTTCGTCGCAGCGATGGGGCTTCTCGCCTTTTTGTGGATCAACCTTGGTGGGCGTTCGCAGCCAGCGCCAAAGAACCGGCGACCACGTCAACCAACTGAATCAGTTGCCGTTGAATCATCCGTTCCTGAAGTTGAAATGCAGGCTGAGGAAGAGGACGAACTTCCAGAACCCGTGGTCGCATCATCGCTTGACGGTGCGACATTAAGGGAACGAAAATTAGCCAAGATTGCAGCATCTGAAGCGGCTCAAGCGGCTTCTGCGGCCAAAGAAACCGATGAAGAGGACAACGAAATTGTGGTTGAGGTTGAGGTGGAGGAAGTCTACGTTGCCGATGAATTTGTTGTGGACTTGAGCCCTGAATCTGTGGAAGATGCCGACATTGAAATCACCGTGCGGGACCGACGAGAACGTCATGAAGCCATTCGTGAGCGCATCAAACGCCGACGCATGAGTCAAATGGCCGACATTCGTGCCTCGACCGCTCAAATGTGGGAAGATCACGCTTCTGGAGAGGATTTGGTTTCTCTTTTGCAAACCCAAGGTCATGGCCATACCGTGCTTGTGGAGCCAGAAAACCCCGCCCCAGGCCATGTCTACGGAGCCACTTTTGTTCGCATCGATGAGGCACGAATTCTCAAGCTTCGCCTCCCGCTGGATATCGGATACGAATCCGTTGGGCCGGCAGAACCGATTCAGCCTGAGTTGCCGACCTTGCTTGGTCCCGATGGCAAGGAGCTTCCACCGTTGCTGGGCCCAGATGGCACACCGCTGGCACTCCCGCCGTTGCCTGCCGCCAGCAGTGCCCTCGATGCGCTTCGACAAGAAATGCAAGAGTGACGTATTCCCGCCGGGGTACCAACCGCTGAGTATATATAGTGTCAATGACAAATGTAACACGTTAGAGGAATCGACCATGCCCCCCGACACCCAACAAACCTGTTGAAACGGCCGAATTGCGGAACCGCCGCGGACCTTGTCCGCACCGAGCGGTTCTGCGCAGATAAACGGCAAAACAGGTGAAATATTATGGGTAACTGGAAAAAGAAAAAGGGAAACATCGGACGAAACAAGCAACGTCGCTTCAATCGGCGGACTGGAAAAGTGGAAAACTTCAATCAACGGAACCGTCGGGCTGAACCACAGCTCAACAAATCCAACGAGAACCACCACCAATCCAGGGGATTTATTCCTGAGGTCAAGAAGCGAACCGTTCGTCGTTGCACGTGCGAAGGCATCGATTTGACGCTGAAGAACCAGCGGTTGTTGGAACTTCTACGGAAGGAACCTCGAGGTTTTGATGCCGTTTCGGGTGCAGCCAATGTGTTGGTGATTACACAACGATTTCGACGCATTCACGCTCGACACATGAAGCACTTTGTTGCGTTCCTACGGGAGCATGACATTCGCTACTGCTGAAGTTTGATGATTTCTGTACACGATGTGGTCGAGCACACTCTCGGACAAGAGGGGGGCAGTGGCGCCCCCTCACCTCCGGCCGACAGGCTCGACAGGTTTTGGCCAGCGGGGGTTCAAAGGGAATCAGCGGTGCTTCCAAACGGCCTTTTCACGATTCACAAAGGCGTGAACACCGATTTTCTGATCTTCGCTGTCAAACATCTCGGCGAAAATTTCAGCCTCATAGGCCACACCATCGGTCAAACCTTCATCAAGGGCTGCTCGTACAGCTCGCTTTCCGACTCGCAAGGCATGCGATGATTTGCTTCCAATGCGGCGGGCCATGTTCATCACGGTGGATTTCAACTCCTCTGGAGCAACAACGTGGTTGACCAGCCCGATGCGGTGTGCTTCCTCCGCAGGGACCATATCACCGGTCATGACCATTTCGTGAGCCTTACCGTAGCCCACCAACCGCTCCAAGCGCTGGGTTGCGCCGTAGCCAGGGATGAGTCCTAGATTGATTTCGGGGGTACCAAACGTTGAGCGATCGCTCGCCACTCGAATGTCACACGAACAGGCCACCTCGCATCCGCCTCCCAAGGCAAATCCATCCACCATGGCGATGGTGGGCTTGCTAAGGTCCCAAAGTGCTTCTACAGCGTTATCGGTGAATCGCTCTCGAATGGTTTCACGTCCAGCACCAACAAATTCCGTGATGTCCGCGCCCGCCACGAAGGCATATGGCTTGGCTCGTTTCCCCTCCGGCGGGGCATTGGGAGGTGCGCCGGTGACCACCAACACTCGCACGTTTTCCTCTTCTTCCATCCAAGCACAGACGGCTTTGAGGGAGGCCATGACATCAGCATTGAGAGCATTCAACTTATCAGGACGGTCAATGGTCAGACAAGCGATGTAGCCAACGTCATCTTCTTCGCTAATCGGATGGAGTTCGACGTTCACAACATCACTTTCGGGGGGGTTCATGACACCACTGAAGGTCCACCTCTTCTTGATGTCATCGCCGGAGTTCAATGAGGATAAACCAAGGTATGATATCCAGAAGCGATATCAACGGGGTATGGCTGAGGACAAAGAACCGATGGTCAGCGCCGTTGACATGGCGAAAAAATACGGTGATTTCATCGCTCTTCATCCGCTCAACGTTGAAGTTCACGCCGGCGAATTTTTTGGTGTTTTTGGACCCAACGGTGCAGGTAAATCAACGTTCATCAAACTTCTAACCGGTCAACTCCGACCGAGCAAAGGGCGCATCGAGGTGCTTGGTGTTGACGCCGTTGAAGACCCACAAAAAGTCAAAGCCAACATCGGTATTGTTCCTGAGTCGGAATCTCCACCGTCTTTCTTGACGCCGGCAGAATTTTTGGAATTCGTTGCTCGTTTGCGTGGCGTTGACGACATGAAGGCCAAAGTTGAGCATTGGCTGGAATGGTTTGGTCTTCAAGAAAAGCGGGACACCATGTGCAAAGACCTCTCCAAAGGTCAGCGTCAAAAAGTGATGCTTGCAAGCGCCTTCATTCACAAACCGAAATTGCTGTTTCTCGATGAACCCTTTGCCAACCTCGATCCAATTTATCAGCGGAAATGCCGAGTTTGGCTATTGGACCACGTCGCAGAGGGCGGGACCATTTTCCTCTGCTCTCACGTCCTTGAAATGGCTGAGCGAATGTGCAATCGTATGGCCATCATCAACGATGGCAAAGTGTTGGCAGCGGGTACCGTCAAAGGATTAAAACAATCCAAGGAAGAGACGCTTGAAGACGTGTTTATTCGTTTGGTGGGACGCTCGATCGAAGACGTAGAACGCTACAGCGATGAAGGAGTCAATGACGATTCGGAGGAGTGATCGTGGGCGATACCTTCATTGAATCGCGTTCGTGGACGGACGACGATTTCAGCAAACCAGGCCCCCTCGGGACCTCTTCGCACGATGCGGTGTTGAGCGAGCCGTTGCGTGGATGGGCTTCGTTCTCAGCGACCTTCCGTGTGATGTTCCTCGAAGAGGCACGAAAGAGCGTTGAATTTGCAAAGAAACGCCAGATGGTGCTCTTTCCGTTGCTGTTGACGCTGGTCACGGCCATTTCGACCATTGGTTTGCAATTCTTGGTCGGAGATTCGACGGCCCAATCCTCCGACTTGGAATCTAAGACCTTCACGTGGCAAGAATTGCGTTTTGCACTCCACCTTCCCATGTTCATGTTTTCCCTCGGAATGGGGACGTTTGCGTTCATGGGTCGAGACGCCATTGTTCGGCGCACAGGCACGAAAAACTTCCTTCTTGCTGCCCCCGCCCTTCAACCGCTTCCAAACTCGATGGCTCACTTTGCTTACTTCGTGAAGGATTTGCTGTTTTACGTTCTTCTTATCCTGACGCCCATTATTGCCGGCATGGCGTTGGGGATTCTGTTGGACGGCGTTGCCGGAATCCGCACGCCACTCCTCTGGAGTTCGTTGCCTTGGACGTGGTTGGCCATGGCCACCACGCTGGGGCAAGGGTTGGCGCTCTCCTTCCTTGCCTCCTCGCTCTGGCTGCGCGGCCGCCCATTCACCGTTGTTGGACCCCTGCTCATCGTTGCTCTGGGTGTGGCCGTTGGCGCAGGTTTCCTCCCAGCCGACGTTTTGCTGTGGGGACTCGCTGCTCAATCCAGTCAAAGCGGTTTGGCCATTCTCCTTGGTTTGCTTCTCTCGTTGGGTCTTGGCTTGGTGGCTTCGCTGCTTATCCTTGACGATTTTGATGTCAGCGTGGTCGAGCGAGGCGATCTCCTTTCACCGGTTCATGATCGCCTTGGCTTCCTTGGCCGGGGACACATCCGACTGATCGTGGCCAAAGAATTCGTTGATCTCTTCCGTTCGGGTGCCATCAAAAAGATGACCGTTTCTTACGCCATACCGCTGTTGGTGCTTTTGGGCATGGCGTGGCTTGTGGATTTTGCAGAGGCGCCTATTCCAATCAACTTGCTTTCGTATGCCCCATTTCTCGGCTTTTTTGGTTTCAATTTCTATTCTTGGCTGACCATCCTCGACTCTCCAGAGTTCATGAACGGTCTTCCCCTCAAGGTTCCAGATTTGATTCGGGCTAAGGTGGTCGTCTACTTCCTCGCCACTTCGTGGATTTCACTGATCTTCATCGTTCTGATGGCGTGGCGGCTCGATGAATGGGGCTCGCTTCCAACCAGCATCATCGTCATGTTTGCGAATTCGGTTTACATCGTGGCGCTGACGGCTTTCCTCATGGGGTTGCGGCCCAATAAGGCCATCTTTGACGCTTCCATTATGGTGTGGTTTTGGATTGGTACAGTTCTTCCGCTGCTTGGTTTATTCCTCCTCTCTTTCACACAAGGCGATGTTAGTTTGTACGGAAACTGGTGGGAACGTGCTAGCCAAGACGGTTTGGCTGCGACGGCGCAAATGTATGACGAATCCATGGTTCAACAAGGCTACATGGGCATGATCGCCATCTCGGTTGGTTTGATTTTTGCTTCCGCCCTCCTTTGGAAATTGATGGACAATCGCTGGGGCCGGTCTGAGTTCTCAAACTGAACCTCTGGACCGAGATCGGGGGTATGTTCTTGAGCGGCGGCGGCGAGGGTTCGTTCGTGGCTCGAGTCGTGGCAGTCTGCGGAATGCCTGGCTCAGGCAAAGGTGAATTCGCTGCCGTTCTCGCTGCTTCTGGAATTCCAAACGTATCCATGGGTGATATGGTCCGGGCAGAAGTTCGCTCCAAAGGGTTGGTTGAGGAGCCCCACGTCTTTGGACAAGTGGCCGCTGAATTACGTGCCAACCACGGGGAGGACGTCTTGGCTGTTCGCCTTTGTGACCGAGTAGATGAGCTGTTGAATACGCATTCACTGGTTCTTATTGAGGGGCTGCGCGGTACGGCAGAGGACGCTGTGTTCTCAACACGGTGGGGTGAAACATACCGTACCGTTGCGATTGAAGCAGAGATTGAGTTGCGCTTTCAGCGAATTGTCCAACGAGGTCGTTCAGAAGACGGCGACCGCGCAGCGTTTGAAACGCGAAACGAACGTGAGCGAGGGTGGGGTCTTGATCATTTGATCGCCAACGCCGATGATGTTCTCCACAACGACGTGGATTTGGAAAAATTTCAATCCAGGTGCAAGGCTTGGCTCGAGCAACTTCTTGCTGCTTGATTCGTATCATTCGAACGAACAGAATTCGCCACAGCAGAGCGATTTGCGAGCGATTTTCACCCAAGTGTTATAGTCGGGGAGATGTTGTAGCAGAATGCAATCGAGGGCGTTGGTGACCATGGCAAGAAAAAAAGGCGGTGGCGGCGGGAGGCAACGAGCCCGACAACGAGCGCAATACGATGAGCTGGACAAGTACCCAGTCATGCCTCCGCATGCTTTTGCGCGCATCGTTCGCGACAAGCAAACACTGAACATCATTTACCAAATCATTGAGCCCCCTTTGACCAAGAAAGAACAAGAACAGCGCGATGAAATCATGGACATTTTCATTCGTTCCCTCACCGCCAACATCGATGAAATCGACTCGAACCCCGAAGCCTACGTCCGTACGGCCATGGACAAGGTCATCAAATCATACAGCATGAAAATCAACAAGAAATCAAAATCCAAACTCTTCTATTACCTTCGTAGGGATCTCATTGGCTACGGTAAGATGGATGTTCTGATGAACGACGTGAACGTTGAGGACGTTTCTCTCGATGGAACGAACGTTCCAATTTTTGCCTATCACCGTAAGTTCGAATCGGTTGAGACGACCTGCGTTTGGGAAACCGATGAGGAGCTCGAATCTTATGTCATTAAACTGGCTCAGCGTTGCGGAAAACACATATCAGTCGCTGAACCTTTGCTTGATGCAACGCTGATGGACGGTTCCCGTATTGTCATGAAACTCGGGCACGAGATTTCAACACGCGGTTCTGCTTTTTGCATTCGACGGTTCAAAGACGACCCGTTCTCACCCGCCGACATTGTGGCGTTCAGAACCATGTCTTCCCTGATGGTGGCCTACCTGTGGATTGCCTTCCAAAACGAAGTTCCGATGCTCTTTGTTGGTGGTACGGCCTCCGGAAAAACAACAACCTTGAACGCCATGTGCATTTTCATTCCCTGGCAAATGAAGATCGTCTCCATCGAATCCACCCGTGAGGTAAACATCCCTCAACCCAACTGGGTTCCCGGGTTGACTCGGCAAGGGTTTGGTGGTGAGAACGACGAGGGTGTCATCGGTGAGTTCGAATTGCTGAAGGCAGCGTTGCGTGAGCGGCCTGAATACATCATCGTGGGTGAGATTCGTGGGGCTGAGGCGTATGTTTTGTTCCAAGCCATGGCGACAGGACACTGTGCCTATTCAACGGTTCACGCCGACTCGGTCCCTTCTTTGGTTCACCGGTTGGAGAACAAACCAATTGACATCCCTCGTGTGCTGTTGCCGGCGTTGGAGGCCTGCGCAATTCAGATTCAAACCCGTATCAACGGACGGCGTGTACGACGGACGAAACAAATTGTGGAGATTGTGGGTATCGACCCTAACTCGATGGAGGTCATCACCAACGAAGTGTTCCGTTGGGACGTCACCAACGACGACTTTGTCTTCAGCGGTAAATCCTATGTTTTGGAGAAGATCATGGTCAAAATCAACTACAGCCAAGAAGAAATGCGCCGAGAGTTACGCACCCGAAAGCGTATCTTGGAGTGGATGGTCCTAAACGATATCCGAAAGGCCGATCAAGTTTCTCAAATCGT
>DANX01000115.1 GCA_002502295.1 Euryarchaeota archaeon UBA561 | reverse complement strand
ATTGATACCGTCCGACGCACCACTCAACACGAGGTTTGTCCTTGAGTTTGAACTTCTCGGCGTGGTGGACGAAGAGGATCTTCCTGTGGA
The DNA here is from genome assembly GCA_002502295.1 of Euryarchaeota archaeon UBA561. Taxonomy (GTDB): domain Archaea; phylum Thermoplasmatota; class Poseidoniia; order Poseidoniales; family Poseidoniaceae; genus Poseidonia. The sequence goes on along the minus strand of DANX01000115.1, from coordinate 5,710 downwards.
GATGCTGGCACAGGCTCTCATCATGTTAAACACGCAACGAGGCGTGGATTCGTCAGCTGGCTTGATGCAAATTGGGGCAGTACCACACGGAACTTCGGCGGTCGTTCAAATCAACTTAACATCAACGTCAACAATGAATGAACAAGTCAACATCCAACTTTCAAGCGAAGACGGCTGGCAGACGTCCTGCAATAAAATGCTTGTCAACGAGAGCGGGCTTACATTGGATTTGGCTCCCGGGCACATCGATGAACAAATTACAACACTCCAGTGTGAAATTCTTCGGATGAGTGGGCCGAGAAGCGGAACGATCACAGTGACTGCAAGCACGGTGGACGGGTTCATACGTGATTCACATTCGGTCGACGTGAAATTTTCCGAACCAGTAAACGATGAGTCGTTTTCCAGCACAGTGCTCGTTGGAGGCGGATTGACTGGATTGTTGTTCTTGGGGGCCGTTCTCGTCCTCCTCCGCAGGCGCCCATCTCCGCCAGATGATGAACCAATTCAACTCATACAAGCCGGCCCGCCTGTCTCAACCGTGCAAACCGAACAGCAGGCTCCTGCGTTGGACGACCAGCCAAACTCAAACGAACCGGAACGTGCAGAACAAACCCCACCACCAAATGCCGGTCCACCCGTTCCAGCTGGTGGACTTCCACCCGGATGGTCCGAGGAACAATGGCAGTACTACGGCCAACAATACCTTGATGGGACCTTGTGAGAGGCAACCAATGTGGCGACCTATCCTGCGACATGGTATGCTCTTTGGGTGGCAGTTGCGGTTTGTGGCGTCGGCACATGGTACCTACGACATTTTTCCGAGCGAGTTCAAGCAACTCGAACGATGGCTCTGCTCGGAACCGTTTCCATGCTTACACTCCTCATATGGACGTGGGTAGAATTTTGAGGTGGTTGTGTGGAAAACCTAGCCGGTGTAGAAAATCATCCTCTCTTTGAACAGTACCCATGCAGAGCACCTGTGTGGTGGGCACGCATTGGCGTGGTCGAAAAAAATCCTTCATTGCGCGGCGTGAGCGGTCGAAAAATTGTTCTCCGAATCCCGAAACAGTTTGGGCGTTTTGAAGGATGGATTGCATCCATTTTGCGTGCTCCGAGGGAAATAAGGCGACCGCTCGACACAATGAACAGCATGCTTTGGGAACTCAGCGACGGAAGTCGTACATTTGGTGAAATTTGTGAGGTCATGAACGATGTATTTCACGAAGAAATCGCACCTGTCATACAGCGAACGGCGACCGCCATTGGATTGTTTCAGCACAACAACCTCATGTTGATGTTGGATGAGCCGCTCAACCATCGGTGGACGATTGGGCCCGGTAGAATTCCTCAACACCAGACACTCACAGAGCTTCCGGGGGACCATGATTACGACTGGTCGATGCTCGAAGATGAAACAGCTTGAGTAGGTTCGGCCTCGACCGTGGCTTCCAATGGCTCCCAGACCAATCTGAGCCCTAACCCATCGCTTTTTTTCTCCCGATGAGCAAACGACCGCGAGCCGCTGCGTGTGGAATCGCTTTCGGTAAACCAAGACCCGCCCCGTACCACGAACTTCATGGCATCACCGGTAACATGAGGGCGTTGACTTCGCCCGCCCTCGTAAGATCGTGACCACTGGTCTGCGCACCATTCATTGACCAAACCGTTCATATCAAAGAATCCCCAAGCATTCGGCTTTTTTAGACCGACTTCACGGGTAGAGCCTCCAGAGTTTCCAGCGTGCCACCCGTATTCATCTAGCTCGATGTCTTTGTCACCAAACCACCAACGACCGGTGTTTCCAGCGCGAGCGACGTATTCCCATTCCGTTTCGGAGGGGAGACGCCATCGACCGACCATGCCAAGATGCGACGTGGACGCGTCGCGTTCGTTTAATCGTGAGATAAAGACAACGACATCGTCGTAGCTTACCTGCTCCACTGGTCGGAGGCCTGCGCTCCATCCCTCCTGATATTTTGACGGATTTACCCCCATAATATCCGTCCATTGGGCCTGTGTTACTGGCCGTTCTGCGAAAAAAAATGGTTCGCTGATTTCAACCGTGCAAGCAGGTTGTTCGGTAGGGTGTCCCGATGTACTTTCATCCCCTAACAGAAAACTTCCTGGCTCAATCAAGAGGTATGTAGCACCATAAACATCGGTGAACGAGGGTTTACTGGATTGATCGACCATGTTCATCAACGCAACTTTTTGGCTGCCGATAGCACTGATCCGACCAAAGCTACAAGCCGCTGGTGTAAATCATGGTCAACCAATGCTCCATCTTCGTCAAAAGCATCTTTGACATGGCCGATGGCGAGTTGTTCTGGAACCGGCCAACCGTGGAGCCAACGAAGCGATATTCGGAGATGATTGAGGGTGTTGGCGTTGGTGACGCCGCCAAGGGTGGACATGAGCCCGAAGACTTTGCCTCCGACATGTTTGTCGTACATCCAGTCCAAGGTGTTCTTCATGACGCCAGACATGGTACCGTGGTATTCTGGGGATGAAAGGAGGAACGCATCCGATTCTTCAAGCAGAGATTGGAACGCTTTCACATTGGGATGGGTCCAACAACCCTCTTCACCAACCAAGGGCAGTGGGCGTTCTGATAAATCCCAAAATTCAACATCAGCTCCTTGCTCTTTCGCTATCTCCAATGCAAGATTAACCAACATGCCGGATTTAGAGGTTGCACGGTATTCACCAGCGAGTCCAATCACCTTCAGTCGCTTATCTCCCATATGTGTTGGAAGGGGGTCAAGCCCTTGAATGTAAGGATTGATTGAATGGACAACCATAAGCAAGGCTTATGCAGGGTTCATCATTCGTTTTTGTTGCGGTGAGGCAAAGTGGAGTCCGGCGACGAAACGAACATGGCTGATGTCGGAGAAACCGATGAATTGGAGGAAGTGGTATTGGCTTCCGTTGACCAGGCGATTGAGGCCGTTGAAAACCAAACGATTGAGCCCGCCACCGAAACAGTAGAACCGACACCTCAGGCACCAAGGGACGTCATCCCAGAACTCGAAGATGTTGACAATCCTGAAGAAATGGTCGAAGTACTGCTCACGGTCGGTGAGGAACGGACCCGCCGAAACGACGTCAAGGGAGCGTTGGCAGCATTCAACAAGGCCATTGCACTGGACCCTGCTTGCGACATGGCATGGTTCAATCGGGGAGTGCTCCTCGAAGCACAACAAGATGCTCGCGGAGCTCGACAATCGTTCCAGATATGCCTCGACCTCAACGACGAACATGCACCGGCCACGGCGAACCTTTCCATCCTTCTTGAACGAATTGGCGATTTAGAAGGTGCATTTTCGATGGCCACCAAAGCACTGACATTTTTCCCAGGACACCCTGCCCTTCTACAACTCAAGGAACGTTGCAAGGACAGCGGCATTTCCGTGTCGATGGAAGCAATGCAGCCATCGCTTGAGGTCACACAGTCAGTTGACATGAAAGTGGTTGAGGAAATAGCAGAAGAAGCTGGCATTGATAATCCAGAAGACCTCCTGCAAGAGGCGATTCATCACGACCACGATGAAGATGCGGAGTTGAGCGTTGATGAACTCAAAAGTGCCGCCGATGTCGTGGTTGCGCAGCAAGAGATCACACGTGAAATTGAGCCAGAAATGCCTGAACTGCCCGAACCGGAACCCAGCGTTGACATCGATGCGCTGGTGGACCAAGCGACGACCCTCATCAAGGAAGGAAATCCAAAAGAGGCCCTCGCTTTGCTGAAGCCACATCTCAAGACCATCGGTGCCCAGCACGCTGCCGCATGGCGAATTGCTGGTGGAGCCATGGCTCGCATGGATTTGGACAACCACGCCATTGCAGCCATGACACACGCCCAAAATCTGGAGCCAACGCACGCTCCAGGTTGGTTCAACCTTGGTTCAGTTCAACAACGATCCGATCTTGTTCAGGACGCAATAACCAGCTACAAGCGAGCCATAGAAGCGGATGCTGGTTATCAAAAAGCCGCAGAAAAGATGGCAGAGTTGGCAAAGGAAAAAGGGTTCATTGAAACCTACATTGATGCGGCAAGGGTCATTATCGGCATGGAGAACGACCACCCAATACGTGCTGATTTTATCGAAATGTTGTTGCAACTCGCGCAGGGTGAAAGCGATGTTCTTGACCAAGTTTCAGGCCTTCCACCGACGTTACCGGCAGGCCCAGAGATGGCCAAAGAAGCCCTCGAGTTCATGCCAAAAGAAGCCAGTCCAAAACGGGCCCGAGCCCTTTCACTCAGTCTTCAGCACAGCGATGCGGTGCTGATGTGGAAGGAGCTCATCAAAACCGAACAGAGCGTGTCAGACCACTGGACAGGACTCGCACGTTCGCTTGAACAAGCTGGCGATCTAGAGACGGCACAGAAATGCCACGCAAAAGCGGTGAGTATAGCCAACGAGGAACCGAGTGCACAACAAACAAGCGTCCCGCAAGCTCACAGCCAACCAGAAGTGTTGCCATCAGAACAAATGCCAAAAACAGCGATTATGGGCTCGCTGGAGGTAAAACAGAACGCTGAACCACAACCTGCCACACCACCACCCATTCTCATGGAATCTTCTGCTGAGCAATCGGCACAAGCATCCTTGCTTCTCACCCCGATTGAGCCCCAACAAAGAACCGTTGAGGCAACACCACAGCCAGAGGTTGATCTCGCCAAAGCTGCGCTGGATGCGGCGCAAAGTGTCGCAAACAATCCACCTCAATCCACCATGTCCAACGCCATCTCAAATCAAGATGTCAGTTGGTTCAACCAAGGTGTGCAACTTATTGATGACAAAAAGTACAAAGAAGCACTCTCATGCTTTGACCGTGCACTGCCTGCTTTTGCAGGAGACGATGCGATGATCATCCGGATTTTGAACAACCGGGGCAACGCTTACTACTTCCTTGAAGAATATCCAAAATGCGTTGAATCCTACCACCAGGCGATGTTGATTCGACCAACGGAAGTTCGTGGCGAGACACTGTACAACATGGGAACTGCCTACGCCGAAATGGAACGCTACAACGATGCCATCAAGTGCTTTGAACAAGCCATACCGCGTGGACTGGCCGACGACGCAAAACGCAGGGCGAAGGACCAAATCCGACGATGTAACATTCTTCAAAAAGCGCTGGACAAGAAACGGAAGAAGCAGCGATGAAACATTGTCAATCTGCGGTCAAGTTCAAAAACGTTGACTGGATGGGGAAATCATGGACTGCGGTACATGCGACTCTGCACCGGCGATTCAAGTGCATTCACCCGACGTTGTGGATGTCCATTTGACCCTCACTGAAAAAGCGACCACCATGCTTGAGGATGCCTTTGGAGACGACCGCAGTCATGCGCTTCTCGTCGGAGTATTGAGCGGAGGTTGCTCGGGATACATGTATGACCTGCAAATCGTCGAATCCACCGAAACGCAATGCCAGGAATTGACCATCAACGGTTTCAGAGTGTTGGTTCCCACGGCATCTAGCCATCTCTTGAACGGAATTGAGATCGATTACGTTGACCGATTGATGGGCGGCGGATTCAAGATTAACAACCCCAATGCAAGTTCATCGTGTGGTTGTGGCGAATCCTTTGCTTGAGGATGAACCATGGGCATGGTCAGGCATCGTGCCTACACACTTCTCTTGCAGGGTTCTGAGATTCTTCCGTTTATCAACGGACTCTCAACCAACAAAGTAGAAG
>DANX01000063.1 GCA_002502295.1 Euryarchaeota archaeon UBA561 | reverse complement strand
GAAGGATTTTCAGCGAGGGCTTCGGCCACCATGTCGACCTGTTGTGAGGTTGGTGCGTGCATGCCGGTGTTTCCCAGCACGAGGTAAACTTCGTCATGTTGAGGCGTAAGCTTGTGAACCTCCCAAGAACGCTTCCCTTCCGGCGTGGCCAATTGACGCGTGTAGATCCACTGTCCAACGGTTTCCCTCTGGTCCGACAACACCACAACACCTCCTTCAACGCTGGTGGATGCGTCCAACGGCGATGCCCGTCCACCTTGCGCATGGGCTTCGGCGCGATGTGCCAAGGCACTCAAACCATCCCGGTCAATCCCTTTGCCGGGGTTCGCGAGTTGGTGCATAGCAGCACCGACCGCTGCACTCAAGGCTGCACTCGACCCGAGACCCGATGCTCGTGGAATATCACCGGAGATGTGCAAGGCCATGGGTTCAGCATCTTCGAGCCAAATTTCCTTGAGCATGGTGATGTGGGGGTGCTTGGTTTTGTCAAGGGCGCTTCCGTCAACACTCCACGACTGAGCAGCGGTCATTGAAACGGTGAGACGCTGTTCGATGGCGACAGCAACTGCGGGTTCACCGTAAACCACGGCATGTTCTCCAAAGAGGATGCATTTCCCAGGGGCACTCGCCACCACAAGCGCTGGCACCTCACCCATGTGTCTTTGATTGGGCTCGGCTTCATATTCCTTCTTGCACAGTGATTAAAATCAACTCAGTTTTTACGGTGGATTGAAAGTGCCGCTCTCCCTCGGCAACATGGCGCCAAGGCGTCAAAGCGGTGAGAATGATGGAACACCCCCTGTTTTTGGACTACGGGCCAATTCCTGGTTGGGCCATCCTGTTGGTTCTTTTCGGGGTGTCTGGGGGCTTTTTTGGCTATCAGGTTATGAAAGCGACAAAGCTCGTACTCAAAGGAAAACCGGAAAATCGGTTTGACAACTGGGGAACGCGTGTATCGGAAGTTCTCAGCGGATGGTTGGGGCAAAAGAAAGTGCTGAAGGATCGTGTTGCCGGTGGCATCCACGTTCTGATGTTTTGGGGTTTCCTTATGCTTTCCACCGACATGTTTGATTTGGCGAGCGGCAACCAGTTTTCGCAAAAAGTTCTGCCTACGTTGCTTCGAGGGCCTTGGAATTTAGTGGTCGAAGTAGGTTACACCATTGCCTTCGTTGGTTGTGTTCTTGCGCTCATTCGCCGTTTGATTTTCACACCTGAAAAATTGAAAGGAAAGTCGCAACTTGAGGGCAACGTCATTCTTCTCCTCATCATGACCATCACCACGACCTCTTTTGTTGTCGAAGCCGGTGAGGCGACCATCTCCAAAACCTGGGAACCCATCGGTTTCTGGGTCGCCTCAACATTGGTTCCTTCAACCAGCGTTGTGATTGCGGCCTACTGGGCTCACATGTTGGCCATTTGCGTGTTTTTGTTCCTCATCCCACTGTCCAAGCACATGCACTTGGTGATGGCATTCCCCAACGTCTTTTTCCATGACCTGCGCCCAATGGCGACGATGGAACCGTTGGCCCGTGGGGAAGACGGAAAAGCCGTGTTGCTTGACGAACTTGACCTCGAATCCTTTGGCGCTGTCAATTACACCGACTTCTCATGGAGGGACCTCATCGACGGTTGGGCTTGCACCTCGTGCGCTCGCTGTCAAGATGTCTGTCCAGCCTATGCCAGCGGCAAAGACCTCAATCCAATGCAAATCATTCACGACGTACGCCACTATGCCAACGACAACGCCACCACCCTCTTTGCTGACGAAAAGCCCGACGAGGACATCATTGCCCGGTTCGGCGAAGGCGCGATTTGGGCCTGTACGACGTGCCATGCCTGCGTGGAGGCCTGCCCCATCTACATCGACCACGTCCCAAAATTGACGGATGCGCGACGCCACCTCATGATGGAGCGAATGGAGTTTGACGAGAGCGTTGAAGAGACCGTCATGCCGCTAATGGCCACCATCGAGAACCTTGAATCAGACTCCAACCCCTACGGTCTACCAGCCCACGAACGTGGAGATTGGGCCGATGGATTGGATGTCAAGGTCGCCGAACCCGCCGAATACATTTACTTCGCAGGTTGCGCTGCGTCGTTTGATGAACGCAACAAAAAGGTGGCAAGGGACACCATCAGCATCATGAAGGAAGCCGGTCTTGATGTTGGAATCCTCGGTATGCAGGAAGGGTGCACTGGTGATGCAGCACGGCGTGCTGGGAACGAATACCTCTTCCAAATGCTCGCTGAAACCAACCTCTCAACCTTTGAGGAGATCGGGGTGAAGAAAATCGTCGCTTCGTGCCCTCATTGCTTCCACACCCTCGGAAAGGAGTACAAAGACTACGGAGGTGAGGACATTGAAGTCATGCATCACTCCCAACTCATCAATCATCTTCAGGCAGAAGGGAAATTACCTGAGCCCAAGCATGACGGCTCTGTCACCTTCCACGACCCGTGCTATCTCGGTCGTATCGGTGGGGAATTGGATGCCCCGCGCAGTGCGATTGGTGGCGTTGACGTCGAACCCGAACGGCACGGCCGAGAATCCTTCTGTTGCGGTGCGGGAGGCGCTCAGATGTGGATGGAAGAAATTGTTGACGAAGGGTACGACCGAGTCAACGTGATTCGCTCAAAGGAACTCGCCGCCACAGGTGCCGACACCGTGGCGGTCGGATGTCCGTTCTGTTCAACCATGGTCACCGACGGTTTGAGTGCCATTGGTGCTGAAATGGAAGTGAAGGACGTTGCCGAGCTGGTTTGGGAGCAAATCAAGGCCAACGACGCCAAAATCGAAGCTCAAAAAGCGGCAGCAGAACCTGCACAAGAGCCTGCAGAAGCTTGAGGTTGAGGCGTGCTTTCTTGCAACGACCACCGGAATTTGCTGGCATGGTACGATACACATCAGCGCGAGTTGCCTTGGCGCAACACCAACGACCCATGGGCCATCCTCCTCAGCGAAATCCTCCTTCAACAGACCCAGGTCAGTCGCGGAATGGTGTACTGGAAACGCATGATTGAGGCTTTTCCGACCATTGAGTCCATGGCGACCTCTGAAGTGGATGCCGTTCTCAAAGCATGGGAGGGAGCGGGTTACTACAGCCGCGCCCGTAGGCTCCATGCACTGAGTCGACAGGTTATGCTCCCAAGCGACCAAGGCGGATTTGATGGTGCGTTGCCGAAGAACTACGAAGACCTCCTTTCACTTCCTGGAATTGGCCCGTACACCGCTGCTGCCGTGGCAAGCATTGCATTTGGCCAGCCGGTTGCTTGCGTAGACGGTAACATTCGACGTGTGATGGCGCGACACACCGCGCAACCCGATCCAGCCCCCAAAGCGGTTCAAGCGTGGGCTGACTCATCGCTGACCTCCGAGCGGCCGGGCGACTGGAATCAAGCCTTGATGGAACTGGGGGCTACGGTGTGCACACCTCGGCGCGTGAAGTGCGGTGGTTGCCCCATTCAATCAACGTGCAAGGGTCGACACGAGCCTGAACTTTTTCCCACGCCGAAAAAAAGTCGCGTCAAAGCCATCTCCATGTTGGCCGTGGTTGAAATCGCTGGAGATGGGCGTCCCGTTCTCCATCAACGACCGCTGTCGGGCATGTTTGCTGGGCTGTGGGGACCGCTATACCACGAAGCCAACTCCATGACTCCAGACCAAGATTGGCTGGTTTGTGGCACGGTTGAACACCTCTTGAGTCATCGAAAGTTAAGCGTTCATGTGTTTCTAAAAACAACCGATGTTCCGCCGCTAGGAACCTTGCGCTCAACGGTGGCCATCTCTTCTCTTGACGAGAAAGTCTTGGCCATGGCCGCCAAGCATCAGCACGCCGCACAAAAAAGGGAAGGTGTGCCCCAAAGGGCTAAACAGGTCAACGCAGAGACGGTGGCATGGAGTTGACATTCAACGATGATTGGGAGGCCATATCTTCCGCCTTCCATCGCATGTTTGCAGGTCTAGGAGACGTCAGCCTTGACAACGACTTACTGGCGTTCAAATCCACGCCACCCTCGGTCCCAACCGGCATTTCAATCACGAAAAAGGGCGCTTTGGTGGCCAACATGCCGCTCCACACCATCCAAAGCACCTTTGACAACATTTCCTTTTCCAGTGAAGGCACCGCCCTGACGTTGGAAGGACCTACCTCTTCCTACACCTACACGATTCCGAACGAACTTCTCGCTTTGCGCTCGCTCTAAGGCGTTCAATCGTCCGTTCCGTCGTTGTCTTTGCGGTTGGTTGTAGTTTGGTTTTCCTTGGCCAACAACTCATTACGGAAGGACGCGAGGCAGACCATCAATCCAGCGACGAGAATGTATTCCGCCGGTGCAGCAATACGCACGCCATCTTGGGCCTGGTTGAGGAATTCAACGGTTGTTAGTCCCGTTGGATTGACCTCGCCGGCCGCCGTTTGAAAAGCGATCACCATCACAATGAATCCAAAAGCAGCCATGGTAAATCCTCCTCGTCGAAGTCGGCCACCTCGGAGGGTTGCGCCCGATCCGAGTGCCCGGCCGGCAAGGTAGGCCCAAATGACGCCTCCGCCAAAGGCCACCATGGCGGTCAAGATGTGTGGATTGATGTAATTGTACATGTCAAAATGGCTGACGAGAACGGTGTTGGCGGCCGCAAGCATACCTGCGCAGGTTGCCGCAAACCATAGTTTCGGATGTTCCGCGTCAAGCGTGTGGTAGAGGTGCCAAGCATAGGCCATTTGAACGAAGCCACTCACCGTTAATCCAAAGGTAAACACGGCATCTTGCCATCCTGTAGCGTCGGTCTCCGAAATGAAAAAGGGAATGGCTCGAGGCTCGTCCGACCCATGAATCAGCATGGCGAGGACGATGGTTAACGTGGGCATAAGGTAGCTCGCATGCGCCAAAAACAAACCTTGTTTGGTCGTCAAAGGAAGACGTCGACCGTATCTTGGATGCATGTGTCAAAGTCCTCCCATTTCATGCCGAGGACCTCCTCTGCTTTGGCACTTGAGTAGTTGGTGTCCCCTCCCATCATGTTCTTGGCGACGGCTCGTGTGAGGTAGCGCTGACGACCGAATTTTCCTCCAATCCAATCTTGAAACACCGCCACGGGAACAAGCAGGTTTGGCAGGCTAAAACGGGGGGCTCTGGTTGACGGATTGAGGGTTCGTATTCGCTTACAGATGGTGGCTAGACTGATGTTGGCGTGTGGCGCAAGAATGAACCTTCCCTCGGCCTCGTCCACTTCGAAGGCCCGCCGATGGGCTCGAGCGACGTCGCGTACATGAACAACGGACATTGGGAATTTCGGCACGACCGGGTATTTTCCAGCGATGGCGTCTTGGAAAAAATCAACGCTGGGTGTGGGGCGAACAAATCCACCCCCAAGAACTGCGGTAGGGTTGATCACGCGGAGGTCCAGTTTGAGTTCTTCAGCGAGTTCCCAAGCCAGATGTTCGGATTGCGTTTTTGCTAAGGTGTAGGGCAGTGAGGCATCGGTGTTCCACACGGATTCATCCTTTATTCGTCCTTTTGGTTCCGTCCCAACGGCTGCCGTGCTCGACGTGTAGACCACGCGGTGAATGCCTGCCTCTGCCGCTGCATGGAGCAGGTGAGTTGTGCCTTTGTTGGCCGTGTCAAGAATCTCATTGGCCGTTCCCCGAGTTGAGTAGATGGTGGCGGTATGAAACAGTCCATCGCATCCCTGCATCTTCTCGGCCCAACCGTCGGCATCGAGCACATCTCCCTCCACCAATTCAAGTCGGTCTTCGCAACCGAGGTCACTTGCATGTGCTCGTACATGATCTGTTTTCATCGGGTCGTTGAGGTCCCGAACTGAACCACGAACGGCGTATCCGTGGTCCAACAGATCACGAACGATGTGATTTCCGATGTGCCCGTTAACCCCTGAGACAAAGATGCGGCTCGGTGCTTTGTCTCCCATACTGCATGGCAACCCCGGGTCTCGTATGAACCTTCAAGTGCAACCCGTCCCAGCCCCCCTTTGAAGCCCATGCCCATCCGCTTGCACGATACTCGCCGGCGAGGAAAGGTGAATTTCACCACACTCGAACCCGGGAAGGTCTCAATGTACGTGTGCGGTGTAACGGTCTACGACCGCTGTCATCTTGGCCATGCGAGATGTTACCTTGCGTTTGACCTGATTCATCGCTGGCTCGAAGCCAGCGGGTACGATGTACATTACGTGCAAAACTTCACCGACATTGACGACAAGATCATCAAAAGGGCCAAGGAACTTGAAGGGGATTGGAAAACGCTGGTTGACCAAAACATCGAGAGCTATTACGAAGACATGGATGCCCTGAACATTCTGCGGGCCGATGATTACCCACGCTGCACGGACTACGTGGACGACATGATTCGCATTACGCAAGACCTGATCGATAAGAGCCATGCCTACGTGGCCGATGACGGCGTGTATTTTGACGTGGAATCAGCCCCAGAAAAATACGGCCAATTGACCGGCCAATCCATTGATGCCGTTCGCTCAGGTGCCGGTGGTCGAGTTGACGCCAGTGCGTCGGGAAAACGAGATCACAAAGATTTCGCCCTGTGGAAGGCGGCCAAACCTGAGGAGCCAACATGGGATTCACCTTGGGGTCCGGGAAGGCCGGGCTGGCACATTGAATGCACGGCGATGTCAATGGATTACTTTGGCAAGGAGTTTGACATCCACGGTGGCGGGCATGACCTACGCTTTCCACACCACGAGGCCGAGATTTGTCAAGGAGAATGCCACACCGGACACTCACCGGTGGTCCACCATTGGCTGCACAATGGTTTTGTCAACATCGATGGGGAAAAGATGAGCAAATCGCTCGGAAACTTCTGGACGATTCGGGACATTCTCGCTCAGGTTGATGCCATGGTGTTGCGCTTTGCCCTCATCAATGCTCACTACCGTTCGCCGATCGACATGAACGAAAGCTTGCTCAACGATGCGGAGCGAAATTACAACCGCCTTCTGGAATGTTATGTCAACGCGCTCAAAACCAGCCGCAACGGCCCCCCAGTCGCTCTCCCTCAACCCGACCTCGCCTCATCACACCCCTTGGCGCGTTCCTTAGGCCTGCTGGAGAAAATGGGTGAGGGTTTTGCCAAAGCCATGGACGATGATTTCAATTCTCGTGAAGCGGTTGCCAAGGTGCTTGGGATGGTTCGAGAGATGAGCAAGACGCTGACGTTGGAACTTGACGAAGCTGACCGAAACGCCTTCGCTCATTACGCTGTTGACCTGCTTGAGGAAACCGCAGGGCGCGTTCTTGGAGTGCTTCCATCGCAAGAGGTGGCTTTGGCAGAGCCCGAAGAAGACCCACGCAAGGCAGAAATCGCCGACCAAGTCGAGGCGCTTTTGGTTCAACGAGGTGAGGCAAGAGCAAACAAAAACTGGCCACTGGCCGACAAGATTCGAGACGAACTTACCGATTTGGGTGTGGTCGTGACCGACACGGCCTCCGGGCCTGAGTGGGACTTGGCCTAATCACTCGTTCTCATCGCCCGGCGGAGCCATGGGCGGAGGCGCAGGGACAAAGCTCTCGGCACTCTTGGCAGCGGCCTCTTGTTCGTCCCACATCTTCTCAATTTGGACCTCTGCCGCCAACGCGTCTTCTCCTCCTCGGGAAACGAAGTACAAGGCGGTTAACATCACGATAACCAAACCGAAGAACAGCATCAAGGCTGTGCCTTCTACGTCTTCTTCTTCGGCCTGCGAGGTGTCAACGGGTGCGCTGTTCTGGCCGTTGTTTCCAGTATCAGCATTGTTGGTATCGTCGCTGGAATTGGTCGGTTCGGTCGTATCATCTTCGTTTACCTCCCCTCCGTTTCCGGGGTTAGTGGATGCGCAAGGAGGCATGCTACCGTCTGCGCACGGTTGCGGTTCTGGTTCTTCAATGACATCAAAATCGGTCACGCCAGGAAGGTTTTCCGCTCGGTCATAATAACGGTCATACAGCAACGACATCTCGATCTGGAAATTGGCGGTTGCTGAGCCGTTGAGGACGTTGAAATAACGTTCATCACCGTAGGTGTACCACGGGTCCAAGCCAACGTAGGACATGTCTCGAGTGACGCTGTCAAAGTCGCTTGCATCACCGAAAGCAGCGCTCATTTCATCGGTGTCGAAGCGCATGGCCATCGTCAGGTTCTCTACGATGCTTGACCAGGTTTGCGCTCCCTCGGGGGCAGCGAGGAACGTCACATCCACCGCTTTACCAAATTTGCCGGCGGGTTCGTTGTCTGAGCCCTTTAACGCCGTCATGATGTCAGCATCGCCGTAAACAGCAATTCCCCCGACCACGGTCAAACGAACGTCGGGGTCGATGGCGTTAATGAGGTTCCGATACGGGTTGGCATGGATGTTGTCAACCACGACCAGGTCGGCGACCATGCCCGGGGCAATGGTGCCAACTTCACTGTCCCAGTTTGTTGCCTCGGCGGCACCGGCGGTGACCATGTCAACCAGTTCGTAATCCGTGAAGATATCTCCAAGCATTTCGTCGTCCCAAAGGTCGGCGACCTTGAGTTCATGAAGCGGAGACTTTGATCCGGATGGTGCCCAATCAGGAGCCAGTGCAATGTGGACGCCGGCTTCCTTTGCGGCAGCAATATCAGCGGTTTGGCCGTACAGCAAGAGGTTGGAAAGTGGCGACCAGACTAGGGTAGCACCGACCTCGGCCATCTTTGAGAATTCCTGTGCTCCGAGCGCAACGCCGTGAATCAGGACGAGTTCACCGACCAGCAGGTTGTTCTGGACCAAGATATCAAACTCTCCACGGCTTCGCTCGTCAACGCCTTCGGCGATGTGGATAAACCACGCATCCAATTCTCCGCTTGCATTGCCCGTTTTGATGTGATTTCCGACGTAGTCTGAGGTGAGTTCCGTCACTTTTGTGTGAATCTCGTCCCTGCCAAAGTTGTAGTCCTCGATGTTCCTCGATAGCACGGTTGCGTAACTGTCGTCAGGGTTGCTTGGTCCACCTTGGGCAGCGGTCGCCCCACCGACGAGTGATTTCATTTCGATGTACTTCATCGCTTGGGATTCCATGTTCCAATAGGGTCCGGAATGAACCAGCATCTTGGGTTTGGTGACTTGCTCGCTGTAATCTGGATGGTTTTTCCATTCGTAGCGATTGTTGTAGCCGCCCCACGCATTGCGGTTGTTTTCCGACAGATGGGGAGTCATGTCCCACAGCGGTGCTTGGTTGTAGTGAAGGTGGTTGTGAAGATCGAGCAGACCCGGATAAATGGTGCCGTTGGTCTCGATCACGGGAACGTTGGTGAGTTGGATGTCGGAAGGCACGTCGTTTTCCCAAACGCCTTCAATCATGCCGTCCTTCACCAAAACATGACCGTTGTTCATGACATCGGCTTCTCCGGTCATCGGGACGATTCGTCCCTTGAGCACGTAGGCACCGGAATGAACGTTGTCGTTGAGGCCGTAGCATCGGACCATGTTCTGCGCGAAAGCGTAGGTTCCACCGTCGCCCCATCCCGGCGTGGGTGGTGAGACTTTCGACACGTTGTTGTTGGCCCCCTTGGCGTAGCTTGTGTCCCACCATGAATCCTCACCGGGGAAAGAAAGGGTGTCAACAACGTTCCCCGCACTGTCGGAGATGGTGGCGGTATCCCCGTCCCAGTAGTCGAGTTCAATTCGAGAGCTTGCACGGAAAATCACGATGTAGCCGTCCGCTTCGATGGTGGTGTTCCAAGCCAGTCGACACGGAGCAGAACCGCCCCCGGCCACGTCATCAAGCAGCCAGTCCGAAACATCGACCGGTTCGGTACCAGCGTTCCATAACTCAATGAATTGGTCAGACATTGAGCCAATGTCCCCGTCGTTGTTCCAATCGGTGCCGTTGTAATCCTCGGATGAAGCGGACACAAGAATCTCACTGATTCGGACATCGGCGGACCGCGCACCTGCTTCGCTTGAGGTTGCTTGGTCATCGAGGAGGACGGTGTTTGCACTTTGGCCAAGGAACAGGGCGACAATGAGAAGTGCGAGGGTCAAACGGCGGCTCATGGGTGAGGCAACGATTGGCGGCTGATAAGCGCGTTCCTCTGGCCCTAGGCTATCACATGCCTTCAAAAGGGCGGGATGACAGGTTGCACGCATGGCCACCCTCGAACTCAGCGAGCCCATCTTTGCGGAAACCATCGAAAACAACGAACTCGTGATTCTTGATTTTTGGGCCGAGTGGTGCGGTCCTTGCAAAGCCTACGGTCCCGTTTATGAACGCGTCTCGGAAGCCTTCCCAGACGTCGTCTTTGGAAAGATCAACACCGAAGAACAGCAAGGGCTTGCTGGCATGTTCGGTATTCGCTCGATTCCAACGACCATTGCGTTCAAGGAAGGCATTGGTGTTTTCATGCAACCCGGTGCCCTGCCCGAAGACGCTCTTTCCGACTTGATTGCGAAGTTGCAAGAACTCGACATGGACGAAGTTCGCGCTGAAATGGCCAATCAAGAGGCTGAAACCTCCGACGATTCCGACGGCGAGTGAAGCACACGGTTCCGATTGGTTCAAATCAAGCCTTTGCACCCCGTGGATTGATGGACATCAAACCCGTCTTGGTGGTGCTGCTCTTCTCGACCAGCATGCTTGCCGGATGTTTCGGTGAGGATGCCATCGAAACGATGGAACAGGTAGAAGACAACGTTTACCCCGAGCCATGGGACCGTTCCGACCTCGTTTACAACGACCAAGACATCTACGCTCGGGTGAGCGTGAACGGTTCCTACCCAATCGATGCCGTTCGCTCGGTCTATGTTCCAGTGCCGACCATCACCGCCGCCGACGGTGGCGCAGGTTTGACCGGCGATGCCGAAGTTCACCTTGGTTTGTGGTTGCCGGTCATCGAAGGCTGTGATTGGGAAAGTGAAAGCCTCGATGCTTCCTGTCACGTTCCGGTCATTGCTGAAGTTGGCCCGTATTACAATGACGGCGACGTTGATGCGCTTACACCGGCAGACCGGCTCGGCAAAATGCTCATTGAAAATTACGTTCCTCACGGATTTGGAGTCGCTCAAGTTTCCGTCTTTGGAACCGGTGAATCCAACCACTGCATGGACTTGATGGGGACCGATGAACAGCGCGGTATTGATGCTGCCGTCACGTGGTTGGGGACACAATCTTGGTCAAACGGCAACGTCGGATTGATCGGCAAATCCTACGATGGTTCAACCCCGTGGCAGGCAGCCACCTTTGGAAATCCTCACTTGGCCACCATCGTGCCGATGTCTGGGCTCATTGGTGTTCACGAACTGATGTGGCGAAATGGAAGCATGGAAGCCCGTGGAGCCATCATGCACAACGGTGTATACGGCTCGTTTGGCATCGATGGCGACAGTGAGGATGCGCACACGCTTTGCGAAGGGTACCTCGAAGGCTACGTCAACGGTCCAGCTGCTTATTTGTCGGGCGGCATGGTGACCTATGCCGGAAACGACTACTGGACTGAACGTTCCTTCCTCCAGCGTGTCGTGGAAAATTACAACGGTTCGGTCTACCTCATCCAAGGAATGCAAGACTGGAACGTTGACCCGCACATGGCCTTCCCCATCCATCAACAAATCGAGAACGCTGGCATTGAAATTAAGACACTCGCAGGCCAATGGGCCCATGATTACCCCGACCGTCGCTCCGGTCACAACGGTCTACCGTCTGGGGAAGGCGCGGAGGCTTTCCCCTACACGCTTCGATGGGACTGGGCTGATGAGATGCTGTATTGGTTTGACTGGTACTTGCGAGAAGAAGGACGCCAACCCACGCTCGGCGTTGAGATGCAAGACAACCACGGCGGTTGGCGCTTCGAATCCACTTACCCAGCACCGGATACCGAATACCGCGAGATTGGAGGCGCCGATCTCAACCCTTCTGGGGCCTCCATGCTTACAACCACAGAAACGATTACGTTGACGTACGGCCCGTTTGAGGAAGACGTTTACATCGCAGGCATGCCGTCGTTCCACATCGCCATTACACCCCATACACAAAACGGCGCCCACGGTTACCTCGAGATGAGCGATAGCAACGGACTGCGTCTGGGTCATGCCGTGATGGACTTCCGATTCCATGAGGGAGGTCGAGACGGGCAGGAATTCCTCTTGGGCTTCCAAAGCATCACTGGCAAAATGGAATTCATGCCAATGGATGTGTTCATCAGCGCCGGTGATTCAATTCAAATTACCCTTTCCCAAACTGGACGCGATTACGTTCCCTCACCGGGCGCTGCCGGAGGGTATACCCTCAACTGGGCACAGTCCACTCTCACGCTTCCAATCGTGAACCGAACGTGCGACGACCTGTTCCAGGCGCCGATGGTTGAATACGGTGGCGAAGGTCAACGGGTGTGCTGAACTCCAATCTCGGCCTAAAACCAGAGAATTTCCTCAATCCGAGCGTCATCCTCTTAAGCCCTTGACAAACGATGTGCCGCATGGTTTTGACCACGCTTCCGGGTGTCAGCGAGCGAATGGCTTCGAAAATGAAGGAACATTTCGGTTCTGAGGAAGCCGTGGTGTCGACCTTGGCTTCAGGCGATGTAGGGCGGCTGGCGGAAGTGGAAGGCCTCTCGGTCAAGCGTGCCCTTTCCCTTGCGCGTTCCTTTGCAGGGGGGGAAGGTACGTTTCTTGCCACCAAAGAAGCCCAGAAACTTCACCAACACCTCCTCTCTCACATCCAGTCTTTCGCAGCCTGTTCCGCCACCAAGGAACGCATGGGTTTGCTCATGCCAATCGCCGACCCGGAACCACGTCGTCGGTTCATTGGCGCTGCCATGCAGCTTGATTCGGAATGGTTGGACGAACAGCAGAACGAATGGGGCAACCTCGGTCGATTGAAGGAAAAGCAGGAACGGTACGAGCGTGTTGTGGTCTCATCTGAACCCCTCGAGCACCTCAAACGCTACTGTCGAGTTCTCAAACCAACCGATCAGGAGACCTGGAAAGATTATACGGTGTTCAAAACCGTTTCTTGGTTGGGCTCGGGCGCTCCAATGGAGGCACCGGACGGGTGGCTGGTGTTGGGCTCAACGCCAGACGAAGCCCTCATTCTCCCAGAACGAACCATCGATTGGTTCACTCACAACCGCAGGACATTGGATGTGGTGTGCTCCGTGATAGAGGCAATGAGCGCCGGAAGGTGGCCTTCAAACGCGGCGTTTAACGAACTCAAAAAGGCTCTGAAACCCCTCTCGGCTCTTCCTGAAACCATGGGTTTGCTCGGTGATGCCTCACAAATCGAAGAGGTCGCACGTATCAAAGACGAATTGTGGAAAACGGTCAAGCAACTTGAACAAGATGTCAATCTCGAGGTAGAGCAAGCCATGAACGATGCGAAAATGGCGCTATCAGGAGCCGAGTTGCTCGAAGCCTTGGCGGATGGGACCTCGTTTCAACGAAAACTAAGGGATGCGACGGGCCATGTCATTCAAGAAGCGATGCAACAGGCACGTGAACATCTTGCTGCTTTCCTTGAACCGGCCCACCTTCGATGTCCGTTTGATCTGTTTACAGATGCTTGGCCGGCCAAGATCGATCGAAAAACCATCGACGGCATCGACAGCGCTCTCGAATCCAAACTGAAGGCTGAGAAGACCGATCATCTGGTGAACCTCGCTCGACAGCTCGGTCCCATGAAGGGTCACTGCGAACAGGCCGTAAGTCGGCTCATCGAGGTTGACCAATGGTTGGCCATCGCTCGCTGGGCGCGCAAGGACCGCTGCGTTATGCCTGAACTTGTCGACCACGGTCTTTGGCTGGATGAAGGAAGGCATATCCTGCTTGGTGTTGACCCGGATCCCGTCACCTACGGCCTCGGTTCAGCAGCCATCAAAGGTGATCAACAATCCCTTGCGTTGCTAACAGGAGCCAACTCGGGTGGAAAAACCACGCTTTTGGAATGCATGGCCCATGCGTGCATCCTCGCCCACATGGGTCTACCCGTGCCGGCTAAACAGGCGCGTGTTGGTAAGGTCGAGGCGCTGCATATTCTGGCCAAAGCTGGGGGTACTCAGAGTGCTGGAGCGCTTGAACAAACCCTTGTTGAACTGGCCACCGTGGTTAGCGACCCAACGCCGAAGTTGATTCTCGCTGATGAACTGGAAGCCATCACTGAACCCGGTGCAGGTGCCCGGATTATCGCCGGTATGCTGCTGGCAGCCGAGGCACAATCGGACACGTCCATGTTGTTGGTGACTCATCTTGCCCCAGCCATCCTCGCATCAACGGGACGGGACGACATGCGAGTAGACGGCATTGAAGCGAGTGGACTTGGTCCTGACCTGGAGTTGCTGGTCGATCGCACTCCCAAGCGAAACCACCTCGCCCGTTCAACACCCGAACTCATCGTTAAGCGACTGGTTGAGAAGAGCACTGGCACCGCAAAGGCGTTGTTTGGTGATATCCTTGGTATGTTTGCCGATGTCGAATGATCAGGCAGGCATCTCCAACTCTACGGCAAAGAGTGGGTCGGGGTCGGTTGAATCGTGGTAAGCCACAACAACGCCTCCGTCGTTGAGCACCGCAAGCGATGCAAAGTCAAAGCGGATGTCGTTACCTGCTCCTGAAGTTGAATCGAGGTCGCCTTGGCCGATGTAGGTCAGCGTGTCGGGCGACATGTCTTCAGAATAACCACGAACGTGGTAGACCGTGTCTACGTCGGGGCCCTCCGTAGATTGGTAGCGAACGTTGAGCACAAACAAGTCCAATTCGCC